>WLFD01000075.1 GCA_009703925.1 Actinomycetota bacterium | reverse complement strand
GGGTAGTAGCCGGCGTACATGATCTTGTCGGCGCCGCGGCTGTTCGCGTACTTGATGATCGCCTCGGGGTAGTACTTCGGAGCGAACGCGCTCGGCATGTAATAGAGCCCGGGCCACTTGAGCATGAGCTTCACCGCGAGCTCTTCCCAAGGTTCGGCCCCGTGACGCATGACGATGCGCAGCTCGGGGAAGTCATAACAGACCTGGTCGAAGTGCATGACGTTCTGACATTCGGCGGGAAAGCGCGGCCCAGGGATGCCGGCGTTGGCGATGATCGGAATGTCGAGGTCGATGCAGGTCTGATAGATCGGGTAGTAGCGGCGATCGCTCACCGGCACCTGCGGAATGCATCCGGCCGGAAAGGTCGTCACGGCCTTGATTCCGTGATCGGCATGCGCTTCGCGGATGCGACGAACCGTCGTCGTGATTTCGTTGGGATCGACTTCGAGACTGAGGAACACGCGTCCCGGGTAGCGCTTCTGCGCTTCGATCGATGTTGGTGAGAGCCCGAAAAGGCCGCCGGCCACGCCCCACTTGTTCATCTCGCCGAATCCGACCTCGATGGGATCGGCGTCGGCTTCGGCCTCGGCCGGAACGTCCTTGAACATGTACGCCGCAGGCATCTCGAGATCGTCGGAACCGGCGTCCTTGATGCCGGGTTTCAGATACTCGTAGACCGCTTTCTTGTCCTTGAAGGGAAAGCCGATCATGAGATCGATTGCGCCGATGTTTTCGGGATATGCCATGAATCGAACCTTCCGCGTTCCTCGACGGGTACGTCACCCGTGTCGGCATCGTAGAACCGATGCCGGATCGGCGTTCACGAACGCGGACGCTCCGACAATTCCGACAACTTCGGATTCGTCGGCGAACAACAGGGCCGCGTTCGCGCGGACCGGTAGGGTTTGCAGCGCATGGCAGAACGACGCAACCGCGACGCGACCGCCACCTCTGCGTTCGGGGTGTCGAAGCGGGAAAACCACGACTCCACGTCGTTCTATGAGAGGTTCCCGGCGCCCACACTTCTCACCGATTCGACCGTCGTCGAATGCCCCGTGAAGAACACCATTTTCGCTGGCGATTCGCGCGATCTTTCGGCCGTCCCCGACAATTCCGTGGCTCTCGTCGTGACATCGCCACCGTATTTTGCCGGCAAGGCCTACGAAGCCGAACTTGGTGAAGGTCACGTACCCGCCTCCTATGTCGACTATCTCGTCATGCTCCGCGACGTGTTCGCCGAATGCTGGCGCGTCCTCGAGCCGGGCGGCCGCATCGCCATCAACGTTGCGAACCTGGGCCGCAAGCCGTATCGCTCCCTCGCCGGCGATGTCACGACCATTCTCCAGGACGATCTCGGTTTCCTCCTGCGGGGCGAAATCGTGTGGATCAAGGCGGATGGGGCATCGGGCAATTGCGCCTGGGGTTCCTACGCCTCGGCGGCCAACCCGGTCCTTCGCGATCTGACCGAACGGATCATCATCGCCAGCAAGGGTCGTTTCGACAGAGCCCTCAAGCGATCGCAGCGCGAGGAGAAGGGTCTCCCCTTCGAGAATTCGATCACGCCCGAGGACTTCATGGCCTGGACGCTCGACACATGGAAGATCCCCCCGGAGTCGGCCAAGCGCGTAGGGCACCCGGCGCCATACCCCGCCGAATTGCCGCGTCGGGCCATTGAACTCTTCACCTATGTGGGAGACACCGTGTTGGACCCGTTCATGGGAGCCGGTCAGACCGCCATCGCCGCTGTCCGGACAGGCCGCAACTACGTGGGCTTCGACATCGATCCCGACTATGTCGCGCTTGCCGAAAAGCGAGTTGAACAGGCCCGAATCGCCGATTGAATCCGGGCGGCCGAAGCCGGTTTCAGCTCGGGATGGCCGGTTCTGCAGCCGCTTCGGCGAGCAACCGGTTGAAGCGGCCGAGGGTGCTCCCGAGGTGCGATGCCAATTCACCGGCTGCGCCTGCACCGTCGCCCGACATGGCGAGCTCGTAGAGGCGACGATGAGCCTTGCTGACGTCGTAGGCCGACGGTGGCGACGCGAATTCGATGACCATCATGAGCGTGCTGCGGTCGGCCAGCATGTCGGCCACCTTCATCATCCATGTCGAATCGCAGCCGCTCAACAGAACCCTGTGGAAGTTGAGGTGCGGAAGGATCGTCAAGCCCTGCTCCGCCACCATCTCGTCCCACGCCGTCTCGACGCGCGTGCGATAGGCCTTGTCTGACTTGGCAACTGAACGCTCGAGAACCATCGGTTCGAGAGCGATGCGCATCTCGTACAGGTCGACAGCTTCGGCGAGGTCGACGCTCGCGACCCTCGCGGAGCCGTGGGGCTGGAGTTCCACGAGACCCTCGGCGGAAAGATTGCGGAGAGCTTCCCGAAGCGGGGTGGCGGACACGCCCAGTTGCTCGGCCAGCGTGGAGATCACGAGTTGCTCACCCGGCCGGATCGCGCCGCTCAAAATTGCCGACCGAAGCTGCTTGTCGGCCCATTCGGACCGGGTCATCGGCTGATCGCCCCCATTGACTATCCCCATGACCGAAGTCTCCCACATGCACTTGTCGAGCTGTCCTATAGGATACAGGCTTCGACCGGGGAGGTCCCATGGGATTCAGATTGGCCAACATCGGCGGACGTGCCGCGCTCGTCCAGGGCGACTCGTACTTCGATCTCGAGACACTCGGCGCCGGGAACTTCGGTCCCGACCCGATGGCTGCCATTGCCCGGTTCGACGAACTTTCGGCACTCGCCACCGGTATCGACGCAGCGGTTCCGACCGGGTCGATCGCCGGGGCCGACATCGGACCTCCGGTTCCGAGACCGCAGAAATGTTTCGCCGTCGGTCTCAATTACCAGGCCCATGCCGACGAAGGAGGCATGGAGGTTCCGGCCGTGCCCCTGGTCTTCACGAAGTTCCCGTCCTGTCTCGTCGGGCCCGACGCCAACGTCGAGCTGCGCAGCGACGGCGTCGACTACGAGGGCGAGCTCGTCGTCGTGATCGGACGAGGCGGCAAAGACATCGCGCGCGCCGACGCGTGGAACCACGTGGCCGGCCTCACGATCGGTCAGGACATTTCCGACCGTCCCGCCCAATTCGCGGCCGCTCCTCCCCATTTCGATCTGGCAAAATCTTTCGATACCTTCGGCCCCACGGGTCCGGTGCTCGTATCGATCGACCAGTTCGAGAACCGGGACAACCTGCGGATAGTCACGGAAGTGAACGGTGAGATTCGTCAGGACGACACGACAGCGAGCCTCATCTTCGATGTGCCCGCGTTGATCAGCTACCTGTCCCGGATCACCACGCTCGTGCCCGGCGACGTGATCTTCACCGGAACCCCCGAAGGCATCGGGGCGGCCCAGTTGAAGTTCTTGGCCGACGGCGATGTCATCACCACCACGATCGAAGGCATAGGAACCATGACCAACCGATGTGTGCGGGTCAGCGACTACATCGAAGCGACCGACTGATGGCACTTAACGGACTGCTCGATATCGAGATGTGCGTGCCCGACCCGGCGGAACTCAACGATTTCTGGCTGCGTCACGGGCTCCTTCAGACCGCACAAGGCGTACTTGGCACCGTCGATCGTCCCGTTCAGATGCGCATTGCCGAAGGTTCGTACCGCCACATGTCGGAACTCCATCTCAGTTGCGAGACCGAACAGGACCTCGCCGACATCGCGGCCCGCATCGGTTCCATGGGTGTCGACTCCACCATCAGCGGCACGACACTCACATGCATCGATCCGGTGTTCAACCACCGGGTCGTTATCGATGTCGGTGCACAGCATCCGCTTTCGCCATCGCAACGACGGGCATGGAATCACGTCGGCGACACGCAGCGAACCAACGACCGCGCCGAAGCGGTACTCGAAGAATCACTCCGGGTGCCCCGCCGACTCGGTCATGTCGTCTTGGCCACACCGCATCTTGCTGATGCAACAGCGTTCATCATCGACGGCCTCGGCTTTCGCGTCTCCGATCAGGTTCTTGGTGGCCTCGCCACCATGGGACGCGTCGAACAGGACCATCACAACCTGTTCATCCAGCCCGGCACCACCAGCTACATCAATCACTACGCGCTCGAGATGGACGACATCGATGCAGTCGGCAAAGCCGGGCAGGCTGTCGTCGACGAGAATCCCGATGCACACGTCGTTGGCGTCGGGCGCCACTATCTCGGTTCCAACGTCTTCTGGTACCTGCTCGACCCGGCCGGCACCATGTTCGAGTTCTTCACCGACATGGACCAGATCACCGACGCTGATGCCTGGGACCGCGATTTCGGTCGCCGCGACTGGGAGGGCGCCGACGGTCACGCACCCTTCGCCGTGTGGGGTCCCAAGGAACCGGAATCGTTCTTCTTCCCGGCCGATGCCGACGTCATCGCAGCGGCGCGCGAAGCGCTCGGCCTCAAGTGAGGATCTGACATGGATCTGGGTATCGCTGGACGAAACGCGATTCTCCTGGCCTCGAGCCGCGGTCTCGGCCGCGCTTGTGCCGAAAGCCTCGCCCGTGAAGGGGTGAACGTCGTCATCAACGGTCGTACCGCGACTGATGTCGACATCGCGGTGACCGAGCTTCGTGCTGCCCATGGTGTCGAAGTCACCGGTGTCGTAGGCGATTCCACCATCGCCGAGGTGCACAATGCCCTTCTGGCGGCCTGTCCGGAACCCGACATCGTGCTACTCAACGGTGAAGGCCCGACACCTGCCCTGTTCGACACCATCACCGAGGCGCAGTGGGCGGAGACGGCACAGCGCACGATGATCTCCCCGATTCTCTTCGTGCAGCGTGTTGTTCCCGGGATGTGCGAACGAAACTTCGGTCGCATCGTGGCGATCTCCTCCGCGATGGTGAAGTCGCCGAATCCGGTGATGAGCCTCTCGCATGGTCCGCGACTGGGTCTCACCGGCGTTCTCAAAGCGCTCTCGAAAGATGTCGCGAAGCACAACGTGACCGTCAACCAGTTGCTGCCCGAACGTTTCGATACCGGTCGCCAGCTACAGATGGCGGAGATCGTCGTCGCCATCAAAGGCATCACGTTCGAGGAGGCTCGAGCCGAGCAGGTGGCGACAATCGCCGCTGGTCGCCTTGGTCGACCCGAGGAGTTTGGCGATGCATTCGCATTCCTTTGTTCGGCGCACGCTGGCTACATCAGCGGGCAAAACCTTCAGCTCGACGGCGGAAGTTACGAAGGCGTCTTTTGATGACGGCGCAGGACTCGGTCGACGTTCTCATCGTTGGAGCCGGTCCTACCGGTCTCACCGCAGCTCATTTGTGCAAACAACTCGGACTCACCTGTGTCGTTCTCGAGCAGCGTGATGGTCCGCAGCGTTCCCCGGCCGCCCACGCAATCAACGCCCGAACGTTCGAAATCTGGCGACAGGCCGGTGTCGACATGGACACGATCCTCGCCGCCACCGCCTCTCCCGAGGATTCCGGAATGGTGCACTGGGTGAGCCGCCTCGGTGGTGAACTCATCGCCTCCCTGCCCTACGAGCGTCAGGGCGACGAGATGCTGTCGATCACGCCCACGCCGTTGCGGAACCTGAGCCAGCACCGACTCGAGCCCTTACTCCTCGACGGTGCCGGCGATGTCCGCTACTCACACTCGTGGGTGTCGTGCCATCAGACCCTCGATCATGTGATTGTCGATGTCGACGGCCCCGACGGGCGCACCACCGTTCGGGCGAAGTACCTACTCGCCGCCGATGGAGCGGCGAGCCCCGTCCGACGCTCGTTGAACATCGAACCGATTGGTCCTCGTTCCATTCAGTCGTTCCTCACGATTCATATCAAGGCTGACCTGCGATCGTTGGTCGGCGAACATCGCGGCATTCTCTATTTCGTCGCCGACCCAGCGTGTGGCGGAACATTCGTCGCTCACTCGATCGATTCGGAATGGGTGTACATGCATCCGTTTGATCCCGAGCTCGAACCGTTCGAATCCTTTGACGAAGATCGATGCCGCGACATCATCAACGCGGCTGTAGAGGGTGAACTCGATTACGAATTTGTGGAAGTTTCCACTTGGCACATGAGCGCACAGATCGCTGAGCGCTATCGAGATGAGCGAACCTTCCTCGTTGGCGATTCCGCGCATCGCTTTCCCCCCACTGGCGGCTTGGGTCTCAACACAGGTGTGGCCGATGTCCACAACCTGATGTGGAAGATCGGGGCCGTCGAGGCGGGTTGGGCACCAACCTCGATCCTCGATACCTACGAAACGGAGCGACGACCGGTCGCACAATTCAACTCGGATCAATCACTGCTCAATGCGTTCAAACTGATCGAGATCCCGATTGCATTCGGATTCAACGAGGACATCGCCGCATCGCAGCAATCGATGATCGACTCCCTGGCCGATCCGGTGCGGCGGGCCGGCGTCGTTGCCGCCATAGCGAACCAGGCGATCCACTTCGACCTGCTGGGTCTCCAGCTCGGCTACGTGTACGACGGTGATCTGATGATCACGGACAGCACCGACGCGCCCGTGCTCGAGGAGCCGGCGCGCGACTACGTGCCGTCCACCCGACCAGGCGGGCGCGTGCCCCATGCCTGGATCGGCAACGGAGTCTCGACCCTCGATCTCGTCGACCCCGAGCGACCCACCCTGTTCGTGAAGCAGAGCAGCCCGCTCCCGGAGATCGGATCGACGATGGCGCTGGCCGTCGCCGAGATCCCCCCGACGATCTGGACCGAGGTGTTCGAACTTGGTGCCGATCAGGCCCTCGTGGTCCGGCCCGATCAGCACATCGCATTCCGTGGTGACCTCAACTACATCACCGAGGCGCTTGCGCAGTTGTTCTGAACCCTCAACCGGTGAAGATCGGAACCACAACGTCGGGATCGAGCGGAGCTGCTTCCGATGTCGTGCTTGTCGATGTGGTCGAAGTCGTCGAAGTGGTTGTCGGCGGAGGACCGGCGCCGAATTCGAAAGCGCCGATGTCGACGATGGTGCCGACGTCGCGCACATACCCGTCGCCACGCTGGTCGAACTGGTTGCCCACGAAGGTCGCCACCGGATCAGGTCCAGCATCGAGCGCGACCGAATCGGACTTCAGCGCCATCGTTTCGGTCGACCCTCCGTTGTCGGCCAAGGCAGACAGACCGGGATCATCGCTGAAGATCGTTCCGCCGAGATCGGTGATCACGCCATCAAGTTCGGCGCCAAGGATCGAACGCGAACTCTGGACTGTCGCACCACCATCGAAAGCAAGGTCCGCATCGAAGCTCGACTGACTACCCGTGACATTGGTATTTCCAGAGAGAATCGTTCCCGACATCATCAAAGACCCTCCGTAGAGGTACACGCCGCCGGTTCCGCCATGCACATACAAATAGTCATCGAAGTAGCCGGCCGTGTTCTGCGAGACCGTCGACTGATTCAGAACGAGGGTGGCGTACTTGGCAAAAATCGCCCCACCCTTGTCGTCGGCATTGTTTCCTGTGATCGTCGAATTGTTGATGGTGAACGGTGCGAGATAGTTCGCTTCGCTGTAGAGACTCAGCGCGCCTCCGGAGGAATGCGAATCGTTCCCCGAGAGCGTGGAATTCGAAATGGTCAGTGGAGAACTACCGGAAGCAATGATCTTTGCTCCCGCGCCTTGCGCGTTCGCGTAGTTGTTTGTGATTGTCACATCGGTCAGCTCGACGTCGTCGTTCATGTAGAGCCACACACCCCCGCCGGCGCTCTGACTCGTGTTTGAGTCGAAGGTCGTTCCCGTGATCGACACTGAGGATGCGTACGTAACTGCAAGGCCGCCACCCTCATAGCGCGCGGTGTTGGAGGTGAAGCTTCCGCCCGTGATCGTGACGTCGTCGGCGTTGCCGATGAACGCGCCGCCACCTTTGTGGGCATTGACCGGTTCGCTAGTTGGGTAGGTATTCGAGGTGATGTCGGTGTCGGTGATGGTGACAGTGTCAGCGAGGGCGATGTACAGACCCGACCCATTCCGCTTCGATGAATTGCCAGAAACCGTTGATCCCGTAACCGAGACTGATCCGAGGCCCTGCCACACGATCGCAGCACCGCCACCCTCTGCGGCCGCGGTGTTATCGGAAATCGTTGAATCGATGATGTTCAGATTCACGTCTTGATTCGAGTTGGTGGAGACAAACGTGGCGCCACCACCGCGAAAGTTCGTCGACGAGTTGCCGGAGATCGTGGTGCGAGTGAGCGTGACCTCGGTTTGGCCCTTCGTATACATACCACCGCCACCCAAATGGGACTCGTTGTTCGTGAAACTCGAGTCGGTGATGGTGAGTGATCCGTCGTTCGAAAAGGAGGCTCCGCCACCCTTCCCCCTCTGCAATGCCCCGTTTCCATCAAACACCATGTCGTTGAGGACAATGTTGCGAGCGTGCGGTGCGTACAACGCGCCGCCGCGTGAATACAGGGTTCCTGCTCGGCCATTCTCCAGCGTGAGCCCACTCAAGGTCATGTCGTCATAGAGGTCCGAACCATTCAACGTGAAGATTCTCGACGTCTGGCCCGCATCGATCGCGAGGTCCGCTGATCCGGGTCCGCTGATGGTGACGCCATGACCGATGAGGAACTCGCCATTTGTCAGCGTGATGGTTCCTGTGAGCCCAGGAGCAAAGGTGATGGTGTCGCCCGCGGCGATCGCAGCAACGGCGTCACGTAGTGAGCAGGAGTTCGCGACCGGCGTGCTGCAATCGGTCGCGTTCGCGGCCCCGTCGTCGAGGGTGTCGACCGTGAGGGTCGTCGAGGCCGCGCTGGTCCCGACACTCAGGGCGAGCAGACCGGCGGCGGAACTGCCGGCAAGCGCAACTGCGCCGCCGATGATGGTTCCGCTGCGGAGCCGCCACCTGGGCGCATCACGTTCGGTATCGGTGCGTATCGGTGTCATCTGTTCGTACTCCCTGAAGTGCGGCCGACCATTCGGCGTCGTGTTTGTGCGGTCAGTGCCAGTCCGGCTCCACTCAGCAAAAGAGCACCGCCAAGAGCCATCGGAAATCCGGACTCGCCGCCGGTGACCGGTAGCGAGGTCTTCGTTGCCACCAGGACGCCGGTCGCGATCGCGCGGGACAACCCTTGCGCGCCGATTCCCTGGACCTGGATCGTGTGATTGGCGCCGTCAAGACCTGAGCGAATGGCGACGTCGAGCACAAACGACCCGTCACTCCCCACTGTCGCGATTCCCAACCGTTCAGGTGTCGACATGATCCAGACCGAAGCGGTCGTCCCGGGCTGGAATCCGAAACCCCTCACCCGGCCGCGGCCACCGGCAGTGAACGTCACCCGGCCGTCGGCCGAGGCACTTGTGCCGGTCAATTCCGCGCCGAAGGTCGTCGAGCCGGCGAGAACACTCGACGGTCCGGTGGTGACCACAGGAGCCCTTGACGTCGCTCCGTCCGCATCGATGACGACCGCCGCGCCGGCATCGAGTTCCAGGACCGTGCCATCACTGGGCACGGTCGGTGTTTCCGGAGTCACGTCGATGGTGGTGGACGAGGAGGACGGCGTCGTTGTGGACGTCGACGGGACGACTGTCGACGAGGTGGTCGTCGATGACGGCAGTACCGACGACGAGGTCGTGGACGAAGGTGGAACGTACGTCGTCGTGGTCGTCGACGGCGGAACGTACGTCGTTGTGGTCGATGTGGACGTGGAAGTCGACGGTGGAACCGTGGTCGAGGTTGTAGACGTCGTTGTCGAGGTCGATGTCGACGGCGGAACGTATGTCGTTGTGGTCGATGTGGACGTGGAAGTCGACGGTGGGACCGTGGTCGAGGTTGTAGAGGTCGTTGTCGATGTCGTTGTCGATGTGGATGTGGATGTCGACGTGGTCGAAGTCGAACTCGTCGTGGTGGTGGCCGGCCTCGTGGTGGATGTTGTCGAACTCGTCGGGACCGGAGTGCTTCCGTATTCGAAGGCCCCGATGTCGGCCCCGCCACCCGTGGCCCGTGATGCGCCGCGCTGGTCGTACAAATTTCCGACGAATGACGCGATGGGGTTGGGGCCCGCGTCAATCGCTATCGAACTCGCCATCAATGCCATCGTCCGGGTCGGACCACCGTTGTCGGCCAGCGCGTAGAGACCGGGATTGGAACTGATGATGTTTCCGCCGAGATCGTCAAGGTCTCCGGCGGGGTAATGGCCCAAGATCGACGAAGCGCTACGAAGGTAGAGATAGCCATGCTGGTTCGACTCGATGTCTGCACCGACAGTGACCGATGGATCTTCGTTCGTATTGCCCGAGACGATGGAGCCCGACAGCGTCAAATCCGATCCGTAGAGATAGATGCCGCCTCCACCGCCGGTTGTAGCTCCGGGAGATGCAGCCGCCGTGTTCGCGGAAATCGTCGACTGATTGATGGTGAGGTCGGTGTTGTAGGCGCCAATTCCGCCTCCGGTTTCGAGGCTGGTGTTACCCGTGAACGTCGAATTGTTCACAACCGTCGGACCGCATCGACCGACACCGAGCCCGCCTCCCGACGCCGAGGCAGTGTTCGAATCAAAGGTGCTGTTGGAGACCGTCACTGACGCCGCGTAGTACACGTACGCGCCGCCGCCCTTGTAGCCATACTGGCGTCCATAGGCCGATGGGCCCACGTTTGATGTGAACGTCGAGTTGTCGATCGATACGGGAGCCAGTCGGCCAGCGATGGACAGACCCACACCGTTGCGTTTCGCCGAGTTCCCCGAGAACGTGGTGCCCTGGACCGATACCGATCCGCCTCCACCCCAAGCGATGTAGGCACCACCTCCCCCCTGTGAGGCTTCGTTGTTCGAGAATGTCGAGTCGGAGATGGAGAGATCGACGAGTTCGTAGGAGTCGTACCGGAAGATGTAGACCCCGCCGCCGCGCTGGCCAGTCGTGTTTCCTGTCACCGTCGTCCGGGTGATGGTGACGTTGCCATCGCTCGTGATGAAGAGCGCGCCCCCGGTCAGATCTGCCTGATTGTCGGTGAAGGTTGCGTCGCTCATCGTGAGCGATCCGGTGTTTCCAAACCACGCAGCTCCACCTTCTCCACCCTGTCCTGAACGGAACGGAGCAGAGTTCGCGTCGAACACCATGTCGTCGAGGACGATGTCGCGCGCCAGGGCTGCGTAGAGCGCGCCGCCGTTGTCACCGGAAACCTGCGTCACACCATTCGTCAGTGTCAGGCCGCTGATGGTGAAATCCTCGCCAGTGCCGTTGAGTACGAAGACCCGCGATGCCTGATTCGCATCGATGGTGAGATCGGCTGATCCCGGGCCGGTGATGGTGGACCCGTTCTCGATGCGAATCTC
>WLFD01000074.1 GCA_009703925.1 Actinomycetota bacterium | reverse complement strand
TCGCAGTGTTCGCCGACACGATCGAACCAGACAGCACCACTGTCGCCGCTGCAGTTCCTCCACTGGCGGCCGTTAGAAAGATGCCGCCACCGGCGATCGCCGCATCGTTCTCGGTGATCGTGCTCTGATTGATCGTGAGCGACCCGCCCGTTTCTTTCCAGATTCCGCCGCCTTGTCGACTGGCGGTGTTGCCGACGATGGTCGAGTTGTTGATCACCACGACCTGATCGTCGGCATCGAAATCGAGAGCCCCACCCCACGATGCGCCGCTGTTCGACTCGAAGGTCGAATTCGAGATCAAGATCTCCTGTCCGGTAGTGGCAAAGTAAAGGGCACCGCCTCCAGCGTTACCGGAGACAGTGTTCTCTGAAAATGTCGAGTCCGTGATTGTCACCGAGCCAACATTGTTGCTGTAGATGCCTCCGCCGCCGAGGGCCGTATTGCCGTCGAAAACCGAACCATCGACAACAAGGTTGCCGCCTTGCATAAGCTTCCCGCCGCCGCCGGTGGAGGACGTATTGCCGGTGACTCTGGAATCGACCAGCGCCACATCGCCGGAGTTGTAGCTGACGATGCCGCCGCCGCCCTGGCTGGCCGTATTTCCGGAGATCACGCTGCGGGTGAAAAGTACGTCGGTGAGGCTTCCGGCGAGGTAAAGACCGCCAGCGCCGACACCTGCCGTGTTGTTCGAGACCGTCGAGTCGGTCATCGAGAACGAACCGGTACCGGTCGCATAGACCCCGCCCCCGTAGCTTGCCGCATTGCCGGAAACATCGACATCGACAAGGTCGAGCGATCCAGAGTTGTAGGCGTCGATTCCGGCGCCAGTTGTGCTGTTGCCTCCGCCGCCGGTGATCCTCATACCGGAGACCGTCACGTCGCTTGCCGCTGAACCGATATAGAACACCCCCGAGTTGCCATCGGCGTCGATCGTGAGCAGGTCCGAACCGGCCCCGGTGATCGTCAGGCCAACCTCCACAAAGAGTTTGCCCTCGGTCAACGTGCTCGTTCCGACCAGACCGGCCTCGAACACGATCACATCACCATCCGCGGCCGCCGCGATCGCGTCGCGCAACGAACACGAATCAATTACGGGTGCCGAGCAATCTGTTGCATTCGCCACGCCATCGGTGAGTGTGTCGACCGTCAGCGTCGTCGTCGCACTTCCCGGACCGGCCGTGAGTGCCAACAACAGCGCCGAAGCACCACCACCAGCCAGCACCGCAACCGGACCCAACCCGCTTGAACCAAAAATATTTCTCATCGGGCAGGATAGCCGCTACCCACTTCCTGCCTATCCGGCAAGGGCCCGGAGCCCCCGCCGCTCCGGAGGGGGCTACCCAGTGGAAATCGCCTTTACTTCGTTGAAGCCTTCGCCACCGATTGGTCGAAAACGCAAGCCTCGAAATAGTTCTCGATATGTGCCGCCCACTGATCAGGACCAAGATGTGTCATCGACACATCGTCGATGATCACGCCGAAGCTGTAGGCCTGCACGAAAACAGCGAGTGCGAGCGGATCGACCGTCTTTCTGATCCACCCCTTGTTCATTGCCTCGACAATCACCGAGACATATTCATCGGTGAGCCGTTGTTGCTCGGCGGCAAGTGACCCGGCGAGAGCACTCGCCGAACTCGCCAACGCGAACGCACGAAGCCGGCGCAGGACACGGAGATCCTCGTTTCGCACATAGTTCTCATTCGCCTGAAAGAGCCCGTCACGGAACTGTTCGAAGCTCGCTGCCGAGCCCAGAACGCCACGAATGTAGAGGACGGTTGCCTCGACTCCTTCGGAGTACGAGGCGACGAGCGCCGAATCGATCAGGTCGTCGACGTTTTCGAAGTGGTGGTACATCGCGCCGCGTGTGAGCCCGGATCGATCGAGGAGATCGTCGACCCGAAAGTCGACCGGCCCCTGTTCCTTCAGGAGATCGACGGCGATCGACAGGAGCAACTTCCTGGTCGGATGCTCGGCCTGTGCTTCGGTCGTCTTCGCCATGCGTGCCTCTCGGGTGCTTTCAACGGAAGTACCGAACGGTAGAGGAATTGATGCACCGGGAGTTGGACCGACATGCAGAACATACACATTGCATGCACGATCGGCTTCAGCCAGTGAACCCCGGGAGCACCGGCGGCTCGTCGGCCGTGGTGTCGGCCGCGACCGGTTCGCATTCGGCGATTGCATTCAGACTGACGAGGTCAACGAGAGAGCTGCCTGATCTTGCGAGGAACGAGAGATCGCAGATTGTCGTGCCTGCGGGGACGACAATCTGTTCGTTGAATTGGGTGAGGCCAAGGAGAGCTCCAATCGTCGATCCGGTGACGGTGCCGTTTGGGTTGCCCTCGCTGTCGTGGAAGGTGAAGAGCCATGTGAGGTCGCCTTTGGCCCAGTAGGAGAACTCGTAGTTGCCTGGCGAGAGTTCGATATCCCCCTGCGTCATGGTGGCGTTGAGTTCGAGAATTGCAAGCTGCGCATTTCCCTCGACCTGAGACCAAAGTCCGTCGACCGACAGAATCGGGGGCGTTTCATCCAATTGTTGATAGGTGACGACACCTGTCGGGGCCCCGCGAAGGCGGAGTACAAGGTGAAGAGTCGACTCTTTCTGAATGTTGTATTCCTGAAGAGTTCGGCCATCTTCGAGTTGTTTCCCGGCGAAGATCAGTCGTTGTTGGTCAGGAGGAATACCTTCTTTGTCCTGAATCTTTGCTTTCACATTGTCGATTGAGTCCGATGCTTCGACTTCGAGTGTGATGGTTTTTCCTGTGAGGGTCTTGATGAAGATCTGCACGGTTACTCCGAGGCAATTGTTCTGGGCAAAGTGGATGAGAAGAGGATTCGATATTCCCGTGTCGCATTGGGTCTTTGTGAAGTCATCACTGTTTCCTTTGCACGACGACCGTTGCGTGGCGGGCTGATTGAAGGTCGGGCGACGTTTCCGATGTTGCTTCGGTTGCTGCGAAAAACGGATGCGTAACTGGTGTCGGGTCGATTTGGGTGACGAAACCGTCGCTGTCCAGATCGGCGAGCAACTCTCGCAAGGGATTGGAGTTATCGGTAAATGAAAGTTCAGCGCAAAGAGCAATGAAGATTCCGCCCGGGGCAAGAAGTTCCGTGCCCTCGAGAATGAATCGGCGTGGAAGTTCGAAACCGGTTTCGCCGCCCTGGGAGTAGATGCGCCCATTGGCACGATGTGCCGGTACCCACGGTGCGTTGACGCAAACAAAGTCAAACGTTCCGGGTCGAAGGCCCGCAGCAACATCGTTTGTTACGACATGCATTCGGGATTTCGCGGATTCGGGGAGCAGTTCGCGACCGAGCTGTGCAGTCCGTGCTGCTCGCTGGTTGATGTCGGTCGCAACAACAGATTCAAATCGTGAGGTAAGAAATGCGGCGACAAGGCCTGTTCCGGTACCAAGGTCGATCGCACGCTTTCCTTGAAGTCCGTACTTCCATGCTTGGTCACGCAAGAGCCAGGTATCGGTTCCGGCGTAAACACTGTCGACAGGAACTTCGGTTGACGAATCCAGAAAAGGCAGAAGCGCCATCGCTTTGCCGTCGGACAAGACTTCGAACGAAAGCGAGAATCGACTCTCCTCGGTAATGGTCGCAAGCCCGGTTTGAAGCAGCGCCAGAAGCGGCTCGGGTCCGCCAAGCCAATGCGCAGCGATGGAAACATCAACGCACCTGCCCAATGCGAGTTCGGCGAGGGCTGCATCGTGTTCGTCGTCGATCTGCAGCCGCCCGAATCGGTTGATGAATCCCGCACGCGCAAGATTGCGCCCGAGTTCGGCAATGGCATGGCACGCAACAACTGAGTCGAGCGAGCGTTCCGGCGCCCAACCCCCATGCACTCTTTCGCCCGTTTTCACCCGGCTGGTGAAACGAAGATCCACCTCGGAGCGGTTGCTCCGGGAACGCCGTCTTCCAACGAACCGTTGGAAATCAGGTTGACGGAACTGCCGAGACCCGGACCGCCGAGGTTTGGTTCGTCGTCGGGGTTGGACGGGCCATTCCAATAGCCGGTGAAACCCGAACCGTCCCCGAGGCATGGATCGGTGGTGCCGGAGACGGTGGCACTCGCGAGAGCAGAGGGGCTGACGGTCAAGACACCAACAACACCAAGCCCGAGGCCCAATGCCCGTCGACGGCTGATGTGTGGAGTGGTCTCCATGCCCGCCAACCTACCCGACGGGTTGGTGGGCCAACGAGGTCCCCAATCAGCCGTTCGGCCCATGGATCTCCTTGAAGTAGCGTTTTGTCAGTTGCCTTGCAATTTTCTCCTGCCCAACCTTTTCGGAGTCACCATGTCGGTATCGCCCGTTGTTCCTCCGAATCGTTCCGGCCGTCGGGCTGTCGCACGCAACCGGGGTGGAGCCCTCGGTGCCGCAGGCGTACTTGCGGTCGGATCTGCGGGCGCGTTGCTTGCTGCGTTCGCCGGTAGCGCCGGTGCCGCGAGCACGCTCACCGTCGACTCCAACGCCGACGGTGCCGCCACTGCCGCCAACTGCACCGACGGAACCCCCGGCAACTGCACCCTGCGTGACGCCGCCGCACAAGCAAACGACGGCGACACGATCAACTTCGATGCCGGCATAACCAGCATCAACCTCACCGCAGGAGCGGTGAACCTCCGAGCCGTGCAGATCATCGGAACCGGATCCGCAAATCTCACCGTCACCACTACCGGCGCCGCCGGCGCCTACGACACCTTCAACCTCGGAGGAACCGGCGACGTCACCATCAGCGGCATCACCATCACCAAAAACCGCGTCACGTCGACAAACGACGGAAACCTGACCCTCGATGACGTCACCATCACGGGATCCACCGGAACCAACGGCGGCGCCCTGTTCGCATACAACAGAGGTGACCTCGACATCACCGGCTCGACATTCGCCGACAACGCAGCCAATTACGTCGGCGGAGCGATCAACGCCAACAACAGCGGGACCGTCACGATCACCGGCTCGATATTCACCAACAACGATGCCGGCACCAGCGGCGGAGCCGTGTATGCGTACAACGAGGACATCGAAGTCACAGATTCGACTTTCACCGGCAACAGCGCCGTCGATAAAGGTGGCGGTCTGAGGTCCACCAATAACGGTGCCGTGACCATCACCCGAACCACGATCTCGGATAACTCCTCGGTCGGCGGCGGCGGCGGCCTCGACATTGGCGTCAACGGCTTCGCCGGCGGAGCTGTTCTCATCGACTCGTCGACAATCAGTGGCAACATTTCCTCCGCGTCTGACGGAGGCGGCCTCTACTTCCGCTCCGTCGGTGGTTTCACGATGCTGAACTCGACCGTCAGCGGCAACTCCGCCTACGACGGTGCCGGCATGGAACTCTCTGACGTCGAGGACGTGGTGATCGCCAACTCCACCATCGCCAACAACACCGGGGATGCAAACCAAGGCGACGGCGGTGCCCTGTACTTCCGCGGCTATCTGACCGGCGATGTCGAGATTCTGTTCACCACGATTTCCGGCAACTCCTCGAACAGCAACACCATCAAGATCTTCAGTCTCGGGGAATTCAGCGTGGGCATGACTGGGGTGGCCATCTCCGACAACACCACGTCCGCCGGCTCCGGCATCCTGGCCACCGACATCGTCTGCGAGAATTCGGCCTCAGGCACTCTCACGCTGAACAACTCGCTCGTCATGGGCGCCATCACTACTCCGGGTTTAGCTGGTGGTGGCAACCTGCTCGGTGTCAGCGCCAAACTCGGCCCCCTCGTCAACAACGGTGGCGCTACAAAGACCATGGCCCCGCTCGCCGGATCTCCCGCCGTCGACTCCGGCCCGCTCACTTGGACCCCGTTCGCAGGCGATGGATTCGACCAGCGAGCCACCCCTTACCTCCGCTTCTCCGGCACGAGCGCCGACATGGGCGCCTATGAGGTTCAACCCGAACCGGAACCGACCACCACAACCACCATCGGTGTCGATCCGGTCGTGCCCGCCTTCACCGGCTGACCTCGTTGCGCAACGGCTCTCCGAATGTGCCGGAGGGTTTCGACTAGTTCACTCGTCGGGAAAAGAAGCTGTGGACGGTGCTCATAAACACATCGCCCGAAGGTGCCGGGTTGAGAAATGCTCCGTGGACTCCGACGTTCTCGTCGAACAACATGAGCTCACTACCCGGGATCTGGTCATGGATCCACTTCATTGCTGTCCACGGAACAATGCTGCTCTTACCCCCGTACACCAGCACCGGGATCTTCGACTCGGCAACAAGTCGGTACACGTCGGTGTAATCGCTAGTGATGGAACTGGAAAAAAGCAGACTGATTGCTTTGCCGTTCATCGTGTCGACAAATGCCGCCCATTCGTCCCATGCCTTTTCAGTGAGAACAAAGGACGGATCATTCGTAGCTGAATTCAACACCGGGTCTCCGTCAGGACCGCCGAGCATCAACTTCAGATCAGCATCGACGTTCATGTATCCCTGGCCCGCGCTGTAGGCCGCAAATGAGTCAACAAGATTCGAGAAGTCCTCTACCGGATAGGTAGCGATTCCCGCAGGGAACGAACCAGCTTCAGCGACTCCGATGCCGATATTCTTTGGGGACTGATCATAAACAAAGAGACCAGTGACATCAGCCAAGCCGAAGTCGCTTATGTACTCGCAAATCACATTCATACCGAGGCTGTGGCCGATGAACGCAACAGCTTCGAGTCCGAGTCTGGCGCGTACCTCGCGAACGTCGTGGGAAAGCCGGGAGATCCGAAATCCGCTGTAGGTCCCTTCGTCAGGGGCCTGAGCCTGCGTGCAGAACGAGATCTCGAGATAGGTGCAGCCACCGCTCTCGCCATGACCTCGAAGCTGAACCGCGACGACGAAGTTTTCCGGAAGGGCTTCGCCGAACTTCTCCGCATACAAGTGGGCTGAACCGGTAAAGGCCGGGGAAATGATCACCGGTCTCGCCGACGCGTTCCCATGCGTGAAGTACTCGATGATTGCGCCGTCGGTTGCTGTCAGAAAATGCTGCTGGACCTGATCAGTCGAAACCGACTCTTCCTGACCACTTGGCATCGGCGTTGACGAACAACCCGTCAATGCCGTCGCTGCAATTAGGGCAACGGCGAAGAACGTGCACAGCCGTCTCGGCTTCGACACGAAACCAAGCGACTCAGTGACCAAAGTCAGCCCCGAGCGGGATGGAGAACAGGCCGCTGATTTCGATAACCATGACGGCAGACAGTACTCAAAAGGATCTAGATGGCGACCATGAGACACACCTGGCCGAACGCCCCCAGATCCGCGAGTCCTGAACCGGTCCGGTTCATCGCCCCCGTTGCGCTCGCAGCCCAATCGAATGGGCAAAAGCAAGGAAGCCGATCCTTGGGGACCAGCTTCATCACATGAATCCCACTCAAAAGTGCACAACGGGGCCTCGACCTGAAGACGCAGTGTCGATCGAAGTTTGCTCGTTCAAGCCTCCCCAAAAGTGAGGAACGGTTGAGCCGGAGGGTAAGGATGACGGAGTGGAGTCCAGGCCCCGATGAATCACCATCGAAATCTTCTGGACCCCACCAGGTCAGACGATCAACTTCAGAGGGATCAGCCAGTGAAGGTCGGAACGACCGGCCCGTCGGGATCCGTCGCAGGTGACACGGCCTGGGTCGTGGTCGGCGCGGGCGCTGGCGTCCACTCGAACGCTCCGATGTCGGAGCGACCGTTGTACTCGCGGATGAATGGCGTTCCGCGCTGATCGAATCCATTGCCCGAGAACACGGGGATCGTCGCCGGACCGAGATCGATCAACGGTGAGTTCGCCGCGAGGGCGCGTGTCCACGTGGGACCACCGTTGTCGGCAAGTACTTCGAGCATCGGGTCGACATTGACATCAGATGCATCGGGCGTGAGCCCGACAACCGTGCCGTGGAAGTCGTTCGATCCGGTCACGACGGTCCATCCCCCACCGATGAAGACCTCATAGTCGACGACTGTCCCCGAATTTTCCGACACGACGTTACCGGTCATCGTGACCGTCAATGAATCCTGGGTGCTTGCAATGTAAACCCCGACCCCATAGCCGGCGGCGTTGTCAGTGATCGTGTTGAACAGCAACGTCGCGTCGCCGTAGAGGTCGCGCAAAAACACGGCGCTGCCGGCGAGGCCCGAGGAGTTACCCGTCAGCGTGGAGTTCGTCATGGTGAACGATCCCGGGTTCTCGTAGACCGAAATTGCTCCTCCGTTGGAATCCGAATTGTTGCCGACGAAGGTCGAATTCGAGATGACGATGTCACCGTTGGAGAGCGAATAGAACGCTCCTCCCCCGTCGACCGCCGAGTTGTTCGAGAACGTGCAGCCGGTAATCGTCACCGAATTGGCATTGTCGGTGTAGAGACCGCCGCCGGCGGACAGCGAGTTGTTCGCGTCGAACACGACATCAGCCAACCGGACATCGCCAGCACCATTGATCAAGAGTGCGCCGCCATCGGCATCGGGGGTGCCACCGGTGCCGTTTCCGCCGCGCATCGTGATGCCCGAGAGGCTGACGTCGCCCACATTCTCGAATCGCATGATCCGGGTCGAGTCGGCGCCGTCGAGCACGAACGTCGCCGAGCCGGGCCCGACGATGGAGAGATCGTCGCCGGCAGCGGCCACCACCATCTCGGATGACAGCGTGACGGGGTTGGCCAGCGTGCAAGTCGCCGAGATGACGATCGTGTCGGCACCGGCCGAAGCGTCGGCGGTTGCGATCGCGTCGCGCAACGAGCCGGCACCGGTGTCGTCACAATTCGTGACGTCGATAGTCGCCGCTCCGGCGGTCCCCATGCCGGCCAGGACGGCGGTCGCCGCCGCCGCCGCCGAAACGAGGAGGCCAGCAGATCCGGCCGAGGCGAATCGCCATCCGATGGATCGATGAGCATCAGTGGTCGCGTCGGGTGAGGATAGGGGTGGTGAATCCGCCATAGCTGTCATGCAAATGAACCTAACTCACAAACGTTCATTTCATGGTTCCCGCGCAGCGGAACGGGTCAAGGGGCGACGAGTACGCCCCGGAACAGGGATTTGACGATCCAATGGTCACCGTCGATCCGGTCAACATACAAACAATATGCATGTCACCCCGATTCACACTAGGTTCTCGCTCCTGAAAGCGGATCCCACTTCGGAGACCCCGTATGAACAGAAGGAGATACTCAGTGCGAATAAAAATCGCTCTCGCGGCGGTTGCCGGCGTGCTGCTCGGACTTGTGCCCATGACGGGTGCAGTACAGGCAGAACAGTCGATGGCGTCGGTACGAATCGTCCACAACGTTGCCATCCCTGGCCTCACCCCGAACCCGGGTCCCGCTGCGGACATCTATGTCGATGACACCCTGGCGGCCTCCAACTTGGCTTACGGCGATCACGTCGACACGTCGCTGCCGGGCGGCACCCATTCGGTCATCGTTTGCGTGAGCCCGTCGCTCAGCTCGGCATGCGCTACCCCTTCCAGTGTCGTGATTGGTGACACTCCGGTCGTCGTCGCCGGTGGCGGTGCTTACACATTCGCAGCAGTCGGAATGCTCACGGTGATCGCTCCGGCCCTGCAGGTCTTCGCCAACGACAATGACCCCACCGGTTACGAAATGGCCCGACTCCAGTTCAACAACGCTGGGTTCGCTGCTGCCAACATCTGCGTCGACGGAATCCCGGTCGAATCCCTTTACACGGTTGCCGGTACCCAGGGCATGGCCGAGTTGACCGCTGGCAGCCACAACTTCGGCGTTGGAGTGGTCTCCCAGGCGAACCCGACCGGGCTCTGCTCGGCTGGTACGCCCATCGAGTTCGCGGCCGGTTCCGCGTTCGTCTTCTCCCTGGCGTTCACCCCGGACATGCAGGTGCTCGTCGTAGGACAGGATCGTCCGGACAACACCCCGGCCGCTCCGGCATTCTGCGCTGACGTGGTGACCTTCGGAACCGCCAGCAAAGCACTCACCTCGCTGCTCGCCGGGATCACCCCCGCCGCGCCCGCGACCTACCCGACTGCCGCTCAGGTCAACGCAGCTGTTGACGCCGTCACTGCGGCCATCGCATCAGGCGATAGCCAGGTTCCCGCATCGATCAAGCCGCAATGGGAGATCGTCACCGCTGGTCTGCGTGAACTGACCACTGGTCTCCAGCTCGTCAGCGGCGATGTCGCCGCTCTCCCGATCGACTCGCTTGCAGCGATCGTGGCTGGCGTGCGAAGCACGACCCCTGACCCCGAGGTTGCCGCAGCTTCCGAGGTGCTCACGCACTTCTACCTCACAAGCTGCATACCGGCTCCGGGGCCCGTGACCCCGCCCGTGACCCCGCCCGTGACACCGAAGTTCGCCGGCTGAGCACACCACCCGACGCAAGTCGAGTTTGAAGAGGCCCTCCGCTCCGGCGGAGGGCCTCTTTCATTTCACCCGTTGATCTGACGATCCCGCCGCATCATTGCTGCACGGTGCAGTCGCCGGTTCCGAATTGCGGGCAATGCCGTATCCCGGGAACTACAGAAGCCGACCCCAGGGGATCGGCTTCTTCGCATGCATTCCACTCAAATGGTGGCGGGGGTTGGATTTGAACCAACGACCTTCGGGTTATGAGCCCGACGAGCTACCAGACTGCTCCACCCCGCGGCGTGACCAAGACTGTACCGGCCGATCGGTGAGTTCCGCCAAACGGCTCCGGGTCTTCGCTCCCGAGCCGACCCTCAGTCCCATCCCAGTTCGGCCAACCGCTGCTCGGACAACCCGAGATGATGCCCGAGTTCGTGAAACACCGTCTCCCTCACCCAGCCTGCGAGATCGTCGGCATCTTCGGCCACATCGCAATGGGAAATCCGGAAGATGGAGATCTGGTCGGGCATCGCCGAGGGGTCCAACACCGACTGTTCGGTGACCGGAACCCCTTCATAGAGGCCGAGCAGATCTTCCCCATCGGGAGGATGGTCCTCGATGATCACCACGAGGTTGTCGAGTGCCGGCCAGAACTCCTCGGGTACCTCGTCAAGGACGGCGGCCACGAGCTCCTCGAACTGATCCTCGGTCACATGATGGGGCACTTCCAAGACCCTAGAGAAGACCGCACTCCCCCGGCCATCCGCCTGCGATTCCTAGATGCCGAACATGTCGCAGTAGCGAGCGAATCGCTCACGCTCGACCGCTGCATCAAGGCCCAGCCACTCGAATGACCATTGGTGATCACCATGCTTCTCCCGCGGGGACGCAGCCAGGACCGCGGCCATGTCGGCGCGCACACCATCGGGAAGGTCGATGCCCAGTTCGGCGTAGATCCGCGCCACCACGGCAACGCCGTCGTCGGTGAATTCGGCGAACGAACCGTGGGCAACACGATCCTGGGGCAAGGCG
>WLFD01000073.1 GCA_009703925.1 Actinomycetota bacterium | reverse complement strand
TGACGAGGCAGCCATCGGGCAGGATGACGAAGCTGTTGTAGGGGCGATCGCGCGGCAACCGTCGTGTGGCGACAAGTTCGAGATCCGCCGTGAGTCGGTGGACGTGTCGCCCGAACGCGACGATCAGGGATCCGTCTGCATGCGCGGCGATACCACCGGGCCATCGGCGACCTCCGGGAAGGTCGTCGATCCTTGTCTGCATCTCGAGCGTCGTCGGATCGATGCGCTCGACCCAGCAGGTCGTGCGGTCATCGACATGATGCCCGTGGAGAAAAACCTCTCCGGGCGAGCGCAGGATGGCCATCGTGGTGCCATGGGCATCCCGGGAGACGACCTCGGCCGATTCACCCGACCAGTCGGCGAAAGCTCCGACGCTCGCAGCCGTGCGGGAAGGGCCGTTGTCCTCGGCGGGCCACGGACTGGGCCAATAGCCGTCCATCGATCCGTTCATTGACGCGTCATGTCCGAGCGTTGCTGGGCCTCGGCGATCTCCGCCGACTCCTTCTTGTTGGCCCGGAGCAGTTCGATGTCGACCCGATGCAGCGTTCCTTCAAACGGGAATGCGTTGTCGTAACGGGTGCTGACCGGCAGACCGTTGTCGTACCCGACGCTCGCCCCGACGCTCGAGATGACCTGCATCACGAACGGAATCTCCACCGAGCCGCACTCGGTCCCGTCGACGACAAGGGTCGCTCTTCCGTTGCGACCCAGACGTTCGAACCGGACGCCTATCTCGCTCTGACCGGTCGGTACAGCGATAACGGATTCGGCGACGTAGTGATCGCCGAAACAGTTGTAATCGAACAGCAGTCGATCGTTCTGCACGAACGCGCTGAATCCCGAGTTCCCGTTGCCCATTGCATAGAGCACACCACCATCACCTGCGGCCCGGGTGACCGCCGCTTTGAGTTCCCAACTGCGACCGGCCACGGCCGCTGCGCTCTGGGCTGGAAGCGGTGCCATCGGCGGGCGGTAGGTGTAGCGCCGTTCCTTCGAGTGCGTCAGATGATCACCGAAGCGCACGCTGAACAGCTCGACGCCGCGGTCGTCGAGGGGAAGGACCCCGTTCGCCTCGGCCTCCGCCCACCAGAGTTCGATGAGTTCGGCCAATTTCGTCGACTCCGATTCGGCGAGATCGTTGCACTCCGACGGGTCGAGGGAGAGGTTGTAGAGCTCCCATTGGTCGTCGTCGAACGACACACCATGCGTATGGCGGGTGACGGCTTTCCACCCATCGGCATAGATCGCCCGGTGTCCGACCATCTCGAAGTACTGCACGCGATGTTCCGTCGGCGCCAGTGCGGCCTCGGCGTCGAAGGAGTAGGCCATCGATGTTCCGGAGAGCGGAAATTGCTCGAGACCTTTGTAGACCTCGGGCGCCGTGATCCCGAGCGCGTCGTAGACCGTCGCGGCGATGTCGGTGACGTAATGGAACTGAGGGCGGATACCGCCGGCGTCGGAGATGCGCGCCGGCCAGTGCACGATGCACGGGACATGGACGCCACCTTCGTGGGTGTTCTGCTTGTACCACTTGAAGGGGGTGTTGCCCGCCTGCGCCCAACCCCACGGGTAGTTCGCGTGGCTGTTCGGCCCGCCGATCTCGTCGAGGCGGTCGGTGGCCTCCTCCGGGGTCTCGATGAGGAAGTTGAAGAACTTCATCTCGTGCAGGACGCCGAATGGTCCGCCTTCCTGACTCGCACCGTTGTCGGAGAGCACCACGAAAATCGTGTTGTCGAGTTTGTCGAGTTCGGCGAGAGCATCCATCAGGCGGCCGATCTGCGCATCGGTGTGCTCGAGGAAGGCGCCGAACGCCTCCTGCAGTTTGATCGCGAGGGCCCGGTGCGCATCGGGGAGTGTGTCCCATGGTTCGACGCCCGGGTTGCGCGGCGCGAGCACCGTTTCGGCCGGGATGATCCCGAGTTCGAGTTGCTTCGCGAACCAGCGTTCGCGGGCGACATCCCAACCCTCGTCGTACTTTCCGCGATGGCGGGCGAGGTACTCGGGAGGCGACTGGTGCGGCGCGTGGGTCGCTCCGAAGGCCAGGTACGTGAAGAAGGGTCGATCGGGACGCACCGAAGTCGTGTCGTGGATGAACTCGATCGCCTTGTCCACCAGATCTTCGCTGAGGTGATATCCCTCGGCGGCCGTCGCTGGCGGGTCGACGCGGTGGTTGTCGTAGCAGAGGTCTGGCGCGAACTGATCGGTCTCGCCATCGAGGAATCCGTAATAGCGATCGAAGCCTCGTTGCAATGGCCACGCGTCGTACGGACCAGCCGCCGAAGCTTCATCCATCGGGCACAGGTGCCACTTGCCGAGAGCAAAGGTCGAATACCCCTCGTCGCGCAGGACCTCGGCCATGGTCGCCGCGTGTTCGGTCATCTTGCCGGTCATGTGCGGGAAGCCGGTGTTCCAGTTGGAGATACCGCGCATACCGACCGTGTGATGGTTGCGTCCGGTCAGGAGCGCAGCCCGGGTTGGCGAACACAACGGCGTCACGTGGAAGTTCGAATAGCGAAGTCCACCCTCGGCGAGACGATTGACGTTCGGGGTTACGAGATCGGATCCGAAACAGTTGAAATGCGAGAACCCGAGATCATCGAGAAGAATCACGACGACATTGGGCGCGTCGTCACCCGGATGCACCGGCGTCGGCCACCATGGCTCCGATTCCGCCTGCGTGCGTCCGATCGAACCACCGAAATGCGGACGGATCGCCATCAGAGGTCATCGCCGATCGCGAGCATCTCGGGCGTTCGACCGCTTTCGAGATTCTCGTTGCGATGATGAACCCGCAGGCGCGTGCTCTCGTGGGTGAGAACCCAGAATCTGCCCTCCGTGATCGCATCGACCACGTTCCCTGCGACCACACCGGGATCGAGCGCGGTCGTCTTCAACAGACCCTCGAGCATCTCCATCGGCACCGGTTTTGGAGCAGGAAGATCGAGATGGGCCGGAGCGTTACGGGTGGACTCGAAGATCCTCGTGGCCACGAGTTCCGGACACAGGCAGGAAACTCCGACACCGGTTCCCGCCAGTTCCATCACGAGCGCCTCGGACAATCCAACGACGCCGTATTTGGCTGCGTGGTACGAACCGAGCATCGGTGTCGCACAGAGACCGGCTTCGGAGGCGGTGTTCACGATGTGCCCCTCTCCCTGATCGACCATGAGCGGAGCAAACGCCTGAACGCCGTAGGCGACGCCGAGTAGATCGACACCGACCACCCAGTCCCAGACTGCCGGCGAGGTCTTCCAGGTCGGCTTGCCGCTGCCACCGACACCGGCGTTGTTGCACAGCACGTGCACGGCACCGAACGCAGCCAGGGCGCTGTCGCGGAGCGAGGCGATCTGATCGGCGTCCGAGACGTCGCACACGATCCCCTCGACCTTCGCCCCGGCAGCCTGCAATCTCGCCACCGCATCTGTAAGTGCGTCAACCTCGATGTCCGCCATGACGACGGACATGCCGTCGGCCACGAAACGCTCGCTCATCGCCAGCCCGATTCCTGAAGCGGCCCCCGTAACGACGGCCACCTTGTTTCGAAGTTCCATGCCCCACGCTCCCCTTTCAGCTGGCCCCACCTGACAGAACCTGCTGTTACTGTCATTCATCCTGCCACCATCGGCATCAACGCGCTGCAAACGAGGCCTCTCCATGACCGAGAAATCCCGCCGGGTTGCCGTCGTCGCCGACGCCCGCCATTACGTCGGCCCGGAACTGGCCAGGATGCTGGCGGCCCGAGGCTGTGACCTCGCCCTCGGCGATCCCGCCCCCGAACTCGTGGCCGAACTCGAGGCGACGGGAGCAACGGTGCTCCCGGTCAAGGGCGTCTCGAACATGTCGAAGCCCGAATCGGCGCCCACGCTCGTTGCGGCAACGCTCCAGAAGTTCGGCCATATCGATGCTGCGGTCATCGCCTCGGGACAGATCATTCCGGGCAAGTTCGTCGATTCGACACTCGAGCAACTCGACAAGATCGTGTACGGCTGCCTGCACGCACCGTTCCATTTCCTCAAGGCGGTCGTTCCACCGATGACCGAGAGGCGATCCGGTCAGGTGCTCGTGATCACGAGCGCCTCCGGTGCGAAGCCGCTTCCCGGCGGAGCCCTCTATTCCTCGGTACGCGCGGGCGCCACGATGCTCGCCCGCAATGTCGCCGGCGAAGTTGCGCGCAGCAACGTTCAGGTCAACGCGGTCGGAACGAACTTCATGGACTTTCCCGAATTCCTCGCTGCGACCGGTGCCGACGATCCGGAAGTCCGCAAACTCGTGGAGAAACAGGTTCCGCTGCGACGCCTCGGATCCATGAGCGAATTCGCGTCGTTCTGCAGCGTCTTCCTCGATGGGTCCAGCACATTCACCACCGGCCAGTACATCTCGTACGCCGGCGGTTGGGCCTGAATCTCAGGCATGCCGTTGGGCCTGATTCTCAGGCAGTGCCCCCGGCGGCGTCCACCGCTTCGGCTTCAGCTTCGGTGAGTGCCACGACGGAGCGATCGCTCGAGCACCACTGACACGCCACGAGTTCGACCGACTCGGCGAGGACTTCCTCGTCCTCTATCGAGAGTTCGCCGCCCACGCTGTAATGGTGGAACGCCCGAGTCTGCTTCGTTGAGGTCACGTCGAACCGGGTCAGGTTGCCGCACGCCGTGCAGCGGTATCGGGGGGTAGTCACGGCCGAGATCTTACCGAGGCTTGTCTTCGTACGCATGTTCGGTCAGACTGTCGCCATGCCCGTGGAGCCGAGCCAGCTCACCCTCGACGATCTGGGTACGCCGTTGAGCGACGTCACGTTCTGCGTGATCGATCTCGAGACCACCGGTGGATCGGCTGCCACGTGCGGGATCACGGAGATCGGCGCCGTGAAGTTGCGCGGTGGCGAGTGCCTCGGAACTTTCCAGACGCTCGTCAACCCCGGTTGCGCCATTCCGCCCCAGATCACCGTCCTGACCGGCATCACCCAATCGATGGTGCTGCCTGCGCCGCGCATCGAAGCAGTGCTTCCCTCACTGCTCGAGTTCATCGGCGATGCCGTCATCGTCGGCCACAACGTGCGGTTCGACATGTCGTTCGTCCAGGCCGCTCTCGAACGCGACGAGCGGCCGCGCCTGCGCAACCAGTCTCTCGACACCGTCGCACTCGCCCGCCGACTCGTGCGCGACGAGGTTCCCAACTGCAAGTTGGGGACACTCGCGGAACGACTGCGACTCGATCATCGACCATCGCACCGCGCCCTCGACGACGCCCTCACCACGGGCGATCTTCTGCATCTGCTGATCGAGCGAGCCGGACGGCTCGGAGTCACCGGACTCGACGATCTCATCACCCTTCCCAAAATGGCCGGTCACGCACAGGCGTCCAAACTCCGACTCACCGAGAACCTCCCGCGCTCGCCCGGGGTGTACCTCTTCCGCAATGCACACGGAGATGTGCTGTACGTCGGCAAGGCAACCAACCTGCGGTCGCGCGTCCGTTCCTACTTCTCCGGCGATGAACGGCGGAAGGTTGGCGCGTTGCTCCGCGAGACCGTCCGCATCGATCACATCGTCCAACCGCATCCACTCGCCGCCGCGGTCCACGAGGTCCGACTCATCCACAAGTATTCGCCCGGATACAACCGGCAGTCCAAGGATTGGGCGAAATACGTCTACGTGAAACTCACCCTCGGCGAAACGTTCCCCCGCCTCTCGGTCGTCAAGGAGACGAAGGAGGATGAAGGCCTCTACATCGGACCCCTGTCATCGAGGTCGATGGCGCAACGCGTGATCGAGGCGATCCATACCGCGGTTCCATTGCGTCGATGCGCCGGACGCGTCGGGCGCAACCCATCGCGCTCTGCTCCGTGCGCGGCGGCCCAACTCGGCGTATCGATGTGCCCGTGCGCCGGTGGCGTCGATCCGGAGGAGTACCGACGCGTCGTCGAACGAACGGTGCGCGGCCTCACAACCGAACCCGATCTCCTTCTCGCCCCGCTTGTCGCACGGATTTCCGTCCTCGCCGACGAGGAGCGTTTCGAAGAGGCGGCCGACATGCGCGACCGCGCCGATGCGCTCGCCGGCGCCCTGCGCAGACAGCGTCGATTCGACCGCCTCCGCAATGCCGGTCGCTTGCGACTCGAGCTACCCGGCCAGGGCGGCGCCGAACTCGAGGAGGGCCGGCTCGTTCGGGCCTGGGGTCCCGGCGACGTCTTCGACGATGAGGGCGTCATCATCGGAAAGCTGTTCGCCGAACCGGCGACACTTCCCCCGCTCGATCGGGAGCTCGCCGACGAACTCAACTGTGTCGCGGCGTGGCTCGACCGGAGCGCCCATCAATTGTCGCTCGGTCATTGCGACGGAATCTTCGCCTCGGCGCTCCCCCAGCTTCCGTCATTCGCTCCCAAGGGAGGGTTGTCCCAACCAGGTCGGGACAACGAGCGCACCAACGCCTAGGCGTTGGAAACGATCTGCAACCGCGCAAGGACGTTCGCCGCTGCGCCGGAATCGATCGACTTTCCGGCAAGGACGAATCCGGCGCCGAGATCGTCGGCCATCCCGGCGACGACAAGACCGGCGGCGGCATTGAGACACACGATGTCGCGGTATGCACCAGCCTCACCGGCGAACACGCTGTGGGCGATGCGCGCATTGATCTGCGGGTCTCCACCGGCAATGGCCGAGGCATCGACCACGGCGACACCTATCTCGCCGGGATCGAAGCTCCACGTCGTCACCACTCCGTCGCGGAGTTCGTGCACGGTCGAGGAGCCTGTAGTGGTGAACTCGTCCATTCCGTCGTCTCCGGTCACGACCATCGCCCGGGGCGCACCGCGTCGCTGCAGGGTGCCCACCACGATCGAAGCGATCGTCCGGTCACTCACGCCGATCACCTGACGCCGCACGCCGGCGGGATGGGAGAGCGGGCCGAGAAAGTTGAAGACCGTCGGCACGCCGAGCTGCGTGCGAACCGGACCGGCATGACGCATGGCGGGATGGAACGATCGGGCGAAACAGAATCCGATACCGACTTCGGCGACGCAACGGGCCACCCCCGGGCCGTCGAGTTCCACGGCGATGCCCAGCGCCTCGAGAAGATCAGATGATCCCGAAGTCGACGATGCCTTCCGGTTGCCGTGTTTCACGACCCGCGCTCCGGCCCCGGCCGCGACAAAACTCGCCATGGTCGAGACATTGAGCGCATGAGCCCGGCGACTGGGGCAACCGCCCGTTCCGACGATGTCGATGGGATCGGCTCCGGGCGGCAGCGAAATCGGGGCTGCCGCCGCAAGCATCGTGTCGACCATTCCGGTGACTTCGTCGATGGTCTCACCCTTCATGCGCAAGGCGATGAGGAAAGCCCCGATCTGTGCGTCGGTCGCCTCCCCGGCGAGTATCTGTCCCAGCGCCAGACCGGCCTGCTGCGGGGAAAGACCGGTGCCGGCCATCAGCGTTGCCAGGACGACCGGCCAGCCATCGAAACTGCCCGCGTCGGTTGTCCGACCAAACGTCTGGTCGGTCATGGTCTCAGGCCGTACGCCGACGCTGGCGGATCATCCGACGTCGTTCCCGCTCCGTGGCTCCGCCCCATACGCCATCCTTCTCCCGCACCGCGAGTGCAAATTCCAGACAAGGCTCGCGCACAACACACTCGGCGCACACCAGTTTCGCGGGTGCGGCATCGAGATCGTCCTCGGACGCCGGGTAGAAGATGTCGGGGTCGAGACCCGTACAGGCGGCCAGTGAGTGCCAGGGCTGTTTCATCGGGAGTACTCGGCTCCTGCGGACCGTCGGCGAATGGGAAGAAATGAGTATCGCCGCCGACCACCGGCCGACACAAAACGAGTTTCGGCAGGTTTGATGCCTTTGTGCTGGTCAGGAACCATGCGGGCCGCAGGGGCTCGTGTCGATGCGGAGAATTCTCGGGGGTGACCTCCGTCGCATCCGATGAGTCCCGGCCCGGGCCGTCGCCCTAGGCTCTCGCGTCATGATCCCCGGCGCATTCGATCGACAGGCAGCCCTGCGGAGGCTGGAGGAATCCCATTTCGACGTCATTGTCGTCGGTGGCGGAATAACCGGAGTCGGTTGTGCACTCGATGCGGCGTCGCGTGGTCTGCGCACCGCCCTCGTCGAGCGACACGACTTCGCTTCGGGAACTTCGTCGAAGTCCTCCAAACTCGTGCACGGGGGCCTTCGCTATCTGCAACAGGGCGACATCCGCCTCGTCTACGAAGCACTCGCCGAGCGTCAGATCCTGCGCCGCAATGCCCCGCATCTGGTCAAGGTCCTGCCGTTCCTCATTCCGATCTTCTCGAAGAACGGTGTCGTGAGCCGCAAGCTCGCACGGGCGATGGGCACGGCGATGTGGATGTACGACTTCACCGGCGGCCTCCGCATCGGCAAAGTCCACAAGCGACTCTCGAAAGAGAAATCCCTCGAGTACTTCCCGACGCTGCCTCCCGAGAACCTCGTCTCCTCCTATCTCTATTACGACGCCCGGGCCGACGATGCCCGACTGTGCGTTGCAGTCGCCCGCACTGCGGCACTCGAGTTCGGGGCGGTCGTGGTCAACGACGCCGCCGTCACGTCGGTCCGGAAGAACGACAACGGCAAGGTCTGCGGTGTCGACGTCGTTGCCGATGGCCGCACCATCAGTGTCACCGCCGATTCGATCATCAACGCGGCCGGGGTCTGGGCCGACGATGTGCGATCGTTCGACGAACCCGGCCGGCCGCGCACCATCCGCCCGGCCAAGGGCATCCACATCACCCTGCCGTGGCACAAGATCCGCAACGAGATCGCCGCCGTGATCGCCGTTCCCGGAGACAAACGCTCGGTCTTCGTCGTCCCGTGGGGTGACTTCTCGTTCGTCGGCACGACCGACACCGACTATCAAGGTTCCGTCGACGATCCTCAGTGCACACCCGAGGACATCGAGTATCTCCTCCGGGCCATCAACGGTTCGGTGACGACCGAGATCACCGAAGCCGACATCGTCGGAACCTGGGCCGGTCTGCGCCCACTCGTTGCCGATCCCGAAGCATCGGGCCGCACGGCCGATCTCTCCCGCCGTCACAGCGTGAACCGCTCCGACGCCGGAGTCGTCACTGTCACCGGCGGGAAACTCACCACCTACCGGGAGATGGCGGCTGACGCCGTCGACGAGATCGTCGAACATGTCCTCGACCGAAAATCCCTGTCGAATCTCCATCGCCGAAGCCGGACCAAGCGCCTCGAACTCCATGGTGCCGACGGCTACGACGAACTGGTCTCCCGAGCCGCCACCCTTTCCCCCCTCGGCGCCGACGTGGTCAACCATCTCGCCGACCGGTACGGATCGGAGACGGGCGTCGTCCTCGCACTCGCGGAGAGCGATCCCGATCTCGCCGCACCGCTCGTGCCGGGACTCCCCTATCTGCGCGCCGAGGCGATCTTCGCCGTGCGACACGAGATGGCCCGCACCATCGACGACATCCTCAGTCGACGTACCCGTGCCCGACTTCTCGCCCGCGACGATTCGGCGACGGCAGCCCCTTCGGTGGCTGCTCTCATCGGACCCGAACTCGGATGGGACGAGGCGGAACAACGACGCAGGGTCGACGAGTACGTGAAGCAGATCGACGAGGAACGATCGGCCCCCGGTTTGCCCGAAGTTCTGCTCGACACGGCGATGGGTTCGTGACGACCATCGGCCCGGGGCGGCCGACGCCCCCGATCGAACTCGGCGGCGAAGGCCCCGCGTTCACCACCGCACACTTCACCACCGCCGCCGTCGAACTCGATACCGAGTTCCTTGACGCACTCGCCGCCACGGGCGCGCTCGTCTCGGTGGATCCGACGACGCTCTCCGAGTCGAGTCGCGACTGGTGGCCACTGGCCATGACGTGGGCCGCCGCCAACGAGGTCGGTGCAATCGCCGCCGCAGTCGTGCAACCCGCATCGGTCGATCAGGTCGCTGCCGTCATGCGCCTCTGCAGTTCATCCGGAATCCCCGTCACACCCGCGGCAGGTCGCAGTGGAGTCGTCGGCGGCTCCGTGCCCCTGTTCGGCGGTGTCATTCTCGACATGTGTGCGCTCACCGGCATCCGGTCGGTCGATTCCGAATCGGGAATCGTCGACGTATGGGCAGGCACCTTCGGTGATCTCATGGAAGCCGAACTTCGCACCTCGTACGGCCTCACCGTCGGCCACTGGCCGCAGTCGATTGCCCTGTCGACAATCGGTGGCTGGCTCGCGTGTCGCGGGGCCGGCCAACTCTCGAACCGCTACGGAAAGATCGAGGACATCGTCGTCGGCCTCGATGTCGTGCTTGCCGACGGAACGTTCGTGCAGACCGGTGGCCACGCCCGGCAGGCGGTCGGACCCGATCTCGACCAGTTGTTCGTCGGATCCGAAGGAACCCTCGGCCTCATCACCGCAGCCCGACTCCGCGCCTGGAACGTCCCCGACGGCGAAGCCCGTTCGGCATGGTCGTTCCCGAGCTTCGAAGAGGGCGCCGACGCGTGCCGCCGGATCGTGCAGCGCGGCTTGGCCCCGGCCGCCCTTCGCCTGTACGACGCAGCCGAAGCCGATCGCAGCTACGGCACCGGCGATGTCGCGGTGCTTCTCGTGTTCGACGAGGGCGACCCGATCGTGGTCGATGCCGCGTCCCGCATCACCGAACAGGAATGCGCCGGAAGGACTCGACTCGACGACGCTCTTGTCGAAAAGTGGTTGGGCCATCGCAACGACGTGTCGGCCCTCGAAGCATTGATCTCCAAGGGTTTCGTCGTCGACACGATGGAACTCACGGTTTCGTGGACCGATCTCCCGAATCTCTACGTCACCGTGCGCGACGCGATCGCTTCGGTCCCGGGAGTCCTCGCGGCTTCGGCCCATCTCTCCCACAGCTATTCCGATGGCGCCTGCCTCTACTTCACCTTCGCCGGCAAACCTGCCGAGGACAACGCAGTCGCCACCGACGCGCTCTACACGGCCTGTTGGGACGCGGGTGCCAGCGCCGGACTCGCCTGCGGCGGTTCCCTCAGTCACCATCACGGCATCGGCATCAACCGGGCGCGGTTCATGGCCGATGCCCTCGGTGAAGGCGGGACCCAGGTTCTCCACGCGATCAAGGCCGCCCTCGATCCTGCCGGGGTACTGAACCCGGGCAAGCTCGGAATGCCGAACCCGTTCGGCACCGCGCCCTTCCCCGGCGCCGCAATTGCCGATCCGGCCGCATCCGGAGCCGGGCAATGAACGACAGGGTCTTCGATCGCCGGGTCATCCTCTCGGGAGCGATGTCGGGACTCTTCTTCGCCCTTCCGGCTGCGATCCTTCAACGAACGGTCTTCTCGGAATCGGCGATGGCGGGGGTCATGGTCGGAATCGTCTTCTTCTCCGGCGCCCTTGCC
>WLFD01000072.1 GCA_009703925.1 Actinomycetota bacterium | reverse complement strand
GGATGAGTCTCCTTCTCACGATCGTGATCGTCGCCATGTATGGCCTGGCGGTCTATCTGGCGAAGAATCGTCGCCGTTTGACCTTGCGAAACGTCGGCTGGTCCATCGTCATCGTTTCGTTCCTTTTGATCGCCGTGCGCCGCATCACCGGCCGGGTCGTGGCGTCCATCATCACGGATCCCCGCTATTCGCCAGCGGGCAAGGTCATCTATTCGATCCTGTCGGAACTGCTGGCGCAGGTCGCTTGGGCGCTTTTCACCTATGGGCTTGTCATCGTCGTCGGGATGCTTCTCATCGGACCGAGTCGTCCGGCGATTGCGCTGCGTCGACTGACTGCACCTGCCTTCAACGCGGACCCGGGAGTGTTCTGGGGAGGCGCGGCGATTCTTTATGTGCTCGCGATCATGATCTCGCCGTCACCGGCATTCTCCGTGTGGTGGTCGGTGCTCCTGCTCGGTGCAATCATCGGCGTCGGCCTCGAGTTCCTGCGGCGACGCAGCCAGTCGGAGTTTCCGGAGGCGGCCTGGTCCGTGGACACCGGGGCACTCACCTCGAAAGTCGGGGGAGCGTGGACATCGGTCGTGGATCGCGTCCGGACCATCGGATCGGGACGCTCAGGGAGCGACTCGGCGGGCGGCGACGTCGTCGGGCAACTTGAACGTCTGAAGGCTCTCCACGATTCTGGAGCGCTCGACGACGCCGAATATGCGTCGGCCAAATCCGGGCTTCTCGCCTGAGGGATCGGTTCCGGATTCGGCTCAGCCGAAACGGATGTCGCGGTGCAGGCGGGTCAGGGTCATTTCCCGGATCCGCCACTCGCCGTCGTGCTTGGCATATGTCTCGTGATAGTGGCCGTACCCGTGAACATACGAGACCGGCGAACCCTCGGGCCACCAGAGTTCGTCCTCCATCGCCCAGATGCCGGTGGCCTCATCGGGTTTCACGAGTCTGATCTCGGGCATGTGCCCATGGTGCACGGTTATGGCGGTGCCGATCTGGCTCACGAGAAACGGCAGGTAGTCGTCGAGGCCGATCGTGATCGCACCTCCTTCGTTGACCATGTCGATCCGCACGTCCCCGGTGAAGACGCGGGAGAGACCGTCCCAGTCTTTGGTGTCCATGAGACGGAAGTATCGGGCCTTGAGTTGTTTGATCGATTCAAGGTCGTCGGTCATGATGCGATGTCCTCGGCCGAGGTCTGGCTCACTGCCAGAGGGTTCCGTTGTCGACGACAAGGGATGCGCCGGTGGTGGAGCTGGCTGCGTCGGATGCGAGGAAGGCAATGGCTTCGGCGATCTTCACCGGAGGCATCATGCCCGGGAGGACTCCCATCATTTTCGGGAAGTGCCCGAAATCGATCTCACCCTTGATGTTCGAAAGGGCATTGGTCGACATTGCCGTGTCGACTCCGCCGGGACAAACGCAGTTGACCCGGATGCCGTCCACGGCCAACTCGACGGCGATCGCCTTCATGAACAGCAGGAGCCCCGCCTTCGACGCGCAATAGGACGAGTTGTAGGGCTGGCCCTGAATTCCGGAGATCGAGGCGACGGTGACGATGTTGCCCTTGCTCGCCCGCAGGTGTGGAATCGCCGCTTGGGTCACGAGCATCGGTCCGGTGAGGTTCACATCGAGATGCTTCTGCCAGAGATCGAGCGTGATGTCTTCGACCTTGGAGAACCAGTTCACGCCGGCGACATTGACGAGCACATCGAGGCCACCCATCTCGCTGACCGCCTGCTCCATCGCTGCGGTGATGGTTGCACCGTCTGTCACGTCGCAGAAATGGATGCCGGGGGCGTCGGACACATCGACCCCGAATACTCGAGCACCCTCGGCCCGGAGGAGTTCCACTGTTGCTGCGCCAATTCCGGATGCTGCGCCGGTGACGAATACTCGCTTGTTCTCAAATCGCATGGGCTGACCATAGTGCGGACGGGAGCGACATCTCGGGAAGGAGACGGCACCGTTTGGGCGCCGCCAGGTTGGCCGGTTGGGCAATGATGGAAGGACACTTCGAGGGAGTTGCCACCATGTTCGAACCCAAGCCGGGAGAATTGCTGCCGGCACTCACGCCACGCCAAGAGATCGTGATCCTTGCCCGAACTCTGTGGCGCGAGGGCTACAACGATCACCTTGCCGGTCACATCACTTACAACCTCGGGGACGGAACGCTTCTCTGCAATCCCTGGTTCCTCACATGGGAGGAGTTCCGGCCCAGTCAGGTCATCCGACTGGACCTTGAAGGAACTGTCGTGGAAGGCGACTGGCCCGCTCCGCTCGGCATTCCGCTTCATCTGGAACTTCACAAACTCCGTCCCGATGTGGGTGTGGCGGTACACAGCCATCCCCTCTACGGAACCGTATGGGCCGACATGGGAGAGATTCCCCCGATCCACGATCAGAGTTCGGGCTTGGGAGGCGGAGGAGATCTTGTCCTCGTCGACGAATACGGCGGAGGCGTGGACAACGCCGTAGCTGCACGTGATGCGGTTTCTGCCATGGGCGATGCCGACCTTGCCCTCCTCGCAGGACATGGTGTCTTCGTTCTGGGTTCAACGATTCGAGCAGCACATCAGCGCGCCGTGGCGCTGGAACAGCGTTGTCAGCGGGCGTGGCACATTCGGGCGGCGAACGGACGCTCCGACTCGGCCGTGCCGGAATGGTGGATCGAACGCGGTCGTCGCAGTGATGGCAACGGATTCATCGGATTCTGGGAGGCAATGGCGCGCGCCGAGCTGCGGGCCGATCCGACGATCCTCGATGACACCGGCGAGTGACGATGGTTGATTCGGCGGTCGACACGCTTTCCTTCTGCCGTATTTGCGCGGCGGCATGCGGAATCGTCGTCACCACCGACAGCGGGATCGTGGTGAAGGTGCGCGGCGACGCCGAGCATCCCGTCTCTCGGGGCTACACGTGCGCCAAAGGTCGCGCTCTGCCCCAGCTGCATCATTCCGCCGATCGACTCGACGCACCGCGCTTGCGGGGAAACGACGTGACCTGGGATGTGATGCTCGATGATCTCGCGACGGTCATCGGTGCGACTAGTGCCGCGGGCGGACCCGACTCGATTGCGCTCTATCTCGCGACCGGTCTCGCCTACGACTCGGTCGGGCAGGTCGCGTCCGGTATGTGGATGGGTTCCCTCGGGAGTTCGTCGTTCTATACGGCCGCAACCGTGGACAACGCCCCTGTCCTTGTCGCGGCGGAGATGGTCGCTGGTCACCCGATGTTGAACCCGGTTTGGGATCCCGAGGCACCGGGACTGCTTCTTCTGATCGGCACGAACCCTGTCGTGTCGCACGGCTACGGAACAACGCTGCCAGATCCGGTCCGTCGACTGCGCGACTATCGCGATGCCGGTGGAAGTGTGTGGGTTCTCGATCCGCGCCGCACGGAGAGCGCAGCGCATGCCGACGAGTATCTCGCCGTCCGTCCGGGCTCCGACGTTGCGGTGTTGGCAGCGCTCGCCAAGGAACTTCTGCTCACCAGTTCGAATCTGACCCATCTCGGCGAAGCCTGCGACGCCGATGACATTGCGCTGCTGCGTATCGCCCTCGAACCGTTCACACTTGGAAACGCCGCCCTTGCAGCCGACGTGTCCCTGGCCCATCTCGAGGAACTCGTCGTGGCGCTGAAGGCGAACCATGGGTCGGTGGCGGCATTCTGCGGAACGGGTACGACTATGGCGCGCGACGGCGTTCTCGTCGAATGGTTGCGCTGGGTGATCCTCATCCTGACGGACTCGCTCGATCGTCCCGAAGGAATGAGGTTCAACCGGGGAGTCGTCAACCAACTCCGACCGGCCAAGCCCGGTTCGGGTGCGGCTCCGGGCCCGCGCAGTCGACCCGACCTTGGTCGCGTCGCTGGACAGATGCCCGTGGCCGCGTTGGTCGACGAGATCGAAGCCGGTTCGGTACGCGTACTTGTCGTAACGGGTGGAAATCCGTTGAGCGCATTTCCCGAACCCGATCGGCTCCGGGACGCACTCGCGTCCCTCGACGCACTCGTCGTCATCGATGTCGCCGACACCGAACTGGTTTCGCTCGCCACGCACGCCCTTCCTGCGCTGGCACAACTCGAACGATCCGATCTGGCCCTTGCCGAACATGTCGCACTCCGATCGGGAATGCAGTTCACTCCAGCGGTGGTCCCCGCCGGAGCACAACGCCGATCGCTGTTGTGGATGTTTGCGTCGCTGGCAGATCGCTGTGGATCGTCGCTGCTCGGCGGAGCCGCTCCCGACGAGGTTTCGGATGAGACGTTCCTGTCCGGTTTGCTGGGTCACGGACCGTTCGACGCGGGCGACGTCATCGCGGCAGGTCCCCACGGAGTCGACCTGGAGCCCACCTACGGATGGGTTCGCTCGACGATGCTCCCCGACGCCCGGTGGAGGATCGCTCCAGGCGCATTGCTGTCGAGACTCGCGCGCCATCTCGGCCCCGAGACAGGGCTCGTGCTCATCCCGCGTCGCGAGGCCAACTGGAGCAACTCGGTACGCGTCGCCGGAGCGGGCGACGAACCCGTGATCCGGTTGAATCCGGTAGACGCTTCAAGAGTGGGAGTCGGCGAAGGGTCATGGGTCGCTCTCCAATCCGCGTACGGATCTCTGGTCGCCACGGTGCAGCTGGACGAGTCGCTCCGGCCGGGAGCCGTCTCGGTGACCCACGGCCATCCGGGATCGCTCACAGGGACGCTCACGAGCGCCCACAGGGACGTGGACGAGCTGACAGCGATGCCCCTTGCGTCCGGGCTACCGGTCTCGATCCAATCGTTGGGGATGTGAGCGGGAGCATCGGCGAAACTGGTCGGATGGACACGATCAAGGGGCGGCGCCCGACCAAGGACGAACTCCGATCATTTCAGGGAGCGAAGGTCGATGACCTGATGGCCGAGCCGCTACGGCTGCTGTTCGTCGGCATCAACCCGGGTCTGTGGACTGCGGCGGTGAACGCCCATTTCGCCCGACCGGGAAATCGGTTCTGGCCAGCGTTGCACCGCGCCGGAATCACCGCTTCCCTCGTGGACGCGTCAGCGGGATTGCCGACCGAAGCGCGCACCGAACTCGCGGCAGCCGGGATCGGGATCTCCAACATCGTTCCGATCGCGACGGCACGTGCCGATGAACTCACGACGGCGGAGATCCGGATTGGCGGCGAGCATCTGCGTCAACTCGTCCGGGAGCGGAGCCCGGCAGTGGTTGCAGTCCTCGGAGTGACGGCGTTCCGGCAGGCATTCGGGAACCGGAAGATCGGAATCGGACGCAGCGATGAACCGTTCGAGGGCGCTGAACTCTGGGTGCTTCCGAATCCGAGCGGACTCAACGCCCACGAGACAGTCGAGACCCTTGCGGCCTGGTATCGACAGGCCGCTGCGGCGGCCGGAGTTCCGCTGAGCGGTTGACCGCCTCCCGGCAGTGCCGCCGGTACTCCGGATTCGGTCAGGCCATCCCGGGAAGGACCCCGCCGGCTGCGATCCATGCACCGAAGAGGGCTTCGCCTTCCTTCGGGTTGTACAGATCCTCCTGATAGGAGAACTGGCCGTCGCCGGCGTATTCGAGAATCGTCACACACCCGAACCGGAAGTCCTCGCCGCCGGTCGGATGCGGGAGAATCTGCCACGGGTAGAAGACCACACGGTTTCCGTCGAACATCGCCCACTCGACGGGAAACTGCATGTCGACCGGCGCCTGGGCCATGACATCCACGATCCCTTTTCGAATCGCCTCGCGTCCCTCGAAGCGGCCGAGGTGATGCTCGAGCCAGATCCCGTCGACGGTGTGGAGATCGGCCCACGCGTTCCAGTCGCCCGAGTCGCCTACTGCGACAAAGTTCTCGTACGCGGCTCGGACCTCGGCTTCGCTGAACGATCCACTGTTTCCTGCTCCAGCACCTGACGACATTGTTTCCCCCTTGATGTGTTTCCCCGAGGGAGTTCTAGTCGAAGGGTCAGCCGGGCGCGTGCTCGATGTGTCCGTCGGGGAAACGGGCGAAGCGGCCGCTTTCGGCCGGGTGGACGGGACCGTTGACCGGCCACGGCCAACCCCCGAATCCGGTCCGTCGGTAATCCTCGAAGGTCTGGCGAAGTCCCTGTTCGTCGTTCATGACGAAAGGCCCCTGTCGGGCAACCGGTTCACCGATCGGACGACCCTGAAGAACGAGGCATTCCGCACCACCGGAGGACTCGAGCGTGATCGCCAGATCGCTCCGCACGACCGATCCGGTGCCGGCTGGGAGATCCACACCGGCAATCTGGATTCCAGCCCCGTCGAACACGTAGATCGTCCGGACGGTGTCCTCGGATTCCGCAGCAGGCAGATCGAGGCTGGTTCCGGCATCGAGATGGAGATGCCAGATCGCAACGTCGGAGACGAGCCTCGCCGCCCACGAGTTCGGCGGGGGTGTCGGGGGAGTGATCTCACCGTACGAACCGGCAAGGACGAGGACTTCGGTAGACCGTCCCGAAGCGTCGGTCGAGCGCACGCGGGGAATGTCGTTCGCCCAGATCATCGTGAAATAGGGATCGACCATCTTGTCGGCACCGGGAAGGTTGAGCCATATCTGGAAGAGTTCGAGGGGGTTGGCTTCTGTCTTGTTCCGGAGCGGGAACATCTCGGCGTGGACGATGCCCGCTCCGGCGGTGAGCCACTGGACGTCACCCTGACCGAACCGGGCCGTCGCTCCGAGAGAATCGGAATGGTCGGCGTAGCCGGTCCGCACGTACGTGACTGTCTCGAATCCGCGGTGCGGGTGCTGCGGGAAGCCCGGGACGACATCGCCGTGGTACATCCTCCAACCATCGGCACCGACGAAATCCATGCCGATCTCGCGCCCGTCGAGCGACTCGTCCGGGCCCTGCAGCTCGTTCCCGGCGGGATAGGCATCGTTGTGATGCGCGCAGAAGAGGAACGGATCGATGGTCGGCCAATGAAGGCCGAGTTCAACCGTCTGCAGAATCGGATTTTCCATGCGCCGAGGCTACGGCCTCAGTCGCGGCCGGAGCGCTCGCGGCGGGGAGTGACCTTCTGTCCCTTGATCGTCGTGCGCTTGATCGCCGAAATGACTTCGTCGACAGAGTTGGAGGGCACTTCGACAAGGGAGAAGTTCTCCGTGATCTCGATCGCCCCGACATCGCGCCCGGTGAGGGACGTCTCGCCGGCGATCGCTCCCACGAGATCGCCTGGTCGCACCCGCGATGAGCGGCCGATCGGAAAATACAGGCGGGTCGCATCGCTCGAACTGAGCCGGTCCTTGCCTTTGCCGCCCTTGCCCTCTTTGCCGGGCTTGTCGCCCTTGCCCTTGCCGCCCTTGCCGGGCTTCCCGTCCTTGCTGAAGCGGTCCCGGTCGCTCGAGCCGCGCATCGAAACATCGGGGATCTCGACTTCTTCGAGATCGGCTCCGGAGGCCTCGTGGGCGAGCTTCACGGCAGCGAGGGCGATCTCGTAGAGATCGAATTCGTCGGTGAGCGTCTCGACGATGGTGCGGTAACGATCGAGTTCGTCGTCCAACAACGTCTCGCGCAGCGTCGCCATGGTGAGTTCCATGCGGCGATTGCGCAGATCGGCGATTGTCGGGACCTTTTCGATCAGGATCTTCTGACCGGTCACTCGCTGGATGTTCTCCACCAGACGGTGTTCGCGCGGCTCGGCGAGTGTGATCGCCACGCCTTCGCGTCCGGCACGCCCGACACGACCGATGCGGTGGACGTACGCCTCGGGTGCCGAGGGGACGTCGTAGTTCACCACGTGTGTCAGTTGGTCGATGTCGAGACCGCGGGCGGCGACATCGGTGGCAATGAGCAGATCGGCATTACCGCTGCGGACACGGGCCATAACCCGGTCCCGGCCCTCCTGGTTCATGCCGCCATGGAGTGCTTCGGCGCGGTAGCCCCGTCCGTTCAGCGTTTCGGTCAATGAATCGACCTCATGACGGGTACGGCAGAAGACGATCGCCGCCGCCGGAGCTTCGACATCGAGGATCCGGCCGAGCGCAGCGGGCTTGTGCGACCGGGGGACCACATACGCACTCTGGCGGACGCGGGGTGCTTCACCCGGTTCTGCGGTCGCTCGGGCGATCTGGATGTGCGACGGGTTGTCGAGATGGCGACGTGCGAGTGACTCGATGCGCTTGGGCATCGTGGCCGAGAAGAGAACGGTCTGACGCGTCGGGGGAGTGGCGCCGAGGATGGCGTCGAGGTCTTCGGCGAAGCCCATGTCGAGCATCTCGTCGGCTTCGTCGAGGACGACGACCTCGATCGAGTCGAGCGGAAGAGTTCCCCGCTTGATGTGGTCGACGGCTCGGCCCGGTGTGGCGATGACGATGTCGACGCCGCGGCCGAGGGCCTGGAGTTGGCGTCCGATCGGCTGGCCGCCGTAGATCGGCAGAACACGGGCGCCGAGGTCGCGTCCGTAGCGGTGAACCGCTTCGGAAACCTGCATCGCGAGTTCGCGGGTGGGTACGAGAATGAGCCCGAGGGGTTCGGGTCCGCGCCCGTTGGCCGCGAGGCGCTCGAGCATGGGGAGGGCGAACGCAGCGGTCTTGCCGGTTCCGGTCGCAGCCTGACCGAGGAGATCGCGTCCCTCGATGAGCAACGGGATCGTCTCGCGCTGGATCGGGGTGGGCTCTTCGTATCCGAGTGCCGTGAGGGCACTGAGAAGTTCGGCCCGGAGACCGAGATCGGCGAAGGTGCCGATCTCGTCGGGGGACCCGTGGTTCGAGGGGTCTTGGGCTTCGGTGGGGGTGTCGTTTTCCATAGCTTTGCTCCTGAATCTGGAGCGAAAGCCCGTATATACGGTGGCACGCCGATTGTCCGTTGACGAATCGGCCCGATTCCGGCCCGATTCCGGTCCTTCACCGGGAACCTGCGCGAAGATCGCCGACATGGAACTTCGCCCCTTCGGAATGCTCACCCTCGGCCTCGGATCGGATGGCCTCCACATGCTCGGGGCCACGCCCGTCGGCACCCGGATCATCCAGGAGATCGTCTCGGCTCGTCTGGAGGGCGAGCGGGTCAACGCTTCCCTCCGAGGCAATGCCGCCGCCGACTGGCTGTCCGTCGATGCTCAGGGCGTGGCCACCTTCGATATCCGCATGACCCTCGAAACCGATGACGGAGCAGTGCTGTACCTGTCCTACGAGGGTCGGGCGGATTGGTCGGGGGGCATGGGCAAGGCGCCCGTGTACGTGGCCATGCGCTTCGAAGCCGGCGATGAGCGTTACCGCTGGCTCAATGCCCTCCAACCGGTGGGCAAGGGCACGATGGCCGAGGGCGGCGGATTGCTGTACGAGATCTGCGAGTTGGTCTGATCATCATCGCTGCCTCCTCCGCTCTCGTCTGAACGTCCGTGCCCCGCGACGCAACCGCCACTCGGCTGTCGCTGTTGCGCGAAGCGGAACGGCTGTTCGCCAGACAAGGTCTTCATCAGGTCCCGACACGGGAAATCGTGCAGGCCGCAGGTCAGCGCAATTCGTCGGCACTCAACTATCACTTCGGATCGCGTTCCGGAGTCCTCGACGCGATCCTCTCGTTGCACGGAGACCCCACGGACATCAAGCGGGGGGAACTGCTCGCGCTCGTGGGGCCCGAAGGCTCGACGCGCGATCTCGTTGCGGCCCTCGTGGTTCCGTACGCCGCCCATCTCGCCACCGAGGAGGGTCGCGACTATCTGCGCATCGTGCCTCAGCTGTCGTCACGGTTCAGCCTCTGGAATCAGGGTTCACCGGGAACGGGAGAGCAGTTGATCGCCATCCTCTCCATCTTGGAGGCGCGCCCTCAGTCGCTGTCGCCCGAGATACGTCAGGAACGGATCGTCGCGCTGATCATGCTCATGACGCTGGCGATGTCGGAGCGCGCACGAGTCCTGGAGCAGGGCCCGGTGGTGAATCTGGACGAGCCGGCATGCATTTCGAATCTCACCGATGTACTTGTCGGCATACTCGAAGCCCCATCACCGGGGAACTGACAAGATCTCGGCCATGACCGAATCGGCCCCCGTCTTCCGCAACCGCATCACGGAGATGCTCGGTATCGACATTCCGATCGTCCAGGCGCCGATGGGGTACATCGCGAGATCGCAGTTGGCGTCCGCCGTGTCGAACGCCGGGGCGATGGGCATCATCGAGACCTCGTCGGGTGACCTTGATGCGATCCGGATCGAGATAGCGCAAATGCGCGAACTCACCGAAAAGCCGTTCGGCGTCAACATCGCACAGGCCTTCGTGCGGGATCCGTCGATCGTCGATTTCGTCGTCGCCGAGGGTGTCCGGTTCGTCACGACCTCGGCTGGTGATCCGCGCCGGTTCACCGCACAGTTGAAGGAAGCCGGACTTGTGGTCTTCCACGTCGTTCCCACCCTCCATGCGGCTCTGAAGGCTGTCGACGCCGGTGTGGACGGCCTCGTGGTCGAAGGATCCGAAGGGGGAGGATTCAAGAATCCGAAGGATGTCTCGACGATGGTGCTGCTGCCGCTCATCGCGTCGAAAGTCGACGTTCCCATCATCGCTGCAGGGGGATTCCTCGACGGGCGGACAATGGCTGCGGCCTTCGCACTTGGCGCCGAGGGGATCCAGTTGGGTACCCGCATGGTGGCCACTCTGGAATCGCCGATTCACGACAACTGGAAGAACGCGATCATCGATGCGTCCGAGACCGACAGTGTCCTGTTGAACCGCCACGCCGCTCCAGCGCTCCGGGCGTTGCGGACTGCTCGCAGCGAAGCCCTCGAGTTCGATACGACGAGCAACGCCATGGAGCACATGGCGCGACACCAGGAGCTCTACTTCGGAGGGGACATGGAAGCGGCGCTTGCGCTCGGCGGCTCGGTCGCCGGTCGGATCGAAGCTGTCGAACCGGTCGCCGACGTGATCAACCGGTGTGCGACGGAGTGTCTCGAGGTTTTGGCGGCACTCCGCGATCGGTACCTCAGCTGAGGACGAAGTCCTCGAGGTCGGGTTCTTGCGTCCACGCCCAATAATCCACGAGTCGCCAGGGTGACAGCACATGGATGTCACCGTCGGCGTTCTTGAACCATGAGTGGCGCACCTGCGGGCTCGACCACACCAGCGTCTTCAGCTCGGCCTGAACCCGTTCGTAATACTCGTCGTGCACGGGCCGGGATGGTTCCATCGCCTTGAGTCCGCCGTCGATGAGCGCATCGATGCAGCCGGTGATGTAACGCATCTGGCATTCGGAGTGGAAGATCAGACTTCCGCCGTGGGCAAGGTTCGTGCCCGGGCCGTACATGCAGAAAAGGTTGGGGAAGTCTGGAATAGTGATTCCGAGATAGGCCTTCGGCCGCTCACCCCACGTGTCGCGCAAGGAGACGCCGCTGCGACCGACGATGTCCATCGGCCACAGGAAACGGTTCGCGAGGAATCCCG
>WLFD01000071.1 GCA_009703925.1 Actinomycetota bacterium | reverse complement strand
GATTCGTGGTTGCCGACGGGAACCGAACCGGGCGGCGCAAGCACCACGAAACGAGCATCGAGGTGCAGATGAGGTGACTCCTTCGGCGGCCGCACCTCGTGGATGTCCAGATCGATCGCCGGAGCCACGACCCGCAACCCCGCGATTCCCGTCTCCTCGACGGCTTCGCGGAGTGCGTTCGCAGCGAGGTTGGCATCGCCATCGACATGACCGCCCGGCTGGAGCCATTTCTGCAGCTTGGTGTGGAAAAGGATGATGAATCGATCGGATCCCTCTTCAACCACGAGTGCGGACGCGGTGAAATGCCCATCGGTACAGGTTCGGTGCAATGCGTCGGGATGCGCGTTCGCAAACGCGAGCATCTCGTCGCGGACGCCGGCCTGCTGCCCGTCGACGGGTGTCAGATCCTCCAGATGGGAGATCACGAGCCCGAGATCGGGTGAAGCCCCCAGCGCTGTCTCGTCGAGAATCACCGGAGCGTCGAACGTTGCCGGCGGTGTTGACTGTTGCGCGTCGTCGGTTGTCATCGCGTCGCGGTCACGAAAACGCCTCGAGACGCGATTTCGACGCTGCAAGCTGCGCGGAGAACGCAACGAGTTGCCCGGCAACCGGTTTCGGGCCTGCTCCCCCGCGCGTCGTGCGCCGCCCGACGGCGACACCCTTGTCGAGAAGGAACAGTGCGTCGGGTCCGAGCTCGGGTGAAGCTTCGACGAGATCGCGCAGCGAGATTCCCTCGTCGAGGCTGCGCCGCACGAGGGAGCCCACGATCGCGTGCGAATCGCGGAACGGCGTGCCACCAGCAACAAGCCATTCTGCAAGATCCGTTGCCGCGCTCGTCGGGGCGTCGGCGGCCAGCGCCATCGCGTCGAGATGGAATGTGGAGGAAGCGAGCAATCCCGACATCGCACCGAGTGCCAGCAGGATCGTGTCGAGCGAGTCGAACAGCGGTTCCTTGTCCTCCTGCAGATCGCGGTTGTACGCGAGCGGGAGGGCCTTCAGTGTTGCCAGCAGACCTGTGAGATTGCCGATCAGCCGTCCCGTCTTGCCCCGCGTGAGTTCGGCGATGTCCGGATTCTTCTTCTGCGGCAGCATCGACGAACCGGTCGAGTAGGCGTCGGCCAGTCCGAGAAACCCGAATTCATCGGTCGACCAGAGAATGATCTCCTCGGCAAGACGCGACAGATGGACGCCGAGAAGGGCAAGGTCGAAGAGCGCCTCGGCCACGAAGTCGCGATCGCTCACGGCATCGAGCGAGTTGTCGAAGACGCCGGCGAATCCGAGGTCTGCGGCCGTTGCCGCGGGGTCGAGCGGTAGCGACGAACCGGCCAGTGCCCCCGCCCCCAGCGGGGAAACATCGAGACGGCGGCGGGTGTCGTGCAGTCGGTCGATGTCGCGCGAGAGCGCCCAGCCGTGGGCAAGGAGATGATGGGCGAGCAACACCGGTTGGGCTCGTTGCATGTGGGTGTACCCGGGAAGATACGCATCGCCGGCGGCGACGGCCCGTTCGTGGAGCACGTCCTGGAACTGGATGATGCGCCCGATCACGACGGCGAGTTCGCGCTTCGTGAACAGACGAAGATCCGTCGCCACCTGATCATTGCGGCTTCGACCGGTATGAAGCTTCGCCCCTGCCGGGCCCGCCAACTCGGTGACTCGCCGTTCGACCGATGTGTGGACATCTTCGTCCGACGGTTGAAAGACGAACGTTCCGTCACCCAGTTCGCGCTCGACGGTGTCGAGAGCCGCAAGGACGTCGTCGCGTTCTCCCTCCGAAAGGATTCCGGCGCGCGCGAGGCCGCGCACATGAGCGCGCGAACCCGTCAGATCGTCGGCGGCGAGTCGGATGTCGAACGGGAGACTGACGGTGAAGGCCATCAGTTCTTCCGCCGGGCCGCCTTCGAATCGTCCGTGCCAGAGGGTGCCCATCGTCTAGTTCTCTTCGGCTGACGATGCTGTCGACTGCTTGGCGGCCCAGGTCTCGATTCCGAGTCCCCACAGCTTCACGAAGCCTTCGGAATCCGCGTGCTTGAACGTGTCGGCTGCGTCGTAGGTGGCGAGTCCGTAGTCATAGAGGCTCCAGGGACTCCGACGCCCGACGACGTAGCAGCGGCCCGGCTCGAGGCGAAGTCTGACCTCACCGGTGACGAACTTCTGCGTCGAATCGACGAACGCATCAAGAGCCTGCTTGAGAGGCGAGAACCACATTCCGTCGTAGACGAGATCGGCGAAGCGACCTTCGAGACGCTGCTTCTCGTGCATGACATCGCGCTCGAGCGTGATGGACTCGAGATCCTGATGGGCGAGGATCAGGGCGAGCGCACCGGGGGCTTCGTACGTCTCGCGGCTCTTGATTCCGACGCGGCGATTCTCGACCATGTCGAGTCGTCCCCAACCGTAGGAGCCGACGATGTCGTTCATCTCCACGATCAGATCGTGGAGCGCATGGTTCGTACCGTCGATCGATACCGGTATGCCCTTCTCGAATCCCACGACGATTTCGCGCGCTTCCGAGGCGCGCACCGTGGTCATGCTCCACACGCCCTCGGGCGGTCGCATCCAGGGATCTTCCATCTCGCCGCATTCGATGGCGCGACCGAAGAGGTTGTCGTCGATCGAGTACATCTTCTCTTTGGTCGCAAGAACCGGGATGTCGTGCAGCTCGGCGTATTCGATGCTCATCTCGCGGGTCATTCCCCAGTTGCGCACAGGGGCAAGAATCTCGAGATCGGGAGCGAGGGCGCGCGTCGCCAATTCGAAACGAACCTGATCGTTGCCCTTGCCGGTGCATCCGTGGGCCACCGAGTCTGCGCCATGGGCTCTGGCGGCTTCGACGAGGTGACGGACGATGACGGGGCGGGAAAGGGCCGACACGAGTGGATACTTGCCCTCGTACAAAGCGTTGGCCTTGAGCGACGGGGCGAGGAAGTCGCGGGCGAACTCCTCGCGGCAGTCGACGACGATCGCCTCGATCGCGCCGGCGGCGAACGCCTTGGCCTGCAGACCTTCCCAGTCGCCTTCCTGACCGAGGTTGCACGCAACCGTGATCACCTCGACGCCGTAGTTCTCGATCATCCATCGCACTGCAACAGACGTATCGAGACCGCCGCTATAAGCCAGAACTACACGGTTTGCCATCAGGATTCCTTCGGGAGATGTTCAGTCGGACAGAAAAGAAGAGGGAAGAGCCGGTTTCTAGAGACCGGCGAGGTCGGAGAGTTGCGTTGCGATCGACTCGCCACCGACGTCGGACGCGACCACGATCAAGATCGTGTCATCACCGGCGACGGTTCCGAGCACGCCGATCAGGCCGGAACGGTCGAGGGCCGACGCAACGACGTGCGCCGAACCGGGAGGCGTCCGGATGATCACGAGATTGTCGGAGTGGGCGACCTCGACCACCCAATCCCCGAACACTCGTCGGAGGTGATCCTCCGGCGCTCGTTGTTCCTTCGGAAGAGCGGGGATCGCGTAGGCCGATTCGCTACCGGGCATGCGGACCTTGATGGCGCCCATGTCCTCCAGGTCCCGCGAGACAGTTGCCTGTGTGGCGATGACGCCTTCCGTCGCAAGCAGGTCGACCAAGGCAAGTTGGTTCGCGACAACCTGCGATCCGATGAGCTTGGCGATCAGGTGCTGACGCTGTGTCTTGCCCAACTTCGACGGTTCCTTCACGGGATCGGTCATCGGTGCTCCATCAGCCACACGAGTGCACCGCGAGCGGCATGCATCCGGTTCGTCGCCTGTCGCCAGACTCGGCTCCGGGGCCCCTCGAGGACCGCATCGGAAACTTCTTCGCCCCGATGAGCCGGCAGGCAGTGGAGAAAGATCGATTCGGCGGATGTCCCGGACATGAGGTCATCGTCGACGGTGAACCCGGCGAACTCGGCGCGCCTTCTGACCGCCTCGGCCTCCTGTCCCATCGATGTCCAGACATCGGTGTAGACCGCATCGGCCCCGGCGACGGCAGCGACCGGATCCCGGGTGCAGTCGATGTCGACCCCGGCAGCCACAACCCGTGCCAGATCGGACTGGGAAAGTTCGTAGCCCGCAGGAGTCGCGATCCTGACGGACATGCCGACCATGCCCGCGGCAATCGCGAGGCTGCGGGCGACGTTGTTGCCGTCACCCACGTAGGTGAGCGACCGCCCGGCGAGACCGGCCACGCCGCCGAACTCGTCGGCGAGCGTCAGGATGTCGGCCAGCGCCTGAAGCGGGTGCGCCTCATCGGAGAGCATGTTGACGATGGGAACCGAAGAAACGCCGACCATACGTTCGAGTTTCGAGTGTTCGAACACCCGCGCCCCGATGATCGAGTGGTACCCGCAAAGCGTACGTGTGACGTCCTCGACGGTTTCGCGCACATCGAGCCCGACTTCGTCGGGGCGAATCGTCAGTGGGTGGCCGCCCAATTGCACGACAGCCATTTCCATCGAATTGCGTGTCCGGGCCGAAGGCTTCTCGAACAGCAATGCCATGCCCTGCCCTTCGAGGCATTTTGGCGATACCGGTGCCGCTCCGCAAGCAAGTACTTCGAGCAACTCGGACCGCGATAGATCGTCGACTTCGAGCAGATGTCTCATGAGAGTTCCTCCGAGAGGTGGGACCGAAGAACGGCAGAAAGAATGTCGACGGCCTCGGCGAGCTCGGCGTCGCTGACGATCAGCGGCGGAGCGAATCGCAAGGATGTGGCCGACACGGCGTTGACGATAAGGCCGGCGACAAGGGCATCCGCAGCAACGGCCCGGGCATCGAGTCCGGGAGCGAGTTGAGCGGCAAGCAGCAGACCGAGACCCCGGACCTCGACGACACCGTCGAGCGCGCTGAGGAGTTTCCGCAACGTGGCTCCGGCATGCTCCGCACGCTGCGGGATGTTCTCTCGCTCCATGATCGCAAGCGTGGCCCTCGCCGCCGATGCGGCCAGGGGCTGACCGCCATAGGTGGTTCCGTGATCACCGGGAGAAAATGCGGCAGCGACCTCGCGACGGGCCCAGCAGGCACCGATCGGCATTCCGTTGCCCAGGCCCTTCGCCATGGTGACAACGTCCGGTTCCACACCGAAGTGTTCGAAGCCGAACCACTCGCCGGTCCGACCCAGTCCGGTCTGGATCTCGTCGACAATGAAAAGGATTCCCCGCTCGTCGCAGAGGCGTCGAACTCCCTCGAAATACTCCGCCGTTGCGGGGTTCACGCCGCCTTCGCCCTGGACCGATTCGAGAAGGACAGCAGCGACGCTCGAATCGACTGCGTTGGCCATCGCGGCGAGATCGTTCCAGGGAACGTGCCGGAAACCCTCCGGCAGCGGTTCGAAACCCTCCCACTTCGCGGGTTGCCCGGTGGCATGCAGCGCAGCGAGCGTCCGACCATGGAAGGAGCCGAACGCGCTCACGATGTTGAACGTCTCCGGCCCGTGCTCGCGCTTCGCCCACTTGCGCGCGAGCTTGATGGCGCATTCGATCGACTCGGCGCCGCTGTTGGTGAAGAACACCTGTCCCCCACCTCCGAGGAGACGATCGAGGGTGATCGCGACATCGGCGCCGGGTTCGGTTCCGTAGAGATTGGAGACGTGGACAAGTGTCCGGGCCTGCTCGGAGATCGCATCGGCTATCTCGCTGTTTGCGTGACCGAGTCCGACCACTGCGATTCCGGCGAGGAAGTCGAGATAGGAGTTTCCGGCGTCATCCCAGAGACGACAGCCGTCGCCACGGACGAACCTGACGGTCGGAGCGGCGTAGGTGGGCATGAACGGGCAGTGATCGAGTCCGGCGGGTGCCGCCATCGCCTTTGTGTGTGACGTCGACAGATTCACGATCCTCCCCCGTCCACGTTCGTGATCATCGTGCCGACACCGGCACGGGTGAAGAGTTCGAGAAGAACGACATGGGGGACGCGCCCGTCGAGGAGATGCGCAGCGGGCACTCCTCCCTCGAGGGCGACGAGGCACGCATCGATCTTCGGGATCATGCCGCCTGACAGCACACCGGTCTTGATCAGATCGGCGATCTCGAGGTTGTCCGTCGTGGCGATCAGGCTCTCCGGATCGTCGACGTCGCGCAGCAATCCGGCGATGTCGGTCAGATAGATGACCTTGACCGCTCCCAACGCCCCCGCAAGGGCACCGGCGACAGCATCGGCATTGATGTTGTAGGCCTGACCAGCGAGATCGGCGCCGATCGTGGAGATCACCGGAATGAGGTTCTGCGCCAGCAGCGACTCGACGATCGCCGGATTCACGTTCTTGACATCACCGACAAATCCCAACGCGGGATCCCGGACATCGGCCTCGATCAGTCCGGCATCCTCGCCGGAGAGACCTACGGCGAGGGGGCCGTGGGTGTTGATCGACGCGACTATCTCGCGGTTCACCTTGCCGACCAGCACCATCCGGGCGATGTCGAGGGTTTCGGCGTCGGTGACCCGCAGGCCGTCCCTGAACTCAGATTCCATGCCGAGCCTCGCCATGAGATCACCGATCTGCGGACCGCCGCCATGCACGACGACGACTCGGATCCCGACAGCATGCAGAAGCACGATGTCGGCCGCGAAACTCTCGGCGAGGGTGGCATCGGTCATGGCGTTCCCGCCGTACTTCACGACGACGGTCTCACCCCAGAAACTCCGGATGTAGGGAAGGGCCTCGATGAGAACCTCGGCGGTCACGGCTTCGGCCATTCCAGGTGCGTTCGGCGCGGACGAACCCGGCTTGTCGGAGGAACCGGTTGAGATGCTCATGAGGTACCCATGTTCTCGTCGATGTATGCGTGCGTCAGATCGTTGGTGAGAATCGTTGCCCGTCCCGTTCCCTGACCGAGATCGGCGACGATCTCGAGATTCCGGCCCGCCATGTGGGCGACAACTGTGGCCGAATCGTGATCGACATCGACCGCAGCACGACACACGGTGACGCCGCCGTATGAAACCGACAGTGTGTCCGGATCGAACTCGATCCCGCAGGACCCGAGATCGCTGGCGATACGTCCCCAATAGGGATCGCATCCGTACCAGGAGCACTTCACCAGATTGCTCCGCGAAACGTACCGGGCGCCGACAAGCGCTTCGGCATCGGTGGCGGCACCGGTGACCGTCATGCGGACGACCTTCGTCGCTCCCTCGGCGTCGGAACACATCTGGAACGCGAGACTCGCACATGCGTCGGCCACCGCCGACTCGAGAGCGGCCTGATCGACCGGACCCGCGAGTCCGCTTGCGAGCAACAACACGGTGTCGTTCGTCGATGTGCATCCGTCAACGTCGAGAACATTGAACGATTCGGCCACTCCGTGGACGAGCGCTGCCTTCAGTTGTTCCGGAGTCGCCTCGGCATCGGTCGTCAATACGGCCAGCATCGTCGCCATGTTCGGCGACAGCATGGCGGCGCCCTTGGCCATGCCACCGACAGTGAAGCCGCCACCGTCGATCACAACCTGTTTCGCACGCGTGTCGGTCGTCATGATCGCAGTCGCCGCGTCCTGTGCGCCATCGACCGATCGAACTGCGACGAGCGCGGGCACACCGGCGACGATGACGTCGATGGGCATCGGTATTCCGATCAGCCCCGTCGAGCAGACAAGGATCTGGTCGACAGCGACATCGAGTTCGGTCGCCACCGCAGCACACATGGCTTCGGCATCGGCGAGTCCCTGTTCGCCAGTGGCGGCGTTGGCGTTGCCGCTGTTGAGCACGACGGCGACCGCTTGGCCGGCACTGGACTCGAGATGGGATCTGGTGACGATCACCGGGGCGGCGGTCATCTTGTTTCGTGTGAAGACTCCGGCGGCGGCAACCGCACTGCCATCGGCAGTCGCGACAAGCGAAAGATCCGGATTTCCCGACGCCTTGATGCCGGCGGCAATGCCTGCGGCGACGAAGCCGGCGGCAGCGGTGACACTCATGGGTAGACCCCTACGGAAGAAAGGCCGGTGCCCTCGGGCAGTCCGGCGAGGATGTTGGCGCATTGCACGGCCTGACCCGAAGCACCCTTGGTCAGGTTGTCGATTGCGGCGATGGCAACGATCCATCCGGTGCGATCGTCGGACCTCACCGTCACGTGCGCCGAGTTCGATCCGAGACAGGCCTTTGTCGACGGTGAACCGTCGGTCACGATCACGAACTGCTCGTCCCGATAGGTCGACCGGTAGAGGTCCAGCAGTTGCGCTGTCGTCGATGTCCCGGCGGGTCGCAGATAACACGTGGCCAGCATTCCCCGACTCATCGGAGCCAGATGCGGAGTGAACAGGACGCTGACATCGGCCGCGCCCACACCGGCGAGCCTCGCGACCGTCTGCTCGATCTCCGGCGTGTGCCGATGATCGAGAAGGCCGTAGGCGGTGAAGTCTTCATCGACCGCACAGAAGGTCGTGTTGGCCTTGGCCGGTCTTCCCGCCCCCGAGACACCGCTTGCGGCATCCACGACGATCGACGTGGTGTCGACCAACCCGTTGGAGATCAACGGTGCGATGGCGAGCGCCGTTGCGGTCGGATAACAGCCGGGCGTCGCGACAGCAGCGGCCCCGACAAGATCGGCCCGGAAGAGTTCGGGCAATCCGTAGACAAAATCCGGAAGCAGTTCGGGCGCCGTGTGCGCTTCGCCGTACCAGGTCGGGTACAACGCTGCGTCCTGCAACCGGAAATCGGCGGCGAGGTCGACGACCCATTTCACGTGTCGCCGCAGGACCGGCATGAGGTCCTGGGATGCACCATGGGGAAGACCGCAGAACACCAGGTCGACGCCCGCCAGCAGGGCCGGGTCGTACGGGGTGAACACGAGTTCCGGCCAGGCGGCCGCGAGACTGGGATAGAGCTCGCGGACCGGTGTTCCGGCCTGCGAATCCCCGGTAGCGAACACCAGGTTCAGTTCCGGATGGTTCGCGCAGATCCTGAGAAGTTCCGCCCCGGTGAAACCCGAGGCGCCGATGATTCCGACGTCGATCACGTGGGAAGCATAGGGCTCGTTGCATTACTATGCAAGCATTCGCATAATACAGGTGGAGGATCGGGATGACTCCCCCGCCGCGGGTTCAGCCCCGAAGGGTTCCCCCGAGAGTCGCAGCGGCGGCGACACAGGCCGCCAACACGGCGGCCACATCTTCGTCGGTCAGCGTCCGGTCCGAAGCCTGCAGACGCAAACGGTAGGCGAGGCTGCGCTGCCCATCGGGGACCGACGCACCGCGGAAGACATCGAACAGGTGGATCCGAACCAGAAGGTCGCCTGCCGCGTCGCTCAAGACGGACTGGACCCGGGCAGCCGTGACCGACTCGTCGACCTCGAACGCGAGATCGAGGTCGCTCGAGGGATATCGGCTGATGTGCCGGTAGGTGTGCCGGCCATGGTCCGAGGCGAGAGCCACACCGAGATCGAGCTGCAACCAGGCAACGCGACCCCTGATTCCGTGGGCTTCGAGCACTCCCGGGTCGATCTCCCCGATCTCGCCGACAACCGTGCCGGCGACAAGCAGCGCACCGCTGCGACCGGAATGGAGCCCGGCGGGTGAAACGGACTGATCGATCGACGGTTCGGTGAATCCGAGCGTGCGGGCAAGGACATTCCAAGCCTGGACAGCAGCAGGTGCTTCGCTGTCGACGAGAACGAGGGCAAGATGCTCGCGCTCGTCGGGCAGTGTGCTTCCCGCACCAGGCACGCCGAAGATCTTGCCGATCTCGAACAGACGGACCCCATCGGTTCGATGGGACTCGTTGTAGGCGACGGCCCGCAACAGACCCGGAAGAAGCGATGTACGCAGGACGCTCTCTTCGGCGGCGAGCGGGTTCGTGATCGTGACCGCTTCGGCAGGCAGTCCGGCGCGGGCAAGGTCACCCGGGGCGAGGAACGGAAGCGGCATCGCTTCGTGCACACCCAGACCGACGAGGACACCGCGGATGACGCGGCGGTCGCGTTGAAGAGACGTGAGCGAACCCGTTTGCGTCGATGTCGGCAGACGGTTCGGGATGCGGCTGTACCCGTGGTGACGGGCGATCTCCTCGATGACGTCTGTTTCCGAGACGGTGTCGGGGCGGAACGTCGGGACGGTGACCGCCCAGACGTCGGGTTCGCCGGAGGCGTCGACACCGAAACCGATGGATCGGAGGATGTCGGCGATCTCGACCGAGTCGATCTCCGTTCCGAGCAAGTGATTCACCCGCGACGTGCGCACATCGACGGGCTTGCGCTCCGGCATCTCGCCTTCGGCTGAAACCGAACCGGAAAGAAGTCGGGCGCCCGACGGGGCGAGAAGTTCTGCGAGTCGCCGAGCCGCGAGATCGAGGATCTCGGGATCGGTACCCCGTTCGAACCGGGCCGAGGCTTCGGACCGCAGTCCCATGAACTTCGACGAACGGGCGATGGCCATCGGCTGCCACCACGCGCACTCGAGAACCACCGCAGTCGTCGACTCGGAGATCTCGGTGGAGGCGCCACCCATGACACCGGCGATCCCGATCGGCATGTCGGAGGCATCGGTGATCACTCCGTCGCGTCGGCCGGTGAGGTTGCGCTCGATGCCGTCAAGGGTTGTGATCGACTCACCGTCGCGGGCCCATCGGACACGAAGTTCGCCGGACGGAACTTTGGCGAGGTCATAGGTATGGTTCGGCTGACCAAGCTCGAGCATCACGTAGTTCGACGCGTCGACGACGTTGTTGATCGGTCGCATGCCGAGAGCGGTCAGCCGGTCGGCGATCCAGCGCGGAGATGGCCCGATCACAATCCCGTCGATCACCCGGAGGTGGATACGGCCGCAGAGGTCGCCATCGATGATGGTGACGGAAACCGACGCGCCTGCGTCGCCTTCGGCCTCGGTGACCTGCGGAACCGGAATGGCGAAAGGCAGGGAGAGTCGGGCGGCAAGATCGCGGGCAACGCCGGCGACAGACATTGCATCGGGCCGGTTCGGGTTGATCTCGAGATCGAACAGCACGTCGGCCGAGATCCCGAGTGCATCGATGATCGGCGTACCGGGAGCAAGGGATCCGTCGAGAATGAAGATCCCCGAGTGATCGTCGCCAAGGCCGAGCTCGCGGCCCGAGCACAACATCCCGTTCGACCATTCGCCGCGCATTTTGCGGCGGGCGATCTCCATGCCGTCCGGCATTGTCGAACCCAGCGTGGCGAGCGGGACGAGATCGCCGACCGCCATGTTGAAAGCTCCACAGCAGATCTGCAGCGGCACGCCGTCACCGGAATCGACATTGACGATCTGGATCTTGTCGGCATTCGGATGCGGCGCAAGGTCGAGGACCTTCGCAACAACGATTCCGCCGAGGCCCTCGCCGATGCGTTCGATCGACTCGACAGCCATGCCGAGATCGCTCATGACATCGCCGAGCGCTACCGGATCGTCGGTGGGGAACGGCGCGAATTCGCGCAACCAGGAAAGAAGGACCTTCATGAGGGGAACTGCTCCAGGAATCGGACGTCGCCGGTGTACATCTCGCGGATGTCATCGACACCGTGACGCATCAGGGCGAGGCGGTCGAGGCCGAAGCCGAATGCGAAGCCCGACCATTCCT
>WLFD01000070.1 GCA_009703925.1 Actinomycetota bacterium | reverse complement strand
GGCGCAGTCCAGTTGGCCCTCAACGGCAGCTCGATGAAGGCACTGCTGCAAGGGGATGACGGAAGCCTTCGTGCCCGGGTCGTCGACGCATTAACCGAGCGCTTGGCCGAGTTCGTCACGGACGACACCGTGCTGATGCAGTCGTCGGCCTGGCTGGTAACCGCCCGGCGCGGCTGACCATCGCTGCGAGGTCCGAACCTTCTCCTAAGGTCGGGTCATGACTCCTCCGCAACAACGCCCTCGGCGCCGATTCGCCCTTGCTCTCGCCCTGACCGCCGGACTTCTCGTCGCCGGCTGTTCGAATGGAAGCGCCGCGACAGACGCCACATCGACTTCCACCATCACAACCATGGCCGGCAGCGGAAAGCCGGAGGTTTCCAGCGTTCTCGACAAGCAGGCGCAGACCGTGCTCGATCAGTTGCTCCAGTACCCGATCGGCTCACAGGCGCAGGTGTCGTCGGCGGTGCTCACAATCGCACCGGGCGTTTCGACCGGACTCCACAAGCATGACGCTCCGATGTACGTGTACGTCCTCGAAGGAACGATCACCGTCACCTACGAGGGAGGGATCGTGAAGGAGTTCACCGCCGGTTCCGCGATCATCGAAGCCGTCGGCACGGCGCACAACGGCGAGAACAAGACCGACACGCCCGTGAAGCTGCTGATCGTGAACATCGGAGCGGAGGGCGTGGCGAACACCGTCACCCTCTGAGCATCAACCCGGCAGGCGAGACGGCCACCGTGCTAGAGTAACCATGAGTTACACTTAGCCACGGAGCCCCGATGACCTTCGATTCAGCACATCCCACCCGTTCGGCGCCTTCCGCCCCGGAGAATCGGGTCCGACGCCGACGCCTGGCCCGCAATTCGGGGGCACTCTCCGGCGCACTGGTGCTCGCCACCGGAAGTACGGCGGCCCTGCTCGCTGCATTCGCCGGACCGGCCGGCGCCAGCACGACCTTCACGGTCGACTCCTCCGGCGACGGCATCGCCGATGCCGCGCACTGCACGAACGGAACACCGTTCGACTGCACCTTCCGCGATGCCACAGCAGCGGCTGCCGATGGAGACACCATCGACTTCGATTCCGCGATCGCGACCATCTCGCTGACCCAAAGGGTTTTCACTCCGGCAGTGAACATCATCGGCCCGGCCGATCGCCAGATCGCGATCAACAAAACCGATGGAGCCATTTACTACGACGTCTTCGTGGTAAATGGCATCGGGAATGTGACGGTCAGTGGTCTCGCCATCACCGACAACGGCGTCACCCTGTTGAATGTCGGAGACAAGACCATCGATCGGGTGAGTGTCACCGGCGCGAAGGCGTACCGCGGCGGGGCCATAGCGACGGCCAATGCCGGGAATCTGACCATTACCAACTGTGACCTCAGCGGCAACGCGGCCACCTTATCCGGTGGTGCCCTCTATGCAGAAGGAACCGGGAACGTGACGATCTCGAACTCCGCGGTGAACGACAACGACGCCCTCGAGGGAGGCGGCGGGGTCCACCTCGCCAACACCGGAACGGTCACCATCACCGATTCGACCTTCGATTCGAACTCGTCCATCTCCATCTCCTGGGACGACGACGGCGGCGCCATCCTCGTCGGTGCGACTGTCACCGGCACCGCGATCGCCAACTCCACCATCTCCGCGAATTCCGCAGGCACCTACGGAGGAGGCATCTTCTCCTCGAGGTTTGCCGGACCGATGTCGATCACCAACTCCACCATCTCGGGAAACTCCTCACCGTTCTACGGAGGCGGCGTCTACTTCCGAGGCTCCAACGTCACCATCGACCAGTCGACGATCACCGACAATTATGCCGGCAAAGGCGGCGGGTTCTTCGGACAGACGAACTCCACCGTCACCGTCACGGGTTCGATCGTCTCCGGAAACGTTGGAATGTCTGTGGAGGCTTCCGATATCGGCGGTGAATCCCTGGATGTTCTCTCCGATCATTCCCTCATCGGTCTGGCCGACACTTCGACCTTCAGCGATGTTGCCGGCACCATCCGCTCGAGCACACCAGGTCTCGATGTGCTTGCTGACAACGGTGGCACGACGAAAACGATGTCGTTGCTGACCGGTTCAGCGGCAATCGATGCCGGACCCGATCCGGTGGCCACCTTCACCGGCAACACCTCCGACCAGCGCGGCGCACCGTGGCTGCGGGTCTACAACGGAACCGCCGACATCGGAGCCTTCGAGGTTCAGCCTGGGTCATCGCCGCCTACGTCGACGACATCGACGACCTCGACGACCTCGACGACATCGACGACATCGACGGCGGCTCCCGATCCCACAAGCACGACAACTGCAACCGATCCCACGATCACCATCGGAACCGATCCTGTCGTGCCTGCGTTCGCGGGCTGATCGTCACCGACAAGAGCCGGCCGATTCAGGAGCCTTCGCTCCAGCGGGCGAGTTCGGTACGCAGCCAACCGTTCTCCCAGAAACTCACATCGCCACCGTGGTCGAGAAGGTGTTGGTGCGCGGCCGCCATCAGCGCTCGTAGACGGGCGTCATCCGGTTGCATCTGCGCAACTGCCTCTCCGAGCGTGATCGCAAGGGCCGCGTCACCGCGAGCGAGCGCAGCCTCCGCTCGGTCGAGCGCGGCGTCGATGCCGGTGACCTCAAGCAACTCGGCCAGCGCCGCCGGTGCGCTGTCCGGATAGAACTCCGTTGTCGACTGCAGCTTGAACCAGCCCACGTACTCCTCCCAGAACGTGCGCACGGCCCACGAGACCTTGCCGTAGCCCTGCCCGACGCGGAGTTCCGGCGGGAGCTCGATCTCGCGCATGAGCGTCCACATGTCCGTGCCGGCGTTGAACCCCTTGAGCGCTTCGTCATGCACGTAGGTGACGGCGTCATGTAGACGTTCGAGCGATGCATCGATCAGGTCGGCGCCCACGATCGGTTCATGCCGGCCGGTGACCAACATCTCCGGTCGCAGTTCGCGCACCATGCGGTTGGTTGCGAGTTGCGGTTCCACGAATCGGTATCGATCACCGCGAATCGTGTTGACGTTCGGAAAATGCGGGAACAACGGTCCGAACAGGTTGCTCACGAGGGCGATGCGATGTTCGGGCAACCACACGACAACGCAATCGATCGTTTCGCCCACGGCGGCAAAGAGTTCAATGCGGAGGCCGTCGACCTCGAGTTCGAGATGCTCGTCGAACAGCACGTCGGGCATCGGCACCGACTGCGCCATCGACACTCCCGGGTTCTGTTCGTAAATGCGACGGGCATCGGTGCCGAGCATGTCGAACCAGATCCCGGCCGTTCGCATCCGGAGACCCTGGATGCGCGTGTCGTCGGCCTGACAGGCCGGGTTGTTGGCCTGCGCGATGTAGGTGGTTTCGGCTTCCCTGAACAGGTTGACACCACCGACGTGATCGACGTGGGCCTGGGTCGTGATGATGTGATGAGTCGGACCGGGTCGGATCGCGTCGAAGACGCGCTTGTGATGCGGGGCTTCATAACCCATCCCCGCATTCACGATCACCCTGCCGTTGTCGGTGAGGATCATGTACGACGCCGTCGTTCCCCCCGAGCGGTAAATGAGTCCGTCGACGATCGGATGGGCCGGGTCGTCGTAAACGGGAATCAGCAGTTCCTTGCCCGGGCGGGTGTCGATCAGATGATCGACCTGTTCCTGAATGTTCACTGGACCTCGATCTGTACGGGGAATCGATCGAGGTAGTCGACGTATCGGGACCTGATCGCTTCCGGTGTGGTGGAGAAGTCGCCGCGCAGGTCGTACACGACCCGGCCGGCTTTGCCCCTCGGATGTGCTTCCTGATGCGCCGCAACTTCGGCGCGGGCCTGATCGGTGAACTCGATGCCTGCCGCGTCATAGATCCGCTGCAGAGTTCCCGTTTCGTCTTCCATGTATTCGTGGAAGAACACATCGACCGTGCGATCGGCCGGCAGAAGATCCCGATCGCGGAGCGACGCGTCGAGCAGGCGCCCCACCCGGTCGGTCCAGTAGTCGCGGTACCACTCGGGTTTCGGCGTCTTGTAGGCCGTGCGAGCGCCATAGGTGAGCATGGTGATCGTCGACTGCACGACCGCCACCGGATCGCGATGGGTTACAACGATTGTCGCGTCGGGAAATGTTGCGAGCAACGGACCGATCTGCTCGAGATGTTGTGGCGATTTCAGCACCCAGCGCTCGCGGGGTCGATACCACTGCATGATCTGCAGCACAGTCTTCATGTACGCGTAGTGCGGCGTCTGATCGTGGGCGAGGTAGTAGTCCCGCCACCCGGGTACGCGGGCCACCCATTCGAGGTTGTAACTCGAGAAGTCGGGCGTCATGAGTTCGATCTCTTCGTGCACGTGGTCCGGAGCCATCGGGTGCATCGCGGCGATGAATGGTGCGCCAGCCTGCATTCCCTCCCACATCTGCTGGCATCGGGCCCACCGGGGATCGATTCCGTCAGCCGGCGTCACCTCGTTCGGGTCGGGGGCCGGTTCATACGATTCCCACAGCGGCATCGAACGGAACCGGGTGTCCGCCGCCAACAGGTTCACCAGGTTTGTCGTGCCCGAACGGGGCAGTCCGATCACGATCACGGGTTTCTCGATCGGGATGTCGAGGATCTCCGGATGTCGCTTCAGCAGATCGCGGATGCGCAGTCGGTTGGTGGCGTAGCGAAGGCTGTCGCCGAACATGAGCATGCGGCCGAGTCCGGTTCGCTCGGGATCGGCATCCACTTCCTCCAGCTGCACTCCGAGTCGTTCGCGGAAATCTTCCGATCCGAAATCGTCCAGTCCGGTCTGGCCCGCCGCCGCAGTACACACCGCGTCGACGGTGAGTTCCGTGTGCTTCGCCTCGCCGTACTCGAGACCCATGCGTTGCAGGTCGTTGAGTACCGGGGCACCGAGATCCTCGATACGAATTTCGTTGCTCATCGCGTCGCTCCGCTCACAGCGCGAGGTATCCGCCGTCGACGGCGAGCGCAGTGCCGGTCGTGAACGACGAGGCCTCCGACGAGAGGAAAAGAACCGCCGCCGCTACTTCCTCGGGCGTTCCCATACGCCGCATGGCCTGCTTGGCGAGTTCACCGTCGAGCATCTCGGCGAACGGCTTCATCGGTGCCGTCATCGGTGTATCGATCAGCCCCGGCGCAACCGCATTGACCCGGATGCCGTCGTTCACCCAGTGGAGAGCGAGGTTGCGGGTGAGGGCGAGCAACGCCGCTTTCGACGACGAGTATCCCGGCACGATCGTCGTGGCACGGAACGACATCATCGAGATCATGTTGACCACACTCGCTCCCCCCGCCATCGTGCTGCTCGCCAGCGCGTCGTGGCAGCGGACCGTCAGCCGCTGCGCTCCCTCGACATTCATGGCCAGCGATGCCGCAAAACCCTCCGGGCTCCACTCGTCGAGACCATCGGGAAAGTTCGCGCCGGCGTTGTTCACGAGAATGTCGAGCGTTCCGAGACTCGAAGCCAGGGCGTCGACAGCATCTGCGTCGCGCATCTCCAGTTGTCGGAACTGCATCCCGACGAGATCCGTCTCGTAATCGGTCGCGCTGGTCCGGGTTCCGGTCACCGTCACCGTCGCACCGGCCTTCGCGAATGCCGCCGCCGTTGCGTGGCCGATCCCACTTGTGCCTCCGGTGACGAGCACCGAGGTTCCGGTGAAATCGAACGAAACGCCATTGCTCATCGCGCACCTCCCATCGTGATCATGACTTTGCCGCAGTCCTTCGAGCCTTCGAGGACAGCCAGGCCCTCGCCGAAATCCTCCAGTGCGAGTTTGTGGGTGATGAGCCCGGAGAGATCTCGGCGGGCAAGCAGTTCGATGGCATCCTCGAAACGCTCCGGATATTCCATCGAGCCGCGGACGGTGAACTGCTTCATGAGCACATTCACGTAGTTGGTCGGAACGGGCCGGTAATGCAACGCGACGATCACGAGAGTTCCGCCGACCCGACCGTTCTGGAGCACGTCACCGATCACGCTGTCGGCACCCGAGGCTTCGATGAAGATGTCGGTCGCAGCAGTCGGGCCGAACATGAACGGTGTCGTTCCGTGGATTCGCTTGAGTTCCTCCCAGACATCGGCCTCTGTCGGATCGATGACGTGGCTCGCACCCATCTCGCGGGCGAGTCCGAGCCGGGCGGGGCTCAGGTCGATGGCGACGACATCGGTGACCCCTCGGTCCGCCAGTGTGGCCAGTGCCGTCAGTCCGATCGGTCCACAACCGAAAACCGCAACCTTGTCACCGGGTTTCGCCTCCGACTGGTTCACCGACTGCATCCCGACGGCAAGCGGTTCCGCAAGTGCCGCCGTCGTCAGGGCCATGTCATCGGGAATCCTGAAGAGCCGACGGCCGTTCGCAGCATCGGGAACATGGAGCATCGGGGTCAGCCCGCCCTGCGCCCCGCCGGTTCCCATCGGCCCGCCCCCGTTGTCGGACGGACACACGACAACGCGATCACCGACCGAGACACCCTCGACCTCGGCACCGACCCAATCGACGACTCCGGCCATCTCGTGACCGAGAGGAATCGGATGGCCGGGGGTCATGCCCATGTGCACATAGGACACGTCGGTGCCGCAGATGCCGCACGCCGCGATCCGCACCAGAGCATCGCGCGGGCCCACCTCGGGATCGGCGACGTCGTCGAGGCGCCAGTCGTTCGCGCCGTGGAGCATGATCTGCTTCATCGTGTGATGCCTTTCGTGTTCCTGTTGTTCAGCGAGCCCGACTTCCCCTGCTCGCTCCCCCGTACATTGCGGACCGTATCGCACAGGTTCCCCACCCGCTTCCACCCGCGCGTCGCTGCACAAACGGTCTCCCTGCTCGACGCTCACCTGCTCCGGAGTGCAACGATGGCGGGGTGACAAAAGCGCTCAGGGTTTCCGCACTCGACCACATCGTTCTGATCTGCGCCGACGTCGAACGAACCCTCGGTTGGTATCGGGATCTCCTCGGTCTCGAACCCCTGCGGGTCGACGAGTGGAAGCGCGGCGACGTGCCCTTTCCTTCGGTACGCGTCAACGAATCCACGATCATCGATCTCGTGGCCGGCGAACCGGTCGACGGCCGTCTCGACCACTTCTGCCTCGTCGTCGAACCGACCGACCTGGCCGCCGTTGCTGCTTCCGGCGAATTCGATGTGATCAGGGGTCCGAACCGCAGGTTCGGCGCGCGCGGCGATGGGGACTCGCTGTATGTCCGCGATCCCGACGGCACCGTGGTGGAACTGCGCCATTACTGACTCGGCCCGTCCGGGCCGAGTCAGGTCAGGTCAGGTCAGAAGGTGAATCCCGTTGCGCTTATCCAGGCCGGGTCAACGTGGAAGGTGCCAGTGGCATCCACGATGTCGACGGTGACCGGCGCGGGGATTCGGTTTCCTGTCGTCGGCTCGAATGCCACCGATCCCGTCCAGCCTGTCCAACCCTTGGTTGCGGCAAGAGCACTCCGCAGACTGTCGGCTGAGGTTCCGCCGGCGCGGTTGATCGCATCGGCGAGCAGCAGGACCGAGTCGTAGGTGTACGGCGACCACGAACCGGGTGCGGCGTTGAACTGCGACGTGTACGCCGACACCAACGACGTCGAACCGGGGAAATCGCCAGGAGCCGGAACGCCGACGACGGGGCACTTCTGCGCCGCGGGAATGCCGGCGGCGCCGATGTATCCGTTGTCATAGGCGCCGTAGTCGGCAAGACACTCGACAGTGGTATTCGCGGCGAGCATCGCCTGAGCGATAAGTCCCGCTTCGGGGAAGTAGGTGATGACGTAGACGGCCGACGGGTTGGTCGCCAATACCTTGGTCACGGCATCCGTGTAGGAGGCCGCACCGGGGGTGATCGTTTCGGTTGCGGTGATGGTCACACCGGCAGCCGCAAGTGACGTGGCCATCGCCTTCGCTGCCGATGACGTGTAATCCGTCGTCGGGTCGACGATGAGCGCAACGGAAGTCGCCTTCAGATCCTTGACCAGAGCTTCGGTGGCGACCGGAGCGATCTGCGATGTCATCGGCTGCAGGGTGAAGCCGAGACCGGCGGTTTCGTCAGATGACGTGAGGCGGAGCGGAACGAGTCCGGCCTCGATGTAGATCGGAAGGGTCTTGAGACCGACTCCCGAGTTGTAGGGGCCGACGATCGCGTCGAGGCCTTTGGCCACCGCTGCCTTCGCTGCGGCCACACCGGCATCGGCATCTCCCTTGTCGTCGATGGCGACGATTTCGATCTTCTTGCCACCGATGCCACCTTCGGCGTTCACCTTTGCTGCCGCCTGCTTCGCTCCGTTGAGCATGCCCTGACCGAGCTCGGCCAGGCTGCCGGTCAACGGCGCCTCGAGCCCGAACTTCAAAGTGTCCGATGACGAATCATTCGACGACGACGAGCACCCCGCTCCGAGAGCGACGAGCGCCATCACGCCAACGACGGCAACTGCGAGGACATTCAGTTTCGGCTTCATTCAGGCTCCCTGGTTGAAGATCAACAGTAGATGAATCACAACGTTTCGACCGCAGTATGCGACACCAAGTCTGAGAGACCGATCCATCGTCGGCTGATGGGATCTCACGCCACTAGCGTCGATGAACATGATCGCCTCAAAATTTCGTAACCGCGTTGCAGCAGCACTCGTTGCCCTCGTGAGCATCGCAGGACTCACCATCGCAACCGTTGCGCCCGCCTCGGCGCTACCGATCACATGGTCGGGAGCAAGCGATCTTCTCCAATCCGACGGGCGCGCGGTTATTTCCGCGATCACCACTGCCGCCGACGGCGCTCAGCTCGTGGCCGCGCAGGTCCGCCAGAACTTCCCCGCCACCAACACCAACGGCCTTGCCGTTCTGCGTAAGGCACCCGGATCCAACTCCTTCGATCCCGCCGTGTGGGTCGTGAACGCACCCACCGACCCCTCCGGTTCCGCCCACAGCGTGTCCTCACTGGGAATGCAACTGATCGCCCGGGCGACTGACACCGTCGCCCTCTGGCTTTCGGTTCCCGAGGATGGGAACGCAACGCCCCCTGCCGTTGCCGCCAGCATCTATTCGGGCGGCACATGGTCGGCGCCCGCGTACCTCGAAGCTCCCGGCGCATCCAACTCGACAACTCCTGCGTTCGTCCTGCGGGCGGGTGGAGCGATCACCGCCGTTCTCGGCGACGCCAGCACCGGACTGGTGACCGCAGATCTTTCGGCCGGAGGAGTCTGGGGCTCGTTCAGCACCATCGCCGGCGCGAACATCGATCCCAATGCCTACATCGACCCCGAGATGACGGTTGCTGCCGACGGAACCCTCTGGATCGCCTACTCCGGTTCGGCGGGAATCCCGAGCGTCATCGGCTCGTCAGGAAGCGGCTGGGGATCGCCTGCCGTTCTCGGTGAAGCAGACCCGGACTTCGGCGACAATTTCAGTCTGGCTATGGCCCCTGACGGCGCAGGCGGGATGCGACCACTTGTCGCCTTCTCCGAAACCCCCTTTGGTGGCGGCGATCCGTCACTCAAACTCTCGTCCCGCAATGCCGACGGCACCTGGACGACCGAAACCATCGCTCCGGCAGCGGCCGCCCGAACCGGACTCGTGCTCGGAGCCTCGGCCGACGGCTCGCTGGCGCTCGGCGCCATCGACTACACCGGTGCCGTTCTCCTCATGAGCAGTTCCGGGGTGGGGCAGCCCTGGACCGCTCCCGTCGATCTCGCTCCGCAAATCTCCGGTGTCCTGTCGCCGGGCTATGTCGCCATGGCCGCCAACGCCCGAGGTGACATCGTTCTGATCATCCCGACAGTGACCGGAACGTCGCCGAATGCCTTCGGAGAAATCTGGCTCACCGGCATCCGGGCGGGCAGCGGTTCGATCACCGAGCCCGTCCTCATCTCGACCGAGACGCTCGGAGAGAACCAGGGGGCGGTTGCACTCAGCCTCGACCTGTCCAACTTCGGCGACGCCCTCACCATCAGCTGGTCAAGTTTCGACGACGACGCTTCCGGCAGTTACGGCCTCTTCTGGCTGGACGCCACAGGCACCTTCCCTTCCGTTCCCGCGATCCCGACCGACGTTGTGGCAACGGTCGGCCCCGACGGCGTGACTCTTGCCTGCACCGCGCCGGTCGATGCCGGTTCGACAGCGATCGCCCGATACGACTACCGCTTCTCCACCGATGGAGGCGCGACATGGTCCTCGCCGGTGACGATCGGTGCCTCACCCTGTGGAAACACGATCACCGGTCTGGCCGCAGGAACCTACGTGTTTCAGGTCCGCGCCGTGAGTGCGACCGGAACCGGACCGTGGTCACAAGCAACCGCATCGGTCGACGTCATTTCGTCCGAGGCTGTCCCTGCATTCGCTGGCTGACAGGTCACATGACCTAGAGATCGTGCCGGCGGAGTCGGCGGTGTGTGCCGATCGCGGCGAGCACAAGCACTCCCGCCGGCAAGAGGAGCCATGCGGCAGATGCGCCCACCGACGCGGCAAGCAGCGCCCCGAACACGTACGACGCAACCATCGAACCGAGCACCGGAATGACCCCGAGGTGAGCGGCTGCTTCCTCCCTCGAGGTTGCGCCGACCGCTAGTGCCGTTTCCGATCCCAGCCGGGCCACCGAACCTGTTGCGTAGGTCGTGGCCACTGCGAGCACGCCGACTCGCACCACCGCCGCGTTCTGCATCCCCATCGCAAATGCTGCGAGCACGATCGCGGGATAGACGAGTATCCGCTCGCCCGCATGTTCGGCACCGAAAAATCCGATCCACACCGCTGCAAGAACGAGGATGGTCGCCTCGACGCCGAGCAACAGATCGGGACGCAGCGGTTTTTCCGCCCGACGATGCCGATCATTGAACCGGCTGGCGGCAAACACCCCGGCGATGAAGGCAAGGAGTGCGGTCGCCTGATGTCCTCCTTGTGCCCATTGCTTCTCGCCGAGTGCCATTCCGAACAGAACCAGATTCCCGCTCATGTTTGCCGTGAAGACTTCGGTGACGTGAAGAAAGAAATGTGCGTCGACGAATCCCGCTGTTGCCGTGAGAGCCAGCGCGATTGCCACCGTGGACGACAACCGGGGATTCGAGACAAGAGGCACGAACCGAGCCTAGGCATCGAACCGACCGATCAGGACGCCGGTGGGACCAACCGGGTGCGGTGACCGGCCATCGGGTGCTCAGGAACCATGCGGGTGGATGCTTCGCGTCTCCGACCTTCGATTCAATCTGCGGAACCAGTCGCCCGGATAGATCTTGGGAAAGATCTTGGCGACAGCGAGCGCGGCGTAGAGAATCGTGTTGATGGCAACGAATGCAGCGAGGATGGCAAACGAGCCGGTCTGCATGATTCCTTCGGAGAACAGGATTCCCCCGAGCATCATCGGGAACAATTCATCGGACACGATTCAGGCCGCCTCCTGGCCGAGATCGGCCCCTGAAGCGACGACATGGGTCCACTGGGCCTGACGGCCGAGGGTTATGTCGATGATGCCCTTGACGTAAACAAGATCCAGATACATGTCGAAGAGCAACTCCGGAACAAGTG
>WLFD01000007.1 GCA_009703925.1 Actinomycetota bacterium | reverse complement strand
CCAGGGCATCGGCATGATGATCGGGACATCGACCCCGGCGTCGGCGTAGGCCTTGACCGAATCGTGGACATGTTGGCGGGTGCCGAGAATGTCGATGGCGTCGACCATGCGATCGGATACGGCGGCGAGGGCCGCTTCGCGGTTGCCGGCGGCATGGCATTCGCGGACGGCTCCGACCTCGTCGGCGAACCCGGCGCGGGCGAAGTTGGCGGCATAGGAATCGACGACGATGTACGAGAACAGGTCGCGCCGGGCAAGGTCGCGATGGGGTTCGGGATCGGTGACACCGACATGCACATAGCCGTAGATCGTGGCGTCGCCACCGGCCCGCACCTGTTCGACGGACCACGAAACGTGGGTGGCCGGCAGGTAGTTGAGCAGGACCCCGTCGGCGAGTTCGCCGGCCATGCGGAGCATCTTGGGATTGAGGGCCGCAAGGATGATCTTGGGACGGCGTTCATCGAGACGGACCCCGAGCCGGAAACCCTTGACCGAGTAGTAGTCGCCGGCGAAGTCGACCTTTTCGCCGCTCAGGCACTGACGCAGGAGCGTGAGGTACTCGCGCATCTGGGCCATGGGGCGGTCGCCGTAGTCGGCACCGTGCCAACGGGAGACGACGGCCGGAGACGAGATGCCGATGCCGAGGAGGATGTCGCGGTCGGGTTGGAGCGCCTGAAGGGTCGCGGCGCCCATGGCGGCGAGGCCGGGAGTGCGCAACTGGATCGCCAGCACCCCGGTACCGAGGGCGAGCGAGGGCTGGGCTGCTCCGATGGCGGCGAGTGTGGCGAACGCCTCAGGACCCGTGGTCTCGGCGACCCAGAACGAGGAAAAGCCCAGTTCGGCGGACCACTGCGCTCCGGTGAATCCGGATTGCATCCCGAGGGCGGAGAAGCTCGCATAGGTGACACCCATCTCGGGTGCGGCTGGCGTCATGGAAAGCGACGCTACTGCGACGGGGTGACAGTGCGAAACGGGAAGTTCATGGAAGAAATCGGGTTATTGACCAACGGATTGCACGCCCGTACCCCTACGATGCGTTCAGCAGTAAAGCAGCAGTGTTTGACCAAGTTGGAACAATCAGACTGACACCACCGGTTCGCCGGTCACGACAGGAGACACGATGACTGAGACTCACGAACTGGACACGATCACCGAAGCACTGACGATCATCGATCAGGCGCTTGGCGAAATGCTTCATCGCGAACTCGTGAGCACCAACGAGGTCTCCGACCTGTTGCTCGATGTCCGTTCGATCCTGTCGCACGACGCAGGTCTGCTCGTCCAGAACTGACCGTTCAATATCCGGTCCGGCATTCGGACCGACCATGAAACGAAGAAAGGCGCACGGCCCATCGGGTCGTGCGCCTTTTCGATTGCAGGAGCTTTTCGATTGCGGAGGCTTTTCGAGACCGGGAGGATCAGCGATCGAGGCTGGTGTGCTTGAACTCGTTGAGCGATGACCATCCGGTGAGCATGTCGACGACCTGCTCGACGTTTCGTCGTGCATCGGCGCCGTCGACCGGGAGATCCATGAGTCGCACGAATGCCGCTCTGCCCTCGGCCATGAATGTCGGGACACCCCAGACGTCCAGATCGGTGGCCGCTGCAGTGTGTTCGATGCGGATCGTTTCGAGTGGTCGGCCGGAGGCCACTTCGACGAAGACGGAATCGACGTCGATCTCGTGGGCTCCGAGGACCGTGCGCAGCACCGATTCGTCGCGCAGTTGGGCACCCTCGGCATGCCGGGCCTCGAACAGCGACCGGTGAACGGCGGGGAAGAGGTCGGGAACCGTGTCGCGCACGACGACAGCGGCCTGCAGCGCGAGCAATCCCGTGTCGTCCTGCGGGCGTTCCCAGATTGGGGCGTCGCCCTCCTCGACATGGACCTGTCCGAGGGAGAACGGAACGAAGGTGACGTCCCAGTCGGCGCCGTCGAGCAGGCCTTCGACAACATGGCTGTGCACGATGCGGGCGAACGGGCACCGGTAGTCCCAGGTGACTGCGAACGAGAGTGTCATGTCGAGGTGAACCTGTCTGGTTGGGGGAGTATTCCGCTCGGCGCTGTCGGGGCGTGGAGTCCGGCCCCGTGAACCCGGCAGTGGTCAGGAATGGCGTCGATAGAGCGGCCAGAGCGCCCGTGCGGCGGCACCGAGTCCGATGCCGACCGCGAGGCCTCCGGCGACATCCGAGGCGTGGTGGATCTTGACGTGCACGCGGCTGAGGGCGACGAGGCCACCGAGTCCGAAGATCGCCGTTTTGAGGGGACGACCGGACTTCTGTGTGAGGAGTATGCCGGCAACCATGGCGGTGCTTGAGTGACCGCTCGGGAAACTGGTGGTGAGCGGGATGCGCATCTTGTGGGGGCGCGGTTCCTGGACGACCGGCCGTTCGCGTTTGAACTGGCTCTTGATCACGCCGTTGATGATCACCGATTCGACGCCGAGGGCGGCAGCGAGGCGCCATGCGGCGCGTGCATCTTCTTCGGACCGGAGTCCGCGGGCGAAGGCCAGCAGCACCCAGATCAGACCGAAGTCACCGAGTTCGGTGAGTGCGTACATGATCCGGTCGGTCGGTTCGGTGCCGCGGAGTCGGTCGAACCAGCCGTCGACAAGATCGTCGAAGCGGGCGATGGGGCCGAGGACGTGGGGTGGCTCGGTCTGATGATGGGGGAGTGGCAGACCCGGATGGTTGTGCTCGAAGGCCTCGAGGGCGGCGTCGATCACGCCTTCGGGGGGCAGGGGAGACTCGGGCAGTTCTGTGGGGCTCACGCCCCCGATGCTAGGGGAGCGCTACCGCTGCCCCGTCCGTGAGGGCCGCGGTGGCCGCCTTGGCCTGTTCCCGCAAGGCTTCGGACTCGGCCCGGGCCAGGGAAGGATCGCCCCCGAACTCGGGGCACCATTTCTGGTAATCGCACCACGAGCAGAGCTTGGACGGCTTGGGTCGGAAGTCCTCGCGTTCGCATCCGGTCTCGATGGCCGACCAGACCGCCCGCAGTTTGTTCTCGAGCTGTCGCGTCGACTGGTCGGTCGGGACGGTGTCGATGACCACCGGTTGCCCGAGGAAGAGAAGCTGGACCTTCGCGGGTCGACGACCTAGAACGCGTTCACACAGGAGTGAATAGAAGTGCACGCCGCCGAGGCGGGCCTTCTGGAAGGCCGGGGCGGGTGCCCGGCCGGTCTTGTAATCGGTGATGATGAGTTCACCGGCTGCGTTCTCCTCGAGGCGATCGATGATGCCGCGCAGGAAGATGCCGTCGAGATCGAATTCGAGTTGCATCTCGAGGCCGACCGGCGTGATCGTGGACGGGTCCTCGAGTTGGAAGTACTTGTCGACGAGCGTTGCGGCCTCGGCCATGAATTTGGGTTCGAGTTGATCGTCGAGCGCGAGCTCGATCCATTCGGGATCGGCTTCGATGGCCACGCGCGCATCGGCCAGGCACAGGTGCGCGTTTGGCAGATTGCGTTCGGCGGGATCGAGGGCAAACAACCGCTCGAGCGCAGAATGGACGAGTGTTCCCTTGACCATCGCCGCTGTGGGCGCCTGCGGGATGCGATCGATCGAGGCGAACCGGAAGGCGAGGGCGCAGTCGGTGAACGACGAGACCTTGGACGGTGAGAGCGACGTGGGTAGTTCGAGAGCCATGAGCCGAGGCTACGCACCTACTGCGACAGCCCGCCGCCCGAACGGGGGCTCAGTCGGTGGCGAAGGCCGCCAGGATCGATGCGGCGACGATCCCGGGATTCTCGAGCGGGCCGAAATGGCCGAGCTCGGGATGGGACTCGATGCGACCGGCCGGCAGCGCGTCGGCGATGGGGCGGCCGAAGATGGCCGGAACGGTGTCTTCCGCCCCCAGGGCGATGGTGACGGGGCAGCGCACGAGATCGAGGAACTGGAAAGCCTGATGGGCGGATCCGTGGGCGTACACGTCGGCTTCGTCCTCGGGCCGACACTTGAGCGTGACCGTGCCGTCCTCGGCAGTGGCGAAACCGTGATCGACGTAGGCGCGAAGTGCCGCCGGATCGAGTCCGCTGAACGGAGGCTTCGCCGCGTAGTTCTCGAAGGCCTCGTCATGGCTGGCGAAGGTCGGGCGTCGCCGCCGAGCCCCGTTCGAAAGCGGGTTGTCGGGCTGGTGGCCGAGTGCGATCTCCGGAGGCATGACAACCGGCTCCCAGCAGTACAGGGAGCGGAATGTTCCCGGGCGGCGCTGTTCGGCGAGCAGCAGTGCCGCTCCACCTTTGGAATGGCCGACGGCGAAGGGGCGATCCAGTCCGAGGGCGTCGACAACGGCCAGAACATCGTCGGCGAAACCGTCCCACTCGAGGGGACGCCCGAGCGGTGTCGTGGAATCGCCGTGGGCGCGCATGTCGATCGACCAGCGTCGGAACCCGGTGAGATGTGATGCAAGTGGTTCCCACACGAGTCCGTGGAACCCGGTCGCGTGGACGAGAAGCAACGGAGGACCGTCACCTCCGAGATCGTGGACCTCGAGTTCGACACCGTCAGTCGAGTCGACCCTCATCGTTCCCACCTGTCTGTTGTCATCGATCGCTCGGGTGACGATCGGACGGGAATTCAGTCGGCGTCGCCCATGACCGTCTTCACGATCTTGCTGATCTCGCCGCTCGAATCCTCGGGAACGATGTATCCGGTCTCGTCGCGGATGATGCTCAGGTGCTCGGCAACGTCTTCGGCGGTGAGGTTGGGGTTGTAATAACCGGGGGTCAGGCCGATGAAGAAGCGGGAGATGATGCCACCGGCGGCGGAGAAGATCTCACCGGTGGGTTCGCAGGCTTCCGACGACAGGTAGGCGACCAGCGGGCTGACGAGTGCGGGATCGAGCGCATCGCCGGCCGCACCGAACATCTCCTCGGTCATGCGGGTGAGGGCGACAGGCGCGATCGCGTTCGCCTTGATGTTGTTCTTGCGACCCTCGATGGCCAGCACGCGGGTGAGACCCACGAGGCCCATCTTCGCAGCGCCGTAGTTCGCCTGACCGAAGTTGCCGAGGATTCCGGAGTTCGAGGACGTGGACACGATGCGTCCGTAGCCCTTCTCCCTCATGATCTGGAAGGCCGGTTGCGTGACGTTGAATGCGCCGAGCAGGTGGACCTGGATGACCGATTCGATCATTGCCTGGTCGAGATTGTGGAACGACTTGTCCCGGAGGATCCCGGCGTTGTTGACGAGAATGTCCACGGTGCCGAACGCGTCGACGGCGGTCTGCACGATGGCCTTGCCGCCTTCGGCGGTGGCCACGGAATTGCCGTCGGCGACGGCCTCACCGCCGAGATCGAGAATTTCCCGGACGACGCTCTGTGCCGGACCGACATCGCCGCCTTCCCCCGACAGCGAGCCGCCGAGATCGTTGATGACGAGTCTGGCGCCGCGGCTGGCCAGTTCAAGGGCGTGATGGCGGCCGAGGCCGCCTCCGGCGCCGGTGATGATGGCGACCTTGCCGTCGAATCCGATGTCAGCCATGAAAATGCTCCTCCTGGCGCTGATGCGCTGGAACGATTGCGGGACGTGCGCAGCGTAGTCAGCGGGGTCGGGGGTGCACCGAATCCGTCCCGGGCGGCTCCATTGGATAGCGTGAGGGTCATGGGAACGACGATCAGTACAGAGAAGGTCTTCCGCCGCCGCCAGAAGGTGGTCGCCGCCGTCGACATGCCGGGTGTCCCGGTCGGCACGTTCGGCAAGGTCTGGTTCGTTTCCGGAATCACGTGGATCCGCTATCACGTCGCTTTCGAGAATGGCGAAGAGATCGCCAACGTCGATGCCGCCCAACTCGTCGACCGCAAGGCGTGGACGGCTGATCACGCGAAGATCGAACTCGCTGAACGCCAGGCGGCACAGGCCGTCGAGCGCGACGAGCGTCGGGCCGAACTGCTGGCCAACCTCGCCGACGGCCCCGCCGGGCACTGAGCATCGCCCGGTAGGACATTCGCACGGTAAGACATTTCGGCGGACTCGCCTCCCGCGAGGGCCGGCGCGAACCAGATGGAGAACACGATGAAGCTGGGCATGCAGATCGACTATTCGGGGGGCTTCAAGGAGTCGGCGAAGCGGGTTGCCGATTACGAGAAGGCCGGTCTCGATATCGCTTGGGTCGCCGAGGCGTACGGCTTCGATGCCGCAACATTCATGGGGTACCTCGCAGCGACGACGGAGTCGATCACGATCGCTTCCGGGATCCTGCCGATCTACACCCGCACACCCACACTGCTGGCGATGACCGCAGCGGGCATGGACGCATTGACCGACGGACGTTTCATCCTCGGTCTCGGTGCGTCGGGTCCGCAGGTGATCGAAGGGTTCCACGGCGTGCGTTACGACGCACCTCTGGGTCGCACCCGCGAGATCATCGACATTTGTCGTCAGGTCTGGAAGCGCGAACGCGTCGAATATGACGGTCGCTATTACACGCTGCCGCTGCCGGCCGACCGGGGAACCGGTCTGGGCAAACCGCTGAAGATCATCGCCAAGCCGGTCCGCGACGAGATCCCGATCTGGATCGCGTCACTCGGCCCGAAGAACGTCGAGATGACCGCCGAAGTCGCCAACGGATGGCTGCCGATCTTCTTCATGCCCGAGCGCGCCGACGATGTGTGGGGCGCCGATCTTGCCGCCGGGCGGGCCAAGCGGTCTCCGGAACTCGGCCCCCTCGAGATCGCGGCCGGTGGCCTTGTGGCCATCGGTGACGATGCCGCCGACATCGCCGAACTCTCGCGACCGATGGTTGCCCTCTACGTCGGAGGCATGGGAGCCAAGGGTCGCAACTTCTACAACGACCTCATGTGCCGATACGGCTACGAGGCCGAAGCCGCCAAGATCCAGGACCTCTACCTCGAGGGCAAGAAGGACGAGGCGGCGGCGATCGTCCCGAAGGAGTTCCTCGAACTCACGAATCTGTGCGGACCCGAGGGCTTCGTGCGCGATCGTCTCGAGGCGTTCAAGGAAGCCGGCGTCAGCGTGCTCAACATCATTCCCGTGGGTGACAACCCGACGGCGATGATCGAGAAACTCAAGACCTGGATTTCGTAGACCCCGGGTCAGCGCCTGGCGCCGACCCTCTCGAACACCGCCTCGGCTTCGGCCACGAACTGTCGGACGAGATCTCCGGCGGGGATCAGTTCATCGATGGCGCCGACGCCCTGGCCGGCCGGCCAGAACTCGCGCTCCGGATCGACTTCCGTGTCGGGACCGGCACCGAGATGGTTCGCCCCGTCCTCCATGGATGCGAGGAGTTGGGCCGGGAACGGCTTGAGTTCCTCGGGGTGCTCTTCGAAGTGTTGTGTGTAGGCGTTTCGCACGACGCGGCAGGTCTTGCCGCTGAAGGCCTTGCTGACGACGGTGTCGTCCTCGGCCATCTCGATCAGACGTTGCTTGTAGCCCGGGGTGCCCCACGCTTCCGGTGTCGCGATGAAACGCGTGCCGATCCAGACCCCTTCGGCGCCGAGGGTGAGCGACGCGGCAAGACCTCGTCCGTCGAACAGTCCTCCTGCGGCGACGACCGGAACGCGTCCGTCGACAGCATCGACGACCTGCGGGATAAGAGCCATCGTCGCGATGGTCCCGGTGTGGCCGCCGGCCTCGGTTCCCTGGGCGATGACGAGATCGCAACCGGCCGCGACCGCGGCAACAGCGTGGCGAACCTTTCCGCACATGGAGGCAACGAGGACGTTGTTGTCGTGACAGAGGTTCACCACTTCGCGCGGAACTCCGAGACCGGCGACGAACACGCGGCCACCGTGTTCGATGATCGCGCGGACCTGCTCGGGCATGTCGCCGGGAAGAGCGGTGAGGAGATCGACACCCCATGGCTTCGTGGTGGCACCGGCCACGAGATCCATCTCGGCGATCATGCGATCGAGGCTCATCGTCGAAGCGCCCATGCAGCCGAAGCCGCCGGCTTCGCTCACGGCGGTCACCAGCTCGTGATAACTCACGCCACCCATTCCGGCGAGCATGACCGGATGTTCGATTTCGAGAAGGTCAGTCAGTCTTGTCTGCACGGACATCACGGTAGGCGCCCGAGCCGCTCAACATCTTGCGATGCCAGCGTTTCGGGGTGAGAAGCAATGCCCGCGGGTAATCCTCGAACAGCCATCGGGCGAAATTCCGTCGGGTCCAGTCGGTGAGACCGGCGATGCGGACCGCCCCGCGGGCGCCGAGCGGGCTGCGGAGGATGGCCGTCAAACGTTCGGCGAAACGGTGATCGACAGCGAGTTCGTCGTGCACTGTCCGCTCGTAGAGTGCGGCGGCTGAAGCGGGATCGTTGCGATGGGCGATGATCGCCTCCGCGGCCCAGCGGCCGGTGGCGAGGGCCTGTCCGATTCCCTCGCCGGTCATCGGGTCGGTTGCCGCCGCGGCATCTCCGACGAACAACGCCCGTCCGCTGGTGAGTTGTGTCGAGTCGACCCGCGCCGGAATGGGCCAGGCGCGGTGGGGACCCTCCGCCATTGCGTCCGGGCCGAGGAAGGCGCGGATGTGGGGACGGGCCAGCAGGTCTCGCCAGACGGCAGCCATGTCGCCGACCTTGTAACTGCTTCCGCGCAGGATTCCGAAGCCAACGTTGGCGACGCCATCGGCGATGGGGAACGACCAGGCGTACCCGGGGAGAAGATCCGGTTCGAACCAGATGGCGAGCTCGCTCGCCGCCTCGGGGGATACCCCGGTGAAGTACTGACGGAACGCATGCCACTCGCCCCGATATGTCGGATCGTTGACGCCCAGTGCCTTGCGCAACGGTGACCACATGCCGTCGGCGCCGATGACCCACGAGGTGTCGATGGTTCCGACTCCATCGACGTCCAGTCGGAATCCTCCGGTCGACGGGGTTGCATGACGCAGCGTCGCGTTCTCGAGAATGGTGACGCCCGCGCGCCGTGCAAGCGCGACGAGTTCCGCGTCGAGATCCTTCCGGCGGCAGACGGCGGCGAATCGACCGTCTCCCCGGGGCAGCGGAAACGTGACCTGACGGCCGCTGGGCGAGCGCACGAGGACATCGTCGACGTCGATCCACGAATCGACGAGTGAGGGATCGAGGCCCAGCGCGTCGAGTTCCCGGAGTGCCGCAGTGGTGAGTCCGTCGCCGCAGATCTTGTCGCGGGGGAACGACGCCTTGTCGATGACGAGTACGTCGATGCCGGCGCGCTTGAGCGTGATTGCGGCGGCGGTTCCCGCCGGTCCGGCGCCGATGATGGCGACCTCGGTGGTCAACGAACCTGAGGGTTGGGCGGCGGCGTCGGTCTGCATCGAAGGTGAAGAATACGACCCCGGCTACTGGGGGCCGTAGCCGGGGCGGACTTCACCTGTCTCGAGGGGTCGCATGAGGAGATCGAGGGCGAGCCAGATCGTCTTCGAGAACGGAAGAAAAGCGAGAGGCATGATCCCCGCGATGGTGAGGGCGAGCACGATGATCGGGACTATCGGAGGCGTCGGCCAGAACGCGAGGAACCCGACCATCAGGACGATCATGAGTGCACCGAAACTCACGATCGTGTTCACCCCGATGTCGCCGGAGAAATGTCCCTCGATGCGTTCGAATCGGAGGTTGCAGCGCGGGCAACGATCGCGGATGCGGAACCAGGTTTCGAAGAGGTGTCCCTGTCCGCACACGGGACAGCGTTTGGTGCATCCCCGGAAGAAGACGCGCCATGGATGTTCCCTGATCGACAATGCGCCGGTGGGCCCGTTCGAATCGTCGCGGCTCACCACGCGATGTCGGGATCGATGTGGGTGATGTCGATGGGCGAGTCGGGGATGGTGCCGTTGGCGAGATCGGGCAGGAACTCCCGGAGACGACGGGGGAGTACCGCATCGCTCGACGCCAGGAGATTGTCGACGCTCCACCAGTCGTGACCCTTGAACGCCATCACCTCGAACGCTTCGAGTCCGCCGGGGGTGAGGGTGGCGAGATCGATCCGGTCCATCCAGGCCACGTGCACGTGCTCGTGCTGGTCGAACTTCCAACCGGCGAAGGTGAATCGGGCATGTTGTGTCCAGACGCAGGGGCCGATCTCCGCGTCGCGGATCCCGGTTTCCTCGAACAGCTCGCGGCGGGCGGCGTCGGCACTGGATTCACCATCGTCGATGCCGCCGCCGGGAATCTCCCACCAATGACCCTTCGACGCGTCCGCGGGATCGCGGGCCTGAAGCAGGAGTACGTGTCCGTACTGGTCGAGTACGACGACCCGGGCGGCGGTTCGCCGCAGAACCCAGTCAGCCATGTCGGACTCCGTTCGTTGTCGCGTCGGTTGCAGTTGTCGTACCCGCGGATGCTTCACCCTCGGATGCCCCATCCGCAATTGCACTGCGTTGGTCGATCCAGTGCATCCATCGTCCGTGGGGATGAACGAACGCAAGCACTCGGGATTCGCAGACACCCCCGCTCCAGCGGCGCATGGCGAGAATCGTGGAGGTCTCACTGTTCGCAATGATGCCTTCCGGCAGATCCTCGATTTCCGGGCCCCATGGAGTGAACCGCGGTTCTTCGAGGGTGATGAATGTCAGATCGCGCCGTGCACCCAGCTCATCGAGATCATGAAGGATCTGAGCCCTGCCTGCGGTGGGAATGTAGGCAAGCGCCCAGGTCGAGATGACGATCGGCGCGATCGCCTCGGGCAATGCGGCCAAGACCCCGGGAAGATCGGTGACAGCGTCGCCGCACAGGATCGGTGGGGGAGCGGTTCCGACGAGTTGGATAGCGGCGGCGAGCCGGTCGGGTCGATCGGGGATCCCCGGCCACAGACAGGCCCGGAGCCATCGCGATTGTTCGGGGTCCGTGATGTCGATCGGCGCCGCGTCGATGCCGATGCGAACGTCGATGGCGATGTCGGGTCCCGGCAGGGGGATGTCGAGGTCGCCGCGCAGTTCGCACGAGAGGTGCACGGGCGAATCGACGGGTCCGGTGGAACCGATGAAGTCTGCGCCGCGCGTGTAATCGATCCGGTAGGAATCGAAGGCGAGATTGAGACCCGCACTCGGGCCGATCTCGACGAGTCCGATCGATCGGAAGTCGCCGGTGGTGCAGAGAGCGACTGCGGCCGCGATAGCGGCGCTGCGTCCGACCTCATTGGTCTGCACGGAGCGGGTGCGCATCCGTTCGGCGATTGCGTCCCGATCGTCGGCGACGAGCTGGAAGAAGGGAGCGACTGGGTCGGCCTCGACCTCGCCCCGGTAGATCGCGGCGATCGGACTCGTCGGTCGGGAAAGGATGACGTCGTGCGTGGCGGCGAAGAACAGGACTGGAAGGCGACCACGACGGGAATTCGGTGCCGCCGAGTCGAGCACGAAGCCGAGCACCCTCCTGTCCCGGGCCACGGCGAGAGCGAGTTCCTCGTAGATCGGGCTGTACCCGGCGAAATCGGTGTGGGCCAACGATCTGAAGAGCCCCGCCAGCTCGTCGATCGGATCCTTGTTGTCCACTCCTCCAAGGATACCCGCCACCGCTCGTCGCAACCCGGGAGTTGGCTGCACAATGGAGGCATGCCACTTCCCGCCACCACACTTCTGCGGAGGGGCTGCGCCCGCCGCTGTGCGGTCTGCGGTGGGGGAGGCCTCTTCGTCTACTGGGTGCAGATGGTCCCCGAGTGCCCCGGGTGCGGATTCGTGTTCACCCGGGCGCCCGGTCAGTGGTTGGGCTCGTGGTTCCTCAACGTGTGTCTGGCTCAGACGGTCGTATTTGCGGTCCTCGCCCTCGGCGTCGGGTTCACCTGGCCTGATCCGCCCATCAAGGCGATAGCGGCACTCGCCGCCGTTGCCGCCATCGCGGTTCCGCTCGCGTTCTTTCCCTATTCGCGGACGCTTTGGGTAGCCATCGATCTGGTGATGACGCCACTCGATTTCGACGATGGCGTTCTCCCGGGGTTCATGCTCGAAGAGGATTACGAGGCATTTCGTCGGGAGAAGGAACCCCCGGGTCCGGAAAGCTAGGTCCCGTCAGGGAAGCGGAACGGGAACGGAGGTTCCCGGGAGCATCGTGTCTGGAACGATTGTCACGGTGAAGGTTGCGGTCATGGCGGAATCCCCGTCGGCGGATCCGATGCGGTTGTATCGAAAACTCACGGTTGTCGAACCGAGGCCCCGCGCCGCGAACGAGATCACCTGTACGAGCGGGGCTGGCATGGTTCCTTCGACGGCCGGCTCGGCAGAGACGGTGGTGGACGTGCCGAAAGGACCCGATGCAAACGGGGACACCGTCGTGGTCGTTGTCGTCGGTGGCGGAATCGACGCAAGCAGGTCCGGATCGTCGCGGAACTCCGATCCCAGCGGAGCGAGCAGGGCTTGATCGACCGGTTCGCTGGTCCAGTGCCAGCCGGATGCGGGGTCGGACGGAAGTACGACGGCGAATCGGCGGCTCAATCCGATGGAGATCGGCAAACCGGGATCCGAGTAGTGGGGATAGTCGAGAGCGGGAACCGAAACGACCGTGGTTGTCGTGGTGTCGGTCCCGACCGACTGGTCGGCGCCGCCGCCGCAGCCGACCGAAAGCGCGGCGAGCACTGCCGTCAAGACGATGCCGCCCAGCCTCGTTCCCGGGTTCCGGTTGGTGCTCATCGCAACGAGACTACGGGGCGACCGGGCGAGCCCGCCCGCACCGGTGGTTCGGGATCCGGTGGCGGGTTCCCCCGGTGGGGTTCCTCCCATCTAAAGTCACCGATTGTGAACTTTGACGAGAGCCCAGAAGAAGCCGCCCTCAGGACCGAGATCCGATCGTTCCTCGAGGCGAATGCCGCGCTCAAGACCGGAACGGATGCCGATTGGTCCCGCGGGCCGGTCGACGATTCCGAGGAGGCCGCCGTCGCCTATCTCGATCGTTGTCACGCATGGCAGAAGGTGCTCTACGACAACGGATGGGCCGGCATCACCTGGCCGAAGGAATTCGGCGGACGCGGCGACTCGGCTTCGGTGGCGATCATCTTCGGGCAGGAGGCGTCGAAGTTCGATGCGACCGCGGGCTTCGGCGGTGCGGCACAGTCGCTGGTCGGTCCGCCGATCATGCGTCACGGAAACGCCGAACAGCAGAAGCGATTCCTTCCCAAGCTCCTGAGTGGCGAAGAGAAGTGGTGCCAACTCTTCAGTGAGCCGGGTGCCGGCTCCGATCTGGCCGCCCTCGGAACCCGTGCCGTCCGCGACGGCGACAGCTTCATCGTGAACGGTCAGAAGGTGTGGAACTCCGAAGCACAGCACGCCGACTGGGGCATCCTCATCGCACGGACCGATCCCGATGCTCCCAAGCATCGTGGCGTCACGTTCTTCCTGGTCGACATGCGCACACCGGGCATCGAGGTGCGACCGTTGCGCCAGTCGACGGGACAATCACATTTCAACGAGGTGTTCTTCAACGATGTCGTGATCCCCGTGGAGAACGTTGTCGGCGAGATCAACAGCGGCTGGTCGGTGACCCGCACGGTTCTCACGAGTGAAGCGGGCATGATCGGTTCCGGACAGGGTGGTGCGTCGTCGTTCGATGCGCTTCTCGCCACTGCCCGCGAGTTCGGCCGCACCGACGAGACCGTCATCCGCGAACGCCTGGCCGACATCTATGCACGCGAACGCATGCTCCAGTTGATGGGTCTGCGTATGCAGTCGTTCATCCTGAACGGACGCGGCAATCCTCCGGATCCGTCGGTCATGAAGAACTTCATGGTGCAATCGGCCGAACGCAAATACGACCTCGCCATGGAGATCGAGGGCGCCGCCGGAATGCTCGACCGCGCCGACGCACCCGAGTCCGGGTTCTGGCAGCAGGCGATCATGGGCCAGTTCGGTTCCCGCATCGGTGGCGGCACGAGCGAAGTCCACAAGAACATGATTGCGGAACGCGCTCTGGGGCTGCCCCGCGACGCATCCCCCGACAAGGATCTTCCCTGGAAGGAAATCCTGAAGGGTTGAAACTGTGGATCCTCGATGTGAACCCAGAGTCGGGGTGCACATCGAGGATCCGACTGATCCCTAGAGCCCGAGGACCCGCTTGGCGTTCTCGCGGAGGAACTTCGGCCACACCTCGTCCTTGAACGGGACTTGCTGCAGTTCTTCGAAGATCCGGTCGTAGCTGAGCCCGGCGGGGAAGTACCCGGCGTACATGATCTTGTCCGAGCCGCGCGAGTTCGCGTAGTCGATGATGTTCTTCGGGTAGTGCTTCGGGGCGAATGCCGACGTCGAGTAGTAGAGGTTCGGCCACTTCAGCATGAGCTTCATCGCGAGTTCGGTCCACGGTTCTGCGCCGTGACGCATGACGAAGGTGAGCTCGGGGAAGTCGTACATGACCTCGTCGATGAGCTCGACGTGCTGGGGGGCGAACGGAACGCGCGGGCCGGGGATACCGACACAGACGAAGATCGGAAGGCCGAGTTCAACGCACAGGGCGTAGAACGGGTACATCTTCTTGTCGTTGAGCGGAACGCGGTATCCGGCCGGGAAGGTGCTCACGGCCTTGAGCCCGATTTCGGAATGGATCCTGCGAATGCGGTTGATCGCAACCATCACGTCGTTCGGATCGAATTCGAGACAGGTGATGAAACGATCGGGATGTTCGGTCAGCGCACGGAGGCAGTCGGGGTTGTCGGGGTTGTACCCGAGCATCGCCGTCTCGATGTTGTGTCGGTCGAGGTTGTCGACAAGAAGTGCGACGGGATCGACGCCTTCATCGGTGTCGGGCGGAACGTCCTTGAACATGTACTGCGCCGGGAAGCGGAAGCCCTTGGACTCGTCATCGCGCAGATGGGGGGCGAGGAACTTGTAGACCTCTTTGCGATTCCGGCTCGGCATGCCGACAAATGTCTCGATGACCTTGATGTCACTCGGAAAACCCATGACCCTGATGCCCCTTTGTCTTGTTCGCTTTCGAGAAGCGAATCTAGGACATGGATCAGCCCCCGGTTGCCAACGCGGCGTAGGCGGTGCCGTAGCGACGTCGGAACAGGAGATGGGCGACCAGTCCGGCGGGTAGGGGGAGCCAATAGGAAACGACCCGGTAGGCGAGTGTCGCGAGGAGGGCATCCTCGCCGGGAACGCCCGCGATCACGAGCATCGCGGTGAGCCCGGCTTCGACGAAACCGATGCCACCCGGAGTGAGCGGAATCATGCCGAGGAGGGCAGCGGCACCGTACGCAAGAAGGACGAGGCTGAACCGCGGACGGACGCCCACCGCCATGAGGGCGGCGACGAGTGCGAAATAGTCGAGGAGCCAGTTCCCGACCGAGGCGGCGAGAGCTCGTTTCCAACGCGCACCTAGACCGCCGACCATCTCGTCGCGCTGGTGCATGATGCTGTCGGCGGTCGGGGGATCGGCTCGATGTATGCGGTGATAGATCGCTCCGAACGTGCGCTCGATGAATCGTCCGAAGATGCGGATCGGTCGGTCGTAACGCACGAGGATGAAACCGAGACCGAACAGCAGGATGAACAGGATGGCCCCACCCCATGCAACGCGGTCGAGGCCGTTGGGTACGGGGGCGCCGACGATCGATAGAAGAAGTGCGACCATCGGGAGACAGAAGAGAACGCCGTTGGAGATGATGGCGTTGGCGGTGAGGGCGGCGCCGGCCGATCCCTTCTCGACTCCCGAGACCGAGAGCATCCGAAACCCGGTCGCCGCGCCGACTGCCGCTCCGCCGGGAACGGTTTTCGAGACGGCGTTCGACACCAGCTGCGATGTACCGGCCACGAACCACGAGACCTGTGGAAGGGCGACTCTGGTCAACGCCCAGGTGCAGGCGTAGGAGCCGGCCTCGAGGACGAGCATGACGCCGAACCAGAATGCGCTCACCCTGCGCAGGCGCGGCACGGCATCCCACATGTCGAGCAACTGGGGGGCGAGGCCGTAGAGGGCGAAGGCCGCGATGGCGAGGAACAGCAGTCTTCCCACGATGCGCAGCGGCGAGATACGCCGCTGCGCGAGCGCATCGGGAGATTCGTAGGCCGATGGCGGCCCGAGATCGCCGGCGGGACTCAGCCGAGGACGCCCTTCTCGCGCAGTGCAGCGATGCGGGCGCTGTCGTATCCAAGGAGCTCGCCGAGGATCTCGTCACTGTGTTGTCCCGGGGTCGGAGCCATGCCCGGATCAGCAAGTTCCCGGTTGACGATCTTCACGGGGATGGGAAGCATGTCGGCTCCGTGGGTTTCTTTGGGAAGCCATGGCATGCGATCGAGGAACTGCGGATCGTTCGCGAGGGTCTGCGGCGTGTTGACCGGGGCGAGCGGAGTGTTGAACTCGCCGCCGAACGCCATCCATTCGACCGACGTCTTGCTCTTGAAGATGACGGTCAGCTCGTCGAGCAGCTCGCGGTTGCCACGGGCGTGGCTCGCGTACTTGGTCCCAGGGAATTTCTCGAACAGATCGGCGCGGTCGATGCCGTTGCAGAAGTTCTTCCAGAACTCCTGCTCGGAGGCCATGAACAGGATGTGGCCATCGGAGGTCTCGTACATCTGGTATCGAACGCCCTCCTTCATGCCGGCCGTGCCTGGAAGTCGACGCTCGAAGTCGTCAGCGGCGTTTCCGGTGACCTCCGACTCGGGACGCTCGTAGGCGCGGTAGGTCTCGCTGCGGAGCCAGTCGACGGCGGCTGCGGCATCGGACTGCGCGACTTCCATCTGGCAACCTTCGCCGGTGGCACGGGCGTGGAGGATGCCGGCGAGGATGCCGACGGCACCGAAAAGAGGCCCGGCGTTGATGCCGACCGAGACGTGCTCGGGGATGTAGCAGTAACCCTCTTCGTCGTAGGCGGGGGGCACGATGCCGGCCCACGTGTCGTAGGCGATTCCGTGGCTGGGCAGGTCGCGGTAGGGCCCTGTCATTCCGTAGCCGCTGATCGTCATGAAGACGATCTTCGGGTTGATCTTGCGGAGGTCCTCGAAGCCGAGCCCGCGTCGGGCCAGTGCTCCGGGTCGCATCGCTTCGACAACACAATCGGCGTCGGCGACGAGTTCCTTGAAGGCTTCGACGCCCTCGTCGGTGCGGAGATCGAGAACGATGCTCCTCTTGCCCCGGTTGGCGTGCAGGAACAGCAGGGAGGTTTCCTCGATGATGGGCCAGGTCATCTGGCGCCCGTAGTCGCCGCCGGGTGGTTCGACCTTGATCACATCGGCGCCGAGATCGACGAGATTGGTGGTGATGGCAGCGGGTCCGAGCATCGAGGCCTCGATGATTCGTACCCCGGCGAGGGGAGCAATCGGAGTCATGGCTCCAATCTGCCACGCGGTCGACCCTGCCGTCATCCCGCGGCGCCGTCGCCACGTTCGGCGCGATGGTCGGGGATGGGGCATGATTGTCTCCCTGTGGCCAGCGGCCGAAACCGAGAAGGGGACCGATATGCGAGTAGTTGTCGACTTCGACTTGTGTGAGAGCAATGCCGTCTGCATGGGCATCGCACCGGAGATCTTCGAGGTGCGCGATGACGATTTCCTCTATGTGCTCGACGAGAACCCGCCGGAGTCGATGCGGGCCAAGCTCGAAGAGTCGGTGCAGCGTTGCCCGAAGCAGGCGATTTCCATCGTCGAGGACTGACAGCCCCGCTCCGGGCGTCAGTTGTCTGCATCATCCATGAGTAATCCAGTCGTCATCGTCGGTGCATCCCTTGCGGGGATGAACGCGGCCCGGACTCTGCGCCTCGAGGGCCACGACGGGCCGATCGTCGTACTCGACGGAGATTCCCATCGCCCATATGACCGTCCTCCGCTGTCGAAGCAGATCCTTTCGGGCGAATGGGACCCCGAGCGGATAGTCCTGGCGATCGCCAACGAGGATCTCGGTCTCGACATGCGTCTCGGTGTTCGGGCCACGGGTCTTTCGCTCGCGGATCGCACCGTTGAAACGATCTCCTCCGACGGTACCGAGGCGACGCTCGCGTTCGACGGTCTCGTTATCGCTTCCGGTGCGGCGGCACGTCGACTTCCCGGCTCCGACGGTGTCGCCGGCGTCCACGTCGTGCGTACCCTCGACGATTCGATGGCACTTCGGTCCGATCTTGAAGCAGGGCCCGGACGGGTTGTCGTGATCGGCGCCGGTTTCATCGGGTCGGAAGTCGCGTCGGCCTGCCGCAAGCGCGGGCTCGAGGTGACGCTGGTCGAAGCCATGCCGGTTCCTCTCGAGAGGATCCTCGGAGCGGAAATGGGTGCCGTGTGTGGCCGTGTCCACGTCGAGAACGGCGTCGATCTTCGGCTCGGAACCGGCGTCGACCATCTCGAAACGGTGACGGAATCCGACGGGTCGCAGCGAGTGGTCGGCGTGGCGCTCACCGACGGGACGACAGTTGCGGCCGAGGTGGTTGTTGTCGGCATCGGAGTTTCGGTGAACACCGGGTGGCTCGATGGATCGGGTCTCGATCTCGAGAACGGCGTCGTCTGCGACAACACGCTTCTGGCGGCCCCCGGCGTCGTCGCCGCCGGTGACATCGCCCGGTACCCGAGCGAACGATTCGGCGAGATGCTGCGGGTCGAGCACTGGGAACACGCCATCGCCGGCGGAGAAGCGGCCGCCCGCCGACTTCTCGCCGAAAAGCGTGGCGAACCCGGAGCGATCTTCGATCCTGTGCCTTGGTTCTGGAGCGATCAATACGATCGGAAGATCCAGTTGGCCGGTCGCCCGGCGCCAACCGACGACTTCGCAGTTGTTCACGGAAGCACGGATGAATTCCGGTTCGTGACGCTCTACGGCCGCGAGGGGCGTCTTGTCGGCGTGCTCGGCATGAACCGGCCTCGTCACGTGATCCAGTTGCGGGGACTCCTTGAAACGGGTTCCAGCTTCGACGATGCCTGTGCGAAGGCTGCCGAACTCTGATGAGCGGCGACCGGGAGCAGTCCGAATCGGTCGATCTCCTCGACGAACACGGAATTGTTGTCGGCGTGACAACGCGGGCGGAGATGCGCGATTCGAATCTCCTGCACCGCTCGGTCTTCATCGCAGTCGTCAACGACGCCGACGAGTTGCTGGTCCATCTCCGCGCGGACTGGAAGGACCTCTGGCCGAGTTCGTGGGACATAGCGGTCGGCGGTGTCGTCGGCGCGGGCGAGGCCTGGGAGACAGCAGCAGCGCGCGAGTTGGCCGAGGAGATCGGCATCACGACCGAACTCAGTTACCTCGGTGAGGGCAGCTACGAGGATGAACACGTCCGCGAGATCTCCCGCATCTATCACGCCCGTTCCGAAGGCCCTTTCACCTACAACGATGGTGAAGTGGTCGAGGCGGCGTGGGTTCCAATCGCATCATTGCGCAGCTGGCTCGAAGGACGTCCTGTCTGCCCCGACAGCGTTGCCCTCGTCCTGCCGCGACTCGATGCGCCCTGAGTCGGCGACGTCTTACCGAAGCGAGATGAACCATGACAGGTAGCGCGTTCTTGTTGCTGGCGCTGACGGCGGTTGTGGCGGTGGCCGACTGGATGGCCGCATCGACGAATCGTCGCGGTGCCGAATACGTCCTGAAGCCGCTCACGATGGTCGGGTTGATCGCGGTGGCGCTCACCCTCGATCCCTCATCCGACTTCGCCCGCTGGTTGGTGGTGGTTGCGCTGGTGTTCTCGCTTGCCGGTGACACATTCCTGATGCTTCCGGGCGACCTCTTCGTGCAGGGCCTCGGAGCGTTTCTCATCGCGCATGTCGTCTACGTGGCGGCGTTGGTGGCTCTCGGGGTCAGTCCCGGTGGACTCCTCGTCGGACTGGCGATCGTGGCCCTCGCCGGAGTGTTCGTCGGAAGGCGGGTGGTCGCCGGTGCAGCGCGGGCCGATCGGGCGCTTGCCGTGCCGGTCACCGCATACATGGTCGTGATCTCGTTCATGGTCATGACGGCTTTCGCCACGGGCCTGTTCTTCGCGATAGCGGGAGCATTGCTCTTCTTCGCGAGCGATGCCGTTCTCGGCTGGTCGCGTTTCGTGAAGGATCTTCCGAAAGGCCATGCGATCGTGATGGTGACCTACCACCTCGGTCAGGCCGGACTGGTGCTCGCGCTCATCTGACCAGGGTGGGGCAGTGTGGTGAGCGGTTTCGGCGCCTAATGTCGTCGGCATGGCGTGGTGGATCATCCTCGGAATTCTGCTGGTGGGGATCGGGGCGACCATCGTCCACGACCTCGTTCAACGAAAGCATGCGATTCTCCGGAATTTCCCACTGGTCGGGCATCTTCGATTCATTCTCGAGGCCGTTGGCCCGGAACTTCGCCAATACATCGTCACGGACAACGACGAGGAACGACCGTTCAGTCGCGATCAGCGCCGCTGGGTCTACGCGACGTCGAAAGAAGAGAACTCCTATTTCGGATTCGGAACCGACAACGATCTCGAACGGGCCGCGAACTACATCATCGTGAAACAGGCGGGTTTCCCCTTGCCGGACGATGATGCGCGACAGCATCCCGAACCGCTGCGAACCTTGCCGTCCGCAAAGATTCTCGGCGGGTCCCGTGGTCGGGTGCACGCATTCCGCCCGGATTCGGTGGTGAACATCTCCGCCATGAGTTTCGGGTCATTGAGTGGGCCGGCCATCGAGGCGTTGAACCGCGGATGTGCGCTCAGCGGGAGCTTGCACACGACGGGTGAGGGTGGAATCTCCGACCATCACAGGAATGGCGGCGATCTCGTCTGGCAGATCGGGACCGGGTATTTCGGTTGCCGGAATCCTGATGGCACGTTCAATCTCGAGCGTCTTGTCGAAACGGTCGCCACCGCCCCGGTTCGGGCCATCGAGATCAAATTGAGTCAAGGGGCGAAACCGGGACTCGGAGGTGTTCTCCCGGGATCGAAGGTCACTCCGGAGATCGCTGCGATCCGTGGCGTTCCTGTCGGGGTGACCTGCAAGAGCCCCTCCCGACACTCGGCCTTCGCAAATGTGGATCAGTTGCTGGAGTTCGTCGAGTCGATTGCCGGAGCCACGGGTCTGCCGGTCGGGATCAAGTCCGCGGTCGGCGGAAACGATTTCTGGCGCGAACTCGCCGAAGCGATGCGCCGGACCGGCACCGGTCCCGATTTCCTCACCATCGACGGGGGAGAGGGCGGCACAGGCGCCGCTCCGCTGGCATACAGCGACCATGTTTCGCTGCCGTTCCATCAGGGCTTCACCCGCGTTTACCGCGAGTTCGCGGAACGGGACCTCGCCGACTCGACCGTCTTCATCGGCTCGGGGAAACTGGGCATGCCGGAAACTGCGCTGACCGCCATGGCGCTCGGCTGCGATCTCGTCAACGTCGGGCGCACGGCGATGTTCTCCATCGGCTGCATCCAGGCCCAGCGCTGCCACACGGATCGCTGTCCGACTGGAGTGGCCACACAGCAACCGCGGTTGACCCGTGGGCTGGTTCCCGACCTGAAGTCGGTGCGTTGTGCCAACTATCTCGCCGGGCTCCGTTTCGAACTCGAACGACTGGCGCGTACGTGTGGCGTCCCACATCCGGCCTTGGTCGAAACCGGTCAGATCGAGATCCTCCAGGAGCAATGGAGATCATCGACCCTGGAGGAGATTTTCGGATACGAGACCGGCTGGGGCCTGCCCTCCACCGAGCAGATGGCGGCCCTGTCGGTGGCCATGGATGATCGCACGCATTGACCGGCGGGGCACCGGTCTGGGGCGTACCCGTCCGCCGATGACCTCGCAGGTAGCCTGACTCTGTGGAAAGCACGTACCAGCGCGCACGGGCAGCCGTGGTCGCCTCCCCCGAACTGCGACGATGGTCGATCCGGGCCCGGAGAATCGTCTACGGCGATCCGACGCCCCAGGAGATCTCGTTCCACGACCGGCCGAAGGCGCCTCCGGCGGAACCGGAGCCCCGACGCCTCTGGCAGACAGGTCTGGCGGCGCTCTCGGGTCTGCTCGGAAGTCTGATCATCGCGGCATCGGCACCTTCGTGGCGGCTCGCCGTACCTTCGTGGCGACTCACGATCCCCGGGATTCCGCATCCGGGATCCACCACCCAATCCACGACCTTCTTCCTGATCGGACTGATCCTTCTTGCGGCAGGTTGGCTCGGGCTGATCTATCGGGCCGGCCGACCGGGAGATCCCCGGCGGGTCCTCGTCATGGTGGGACTCGTCATCGCGATATGGGCAGTTCCCGTATCACTGGGCCCGCCGCTGTTGTCGAACGATGTGTACAGCTACGTCGCCCAGGGTGAGATGGCCAGCCGCGGCATCGATCCGAGTTCGGTCGGTCCGGTGACTCTGGGTCGCGGCGACTTCACGACCGCCGCCGATCCGGTCTGGCGTCCGGCGCCGGCCCCCTACGGGCCGGTCGCGGTGGCGACGAGTCGCGCCGTTGTCGAACTGTCCGGGCACAATCCTGCGACGTCGGTCTGGGTGTACCGGCTCGCCGTGCTTCTCGGTGTGGCCATGGCCGCGGTCGGGGTGTCACTCATCGCTTCGCGCAACGGACTCGCTCCGGCTGTCGCGGTGGCGATAGGAATCGGCAATCCGATCGTGATCCTCCATCTGATCGGCGGAATCCACAACGACGCGCTGATGTTCGGACTGCTGGCTCTCGGCCTCGCCGCGGTCCAGCGCGACCGGCGCGTCCTGGGCGTGGCCCTTCTCGCTGCGGCCACGGCGGTCAAGATTCCTGCGGTGGTCGCCCTTGTCTATGTCGGCTGGTGTTGGCGGGGATCCATCGCCACCGTGCGAGAACGCATCACCACCACGATCTGTGTGCTTGTCGCATCGATCACCGCAATAGCCGCAGCCTGTCTGGTCGTCGGTCTCGGGCCGGGTTGGATCACGGCTCTCAAAAGCACCGGCAAAGTGAACGACACCTACTCGCCGACAACGAAGATCGGGTTCAGCATCGCCGAGATCCTCAATGCCGTCGGCCTGCATGTCGACGGGTCGATGCTGGCGGCGGGTGTACGCGCGCTCGGACTTCTTGCGACGGTGGTTGTGGCCGTGGTGATGCTGCTACGGAGCCCGCGAATCGGTTACATCAAGGCGACGGGTGTGGTGCTTGTCGCCTACGTCATTCTCGGTCCGGTGATCTGGCCCTGGTACCTGCCCGCAGGTTTCGCCCTGTTGGCCGCCTGCGGTCTCGGCCGCTATCGACCTTCCTATCTCGTGGTCTGCATCGCCGCGAGCTGGTTCGTGTGGCCGACATCGGTCATGTCCATCCAGGGTTTCGGCGGTGGGTACCAGCATCTGAGGGGACTCGGAGTTGTTCTCCTCGTGATGGGTCTTGCCTACGGGGCGCAACGCCTCGCCGGCAGGTGGGAAGCAGATCATCGGGCAGCACCGTTGCCCGATGACACCACGGCCACGACGAACGAGCCCGTGAACGCCTGATGGCCACCGCGACGATCTTTCTCGCGGATTCCACGGTCGATACGGACGACATCGACGAAATCGGTCGTGCGATCGCCGATCCCGACGCTCTCGTCTGGATCGACATCTGTGGGCCGGCGAAGGGCGAGCTCGAACCGCTCGTGGATGTCCTCGGACTGCATGAACTCGCAGTCGAGGATGTCAACAAACACGGTCAGCGGGCGAAGCTCGATCGTTTTCCCTCACATGCGTTCCTTGTCGCCTACGCGCGGGCCGAAGATGGCGACATGTCGGAGGTCGACTTCTTTGGCGGCACCAACTGGTTGCTCACGGTGCGCGAACTCAACGACCACGGTGAATCGTTCTCGATCGACGGTGCCAGGGCGCGCTACGAGCGCACGCGCCAGGTCGACCGGAAGGTCGGCTATCTCCTCTACACACTCGTCGATTCGCTTGTCGACGGTTACTTCTCGGAGGCGGACAAGGTCGAGGATCGACTCGAACTCATCGAGGAGGATCTTTTCGAACACGGACCCCCGGTCGATGGGTCGCTCCAGCAGGAACTGCTGACGCTGCGCAGGGAACTCATCGTGTTCCGCCGGCGCGTCGTGCCGCTCCGCGATGTCGTGCTCTCGCTGCTCCGGCGCGAGGTCCCGTGGATCGAGGATCAGGCGATCCTGTATTTCGAGGACGTTCTCGATCATCTGCTCAGAGTCACCGACCAGATCGACACGCAACGGGAACTCATGGGCAATGTCGTCGACGCGAGTCTCGCTCTTTCCTCGAACCGGATGAACGAGGTCATGAAGAAGATGACCTCGTGGGGTGCGATCCTGATCGTTGCGACTCTTGTCGCGGGGATCTACGGGATGAATTTCGAGAACATGCCTGAACTCGGTTGGAAGTACGGATACTTCGCGGCGCTCGGGACGATGTTGGCCACGACGGGAACGCTGTATGTGTATTTCAGACGGAAGAAGTGGCTCTAAACCGCCAAAGTCGCTGGAGCACCACGATTCCCGTCAAGACCAGAAGAGCATTACGCGCCACGACCGGATAGGTCGCCCATCGTGCTCCGGCGGTCTGCGCATGGATGGACGCGATGAGGAACGTCGTGAGCGCCGAAACCGCAAGAGCGAGCCAACCGATGAGACGGTCTCCATTGGCGGCCGCAAGAGCGGCGAACGGCATGATCCACAGGATGTACTGCGGTGAGATGATCGGAGCGAGGACGAGGAGCGCAAGGGTGCACGCGAGTGGGGCGTACGCCTCGAGGGCGATGTCCCGGAAACCTGCGGCCGCCCGGGAGGCCCGGAACCACGCCCAGGTCACGACGACGATTGTTCCAACGAGAAGCAACGTGCGCGCCCATCCGTACATCTCGGCTCCGGTTCGCCACGCTCCCTGCTCGACCCTCGTGGCATCCGGGTCGGCGATGTGGAAGAGGATCCCGGGAATGCTCTCGATCTGCCATCCGTTGGCGCCCCGGAATGAACTGATCTGACTCAGGCCGTCGGTTCCGGCCCACCAGACCCAAGCGAGCAGGCCGGCGGCTCCTGTGACAGCGATCGTTGCGGCTGACCGCCATTGTCGGCGGATCACGACAACCGGGAGGAGTGCGACGGGCCAGACCTTGGCGAAGATCGACATGGCGAACGCGACGCCGGACAGTGATTGACGGCCCTTCCGCATGGCCGCGAATGCCATCACGACAAGAAAGACGGAGAGGAAATCGATGCGGACCCACGGAAACGGGAACAGGACCATGGGTGTCCCGAGGAGCAGATAGGCGATCGAGGAGCGTCGGCCCCATCCCCACCAGAGGGCAGCTGCCGTGCCGATCTCGAGCGCGAGTTGGGAGATGGCGAGCGCCGTGAGTGTTCCGAGAAGTGTGGATTGACGGATGAGGGCGACGAGGGCCAACGTCAGCGGGGGATATTCGACGGGAAAGTCGCGGTACGGCGTTCCCGGCGTGTCGAGGATCTCCATGTACCGGCGGGCGTCGCCGCCAAGGATGGTGAACGGCTCTTCGACACCGCTGCGCAGGAGCACGACGATCGAGACGACCCGGAGGCCGACGAGCGCGGCGACAACCAGGGCGGGAACTCGGTTTCGTGCGAGCCATCCCGGGCGCGAGGTTGTCTCAGGGCCGGCGATGCCCGAACTCGATTGGATCACCGGGTCAGTGGTGCAGGAGGCGGGCCGAGAGCCTCGTCGATTCGCGGGAGCGGAGAGCGACGTTCACCTCGAGGCGTTCGAGATGCTGCGCCACGATCTTGTCGCCTTGAGGGACGGTGTGTGTCTCGAAGAATACGAGAACCTCGGCCGCTGTCGACGGACGCGAAAGGGAACGGATTCCTTCGAGCAGACGCGAGATCGAATTGGATGGGAAACGTTCGTTGATCGTGTCCCATTCGCTCGTGATGAAGAACCAGGCAAGTTCACCGCACTCGCGGTTGTTGAGTGCCCGGCGCAGGAGCAGTGGAGCGTTCTGTGTGCGGATGTCGTCGGTGATGCTCATCTCGAGGATCCGACGGAACAGTTCGGGATCGGTGAAATCGGCGAGGGCACCGAGGAATCGTTGTTCCTCCTGCGGCGTCGGAGCCGATGTCATCCTTGCGACGAACTCGTCGAACTCGGCAGGAGTTCCCGAAGCGGCGACGATGTTGACCGCTGCCGCGGTGAGGGCCGGATCGGGTTCGATCAGGCCGGAATCGAGAAGGACACGGGCCCGGGCATGCGCGTCCGGATCGTTTCCGAGTGTCCCGCGTGCTTCGAACAGGACGCCGCGCAAGGCACGGTCGCGATCGCTCTCTGTGGGTGAGGGGTCATCCCCGAGGCGGGCGACCGCAGGAGCGAGAAGGGACCTGATGCGCTTGCGGAGGGCGTCGCGGGCGTCACCATCGACAATGCGGTCGAGGGCGCCCAAGCCGCCGATGATGCGTTGCCAGACCGAAAGATCGGTCTCGTGGGCAAAGGCTTCGGCGGCCTCGATGAAGTCCATTGCCTCGAGGTCGCCGGCGAGTACGCCGGCCCAGATGTCGTCGATGAGCCCGTAACGCTCGATCGGGGAGAGATCGTTCTGGGCGTGGGCGACGAGGGCGGCCCGGAGGTCGGGTGAATAGCGCGCCCGGTAGAAACCGGTTCCCTCGGTGTTGACGAGGATCCATTCGACGGGTTCGATCAGGTCGATGTCCATGCTCTGCTGATCGAGCAGGACCCGTTCGAAGGTGATGACCCCGTCGGTCCGGGAGCGCTGCGAGAAGATCAGCGGCACCGCCCACATCGAGGTGTCGTCATCGGCCGCCAGAGTGTGCTCGCCATCTCCGAGATCACCGGCATAGCCGAAACGGTGTTGGGTGAGTCTGAGTGTGCTGCCGTCGTTGACGAGGTCGGCGGAAATCGCGGGAAAGCCACCCTGGAAGATCCACGTGTCCATGATGCGGCGAACGGGTTCGCCGGTGGCTTCCTCGATGGCATCCCAGAGATCGGTTGTCTCCGTCGTTCCGTAGGCATGGCGCTGGAGATAGAGACGGATGCCGGATCGGAATGCTTCCTCTCCGAGGAACTGCTCGAGCATGCGGACGACTGCGGCACCCTTCTCGTAGGTGAGGATGTCGAACATCCCCTCGGCATCGGCAGGAGAGATGACCGGATATTCGATCGGCCGGGTGTTGGTCAGGGCGTCGGTATCGAACGCCGCCGATCGAGAAAGACCGAACGTGACCCACCGTTCCCACTCGGGGCGGAAGGCGTCGGTGGCGAGCATTTCCGCAAATGTCGCGAACGCCTCGTTGAGCCAGATTCCGTTCCACCATTTCATGGTCACGAGATCGCCGAACCACATGTGGGCGAGTTCATGATTGATGACGTCGGTGACGTTGAGGAGTTCGGCTTGAGTGGTGGTGGCGGGATCGACAAGGAGGAGAACCTCGCGGAACGTGACGCAGCCGAGATTCTCCATGGCGCCGAATGCGAAATCGGGAACGGCGACGAGATCGAGCTTGTCGCCGGGGTACGGAATTCCGTAGTACTCGGTGAAATGCCGGAGGCAGAACGCGCCGACCTCGAGTGCGTAGGACGTCAGGTGCGCCTTTCCCTTCGGAAAGATGACGCGCAATGGCGTTCCGTCGACGTCGACGACATCGGTGGCTTCGAGCGGTCCGACGATGAACGCGACGAGATAGGTGGACATCTTCATGGTGTCGGCGAAACTGACGACATGCTTGCCCGGGCGATCGGGATGCGGGCTCCTCCCGATCTCGGCGGCGTTGGAGACGGCGAAGAGGTCGGCATCGACGATCAGCGTGATGCCGTAGGTGGCTTTGTGGGCGGGCTCGTCCCAACAGGGGAACGCCCGTCGGGCGTCGGTGGCCTCGAACTGTGTCGTGGCGATCGTTTGTTCGACACCATCGGTATCGGTGAAGGTCGAACGGTAGAACCCGCGCAGTTTGTCGTTGAGCGTGCCGGCGAAGTCGATGGCAAGGACGACTCTCCCGGGTGCGATCTCCTGACCGAAAGTGAAACTCACCCGCTCGGTCTCGTCGTCGAGTTCGATGGTCGCGGCGGAGAGTCGGAGGCCGTCGGCGGTGGTGACCGATGCCGATGTGAACGAGAGGTCGATGGCGTTGCAGCAGATGGTCGAGGTCGCCGTGACGACATCGAGATCGATTTCGCAGAGTCCATCGAAGCGGGCCCGATCCAGATCGGGTTCGAGGGTCAACCGGTAATGGGTCGGCTCGACTCCGGCCGGGAGGCGATAGGGATCGACCGCCATCGGATCGTCGAAATCGGGCTCGGCAGTGGGGAGTTCACGTTCGGTCACGCACTCAGCGTAGGGTCGCTCGGGTGAGCTTGCTTCAACCCCTTTCCGGCCGGACATATGACGTGGTTTGCGTGGGCAACGCCATCGTCGATGTTCTGGCCCACACCGACGACGCATTCCTCGATCGCCATTCGATGGTGAAGGGGGCGATGCAGCTGATCGAGCCATCGCTGGCCCGCGTCATCTACGACGAGATGCCTCCGGCGATCGAGATCTCCGGCGGTTCGGCTGCGAACACCGCAGCAGGCATGGCCGCTCTCGGAGCGAGGGCTGCATTCGTCGGCAAGGTTGCCGACGATGAGCTCGGACGGGTCTTCACCCACGACATCAATGCCGCCGGAGTTTCCTTCACCCCCGCACACGCGACCGGTGAACAACTTGCTGCAGGTACGGCGCGTTGCCTGATTCTCGTGACCCCCGATGCGCACCGGACGATGAACACCTCGCTCGGTGTGGCGGGATTCCTCGAGCCCGGCGACATTGACGAGGAACTCCTGTCGCAGGCGAGTGTCGTGTATTGCGAGGGTTACCTCTGGGACGAACCGAGTGCGAAGGCGGCGATTCGCAAAGCGATGGATGTCGCCCGCAACGTTGGCGCGGCGGTGGCGTTCACACTCTCCGACGGCTTCTGCGTCGATCGCCACCGGGCCGAGTTCCTCGACCTCGTCGAAAAGCGCATCGACATCCTCTTCGCGAACGAGGCCGAGATCTGCTCGCTCTACGAGGTCGAGACCGTCGAGGAAGCAGCAGACCTCGTAGCGGGTCACTGTGCCATTGCCTGTCTCACCCAATCGGAGAAGGGCTCGCTCATTCTCGGTCGTGACGGAACCCGCCTCCGGATTCCGGCGGTCCCGGCGACCCTTGTCGACACCACCGGTGCCGGCGACCTCTTCGCCGCCGGCTTCCTTGCCAGTTGGTCCCGCGGAGCGGACCTCGCCGAGTCGGGGCGCGTTGCTTCGATAGCGGCGGGCGAAGTGATCTCCCATCTCGGAGCGCGGCCTCAGCAGGATCTCGTTGCGCTTGTCGAAGCGGCAGACTGAACCACGAAAGCAAAGCGGAGGGTGTGACGGAATGATTCGGGAATCGGACTCTGGGTGTTTCACTGTCGAGGTTTCGAACAAGGTCGCTCATCTGCGACTCGCTCGGCCCGAGAAGTTGAACTCGATGATCCGGGAGTTCTGGACGGAACTTCCCCGGATCGTGCGGGACCTCGACCGTGGTGGCGATGTTCGGGCATTGGTGATCTCGTCGACGGGGAAACACTTCTGTGCGGGAATGGATCTCGGCGTCTTCACCTCGGGTGAAACGTCACTCAGTTCCGACGGTTCCGAGGAGACCGGCCGGGTGCGGGCGCGGCTGCGCCAGACGGCACTCATGCTGCAGGACAGCTTCACGTCGTTCGAGCAGGCCCGGATGCCGGTTCTTGTCGCCATCCAGGGAGGCTGCATCGGGGGTGCTGTCGACATGGTCTGTGCCGCAGACATGCGTTACGCAACGGAAGATGCCTTCTTCGTGATCCAGGAGATCAACATCGGTATGACCGCGGATGTCGGCACGTTGCAACGATTGCCGAAGTTGATCCCCGACGGAATCGTCCGGGAACTGGCCTACACCGGCGAACGCATGTCGGCCCGAAGGGCTGCGGAACTCGGACTCGTCAACCGCGTCTACGCCGATCACGACGAAATGGTCGAAGCCGTGCTGCAGATCGCCGCCACGATCGCCTCGAAGAGCCCGCTCGCCGTCTGGGGCACGAAGGAAATGCTCACCTACGCCCGCGACCATTCGGTGGCCGACAGCCTGAACCATGTCGCCACCTGGCAGACCGGCATGTTCCAGCCCGCAGACATGCTCGAAGCGCTCACGGCGAAGGCCGATGGTCGCGAAACAGACTTTCCCGATCTTCTTCCGACGCCGGAAGCGTTCTGAGCGGAGTCAGTTCGCCGGTCGGTCGGCAGGGAGAAAATCCCAGGCGAGATCGCCGACGCGGACCAGAGCCGCCGAGATCCAGCCCCCCATCTCGCTGAGATCGTTGTCCAGACGGGCACCGTCCTCGAGGGTTTCCTCGCTCACCTCGTAGCTGCCTTCGTAGCTGACCTCGATGGCGAATTCCGGGTTGCCCAGATCGTTCGGATACACCGTTTCGACAGTCGGTCCCGAGCGGGTGAGACGGTCGCGACCCACGGCCGGACTCGATTCCGGCAGCGCGTCGAGGACGGCGGCCGGATCGGGAGTCGACGCCAGGCGTTGAACCCGGAGGACCAGTTCGATGTCGATCTTCGGGGCGTCGTCGAGAGGCTCGCCGAGGTACCACGAGCGATAGGCGGTCTGCGCCCAGGTCGGCCAGGTGAGTTGGATGTCGGCCTGAACGCGGGGCGGGACGCCTTCGCCGGGAAGCCCGTAGGTCGTCTCCCAGGTCATGTCGCCGAGGAGCATGTCCATGTTGAACCGTTCCTCGAACGCCTGACGCTCGAGCATGGCTCCTTCGAACGCGTCTCGGAGCGCTCCGATCGCATCGGTGAACACGTGGTCAAGCACATCTCGACCCTATCCTCCTCCCACGGGCAGGGCCGTCGCTGGAGTAGTTTCGGAAATTGAACTGCAGCCGGGAATGGCCCGGGTTGTCCGCGGTCTCCCCTCTGGAAGCGCCCGCCCATGTTGTTCCCCACCATCGACTTCGCGGTCTTTTTCATGGTGGTGTTCACGGGTAGTTGGATCCTTCGTCCCTACAAGAGGTTGTGGCGCTGGTTCATCCTCCTGGCGAGTTGCGTCTTCTACGGCTGGTGGGACTGGAACTATCTCTTCCTCCTGCTGGGGAGCATCGGAGTCAACTGGTTCCTCGGCCTCGCCGTCTTCAAGGCGCTGACTCCCGAAGGCGAGCGAACGAATGCGAGCCGCTGGATCGTGCGTTTGGCGGTTGTCGTCAATCTCGGGATCCTGGGGTATTTCAAGTATTTCGAATTCTTCGCGACGACGATCGCCGAGAAACTCCGCAGCCTCGGGATCTCGGTCGATACGCCGCTGCTGAACATCATTCTCCCTGTCGGAATCTCGTTCTTCACCTTCCAGGCGATCAGTTACGTCATGGACATCGGACGCGGCGAATGGCGAAAGCCACTCAATCTTCTCGATTTCGGTGTGTACCTGTCCTTCTTCGCCCATCTCGTGGCCGGACCGATCGTGCGAGCCAGCGAATTTGCTCCGCAGCTCGACGAGACTCCCGATCCGCGGTTCGTGAAGTCGTCGGAAGCCTTCATGCTGATCTTCCGGGGCATGTTCAAGAAAGTGGTGATCTCGAGTTTCCTCGCGACCCAGATCGTGGATCCGGTGTTCGCGCTTCCCAGTGCATACAACCGCTGGGAGGTCCTGTGGGCCATCTACGGCTATGCGATCCAGATCTACGCCGACTTCAGCGGATACACCGACATCGCCATCGGAATCGCGCTCCTTCTCGGGATCAGGTTCCCCCTGAACTTCGATGCGCCCTACCGGTCTCTGTCGCTTCAGGATTTCTGGCGACGATGGCACATGACGCTTTCGCGGTGGCTGCGCGACTACCTGTACATCCCGCTCGGAGGAAACCGCGGCTCCAAGCTGTTCACCTACCGGAACCTCTTTCTCGTGATGTTTCTCGGTGGGCTGTGGCACGGAGCGAATTGGACGTTCGTCGTCTGGGGATCGATCCACGGTGGCTACCTGATCGCCGAACGGGTGGTCAAGGAGCATTGGGCCGGGCATGAGCTCGGGCTGCCTCCATTGCTCGTCAAGGGTCTGCAGTGGTTCCTGACCTTCAATGTGGTGTGCCTTGCGTGGGTGTTCTTCCGCTCCCAGTCGGTGGGTGGGGCGTTCGATGTCCTCGGTCGACTGTTCAGCGGATCGGGGAGCGGGGACGACGTTTCGCTGTTGCTCATCATCGTCATCGTCGGCAGTATCGCTTCGCAGTTCGTTCCCAATCGCATCCCGGTGAAGGCGGAGAACTGGTTCGGTCGCCTTGCCCCTGTCCTCCAGATCGGTGCGCTCGCCGTGGGGCTCGTCCTGATCGATGCCTTCGGTCCCGAAGGCATCGCTCCCTTCATCTACTTCCAGTTCTGACATGGCCTTGCTGACGCGTCTGCCCGCCCCGCTACCAGTACTGTCCGTCTCATGAGCGCGCGGAATTCGGGACGATCGCCATACAGCTGGCGGAATCTTTTCCGGCCGATCAAGTCCGCGCGGGAGGGCACGATGCCCGCCGGTCTCATCCTCATCATCATGCTCCTCGGTCTCGTCGGAGCGATGTTCCTCAACGCCGATGCGACGCTGCGGAAGAGCGAAGCCAAGGGGGACGGTTGGCGCAACGAGGTTGCCAGCATCGTCGCTACGGTGAGTGACGGTCTGGGCATCACATCGTTGCGGGGCAGCGTCGATGACGCTCTGGGCAAGAACCAGGGAACCAAGATCGATGTGGCGGAGTTGTTGGCCCGGCAGCAGGCAGAGGAGGAGGCGGCGATGGCGTCGCAGAAGGCGGAGGCTGCCGCAAAACCGCCCGTGCTCCCTGCCGCCACCCCCGAGGCGCCTCTGCGACTGTGGGTGGGAGGCGATTCGATCACCCAGACGTTCGGGACATCGTTGCAGCGCATTTCCGCTTCGACTGGAGTGTTGACTCCGACCCTCGACTACCGCGTGTCCACCGGACTCTCCAGACCCGATTATTTCAACTGGCCTGAACATCTGGTCAAAGACGTTCTTCCCGCCAATCCGCAGATCCTGGTGATCATGTTCGGCGCGAACGATGGCCAGAACATGACCGTTGCCGGCGGAAAGGTCCTCGAGCGCTACAGCGACGAATGGATGACCGAATATCGCCGTCGGGTGGCGGCGACGATGGATCTCCTGAAGTCACCGGCGAACGATCGACTCACGATGTGGGTCGGAGCACCGCCGATGGGTCCCGGTTCCAAGGTCCGCGGTATGGACCGACTCAATCACATCTATTGGTCCGAGGCGCAGACACGGCCGTGGGTCCAGTATTTCGATTCCTGGCCGTTCTTCTCGGATTCCAGTCTGCAGTTCGCCGCCAACCTCCCGAACGCCGACGGCGTGGTCCGCGGGATGCGTCAGAAGGACAATGTGCACCTTTCGACGGTGGGCGGCGATCGTCTGTCATGGGCCGTCATCAACCGGATCGGCATGCTTGTGAACATCTCGGCGGGCAAAGTCACGCCGCCGACGAAGGAAGCTCCTCCGCCGGAACTCGTGGAGCGCTCGGAGATACCACCCACGATGGCGGGAGCGGAATAACCCCCTGCGGCAACCGACCGGCGGTCCTGTGCTGCTCGGGACTCAGGCAGGGTCAGGGAATCGCAGGGTCAGGGAATTGCGGTTTCAGGGGAACGAAGCGGTGATGGTCGCGGCGATTCCGCCGCGGACCTTCCAGATGGTCTGCACGGTCATTCGACGCGGCTTCGTCACCTGGAGGAGTTCGTCGAGGATCTCGTTGGTGATCGCTTCGTGGAACGCGCCCTCGTCGCGGAAACTCCAGAGGTACATCTTGAGACTCTTGAGTTCGACGAGAAGCTCGTCGGCCACATACGTGATGCGAACCGTGGCAAAGTCCGGCTGTCCCGTGACCGGGCAGAAGCAGGTGAGTTCATCGGTTTCAAAGAGAATCTCGTAGTCCCGACCCGGTTGGGGGTTCGGGACGGTGATGAGTTCTTTCGAAGGCTTGCTGGGCACAGGGAAGGCTTGGGGACTAGCCCCGGCCGGCGTTCGGCTTGGTGCCGTGATTGGCGGGCTTGCGGCGTGCGTTGGTCTTGCGCTTATCGGTCTTCTTTGACATAGGGGTGCAAGGGTACCCGAGGAGCAAGGATGCCCAGAAATCAGGAGCGGTCGGGCCGCTCCCTGTCGTCGGGTCGGCGCAAGCTCCGGGGCCGCTAGCCTGCCCAACCCATGGAACGGTTCGGATTCGTCGGTCTCCCCAATGCGGGCAAGTCATCGTTGTACAACGCCCTGTCGGGCGGGAGCGCCCTTGCTGCGCCCTATGCCTTCGCCACGAAGGAGCCGAACGTCGGTATGGCGAGAGTTCCCGACGATCGCCTCGAGAAGCTTGCGATCATGAGCGGCACCAAGACCGTCATCCCGGCCAGCGTCCAGTTCGTCGACATCGGCGGTCTCGTCGAGGGGGCCAGCACCGGGGAAGGGCTCGGGAACAAGTTCCTGGCCAACATCCGCGAAGCCGACGCCATCGTCTTCGTCCTGCGTGCCTTCGAGGATCACGATGTTCCGGGCCCGTCGGATCCGCTCGATCATCTCCGGATCGTGGAGATCGAGTTGGCGCTCGCCGATCTCGAAACTGTCGAGAATCAGATAGAGAAGCGCCGCAAAGCGGCGAAGCAGGACCGTTCGATCGCCGATGAAGTCGAGGCGCTCGGAAAGGCGTACGACGTTCTCGCCGCGGGAACGCCCATCTACCGCAGCGACCTCGACGAGGAAACGCGTGGGTTGATCCGGAGCTATTTCCTGCTCACCAACAAGCCTGTTCTCGCCATCGTGAACGTCGGCGAAAACGATCTCGATCGCATCGATGAACTCGCAGCGCCCGTGGTCGAGGAACTCGGCGGTTTCGGTGAAGTCGTCGGGATGTGTGTCCAACTCGAAGCCGAGGCGGCACAGCTCGACGCAGATGAACGGGTCGAGATGCTCGAAGGACTCGGTCTCGGCGAGGGTGCACTGCCCCGCTTCCTCAACACGGCCTACCGGATGCTCGGACTGCGCACGTACTTCACGACCGGCGAGAAGGAAACGCGTGCATGGACTTTCCGGGCGGGCTACCGGGCACCTCAGTGCGCCGGTGTGATTCATTCGGATTTCGAGCGCGGGTTCATCCGTGCCGAGGTGATCCGGTGGGACGACCTTCTCGAGGTCGGCTCCTGGTCGAAGGCACGCGATGCCGGCATCCTGCGCGTCGAGGGCAAGGACTATGTCGCCGAGGATGGCGATGTGATGGAGTTCCGGTTCAACGTCTGAGTCGGAAGCGGCGATCGGGTCGAAGTCCCTATGCGAGCGCCCGTCGTCCTCGTAGCATGACCGGATGGCTTCCGTCCCAGACTCCGGTGGAGCATGGTTGGTCCGCGACGGGCACGTGTTGGCGACCCTCGAAGCGGCTGCCACTCGTGCCGAACGTCGGCGCGGACTGCTGGGACGGGACCGAATCGAAGGAGTCCTCCACCTCGTGCCTGCGCGTTCGGTGCACACCTTCGGGATGCGATTTCCGATCGATGTCGTCCACCTCGACGGTGACCTCCGGGTCCTCCGGATCCGGACGATGGTTCCCAACCGGTTGGGCGCGTTCGTGCCGGCT
>WLFD01000069.1 GCA_009703925.1 Actinomycetota bacterium | reverse complement strand
TCCCAACATCCGATCTTCCACTTCGCCATTCCGCCCTCGATGTTCGCGACAGTCGCCAACGGAATCGCGGCCGCCGGACTCGACAGCGGCGCCCGCCTCATCATCGAGAAGCCTTTCGGCCGCGACTACGAGTCGGCCGTCGAACTCAATGCGACCCTCCACGAGCACTTTCCCGAATCGGCGATTTTCCGAATCGACCATTTCGTCGGCAAGGAAGCGCTCCGGAGCCTGCTCGTCACGCGGTTCGCGAACGCAATCGTCGAACCGCTCTGGAACCGGAACTTCGTGTGCTCCGTGAAGATCACGATGTCGGAATCTTTTGGCGTCGAAGATCGTGGCGCCTTCTACGACTCGGTCGGGGCACTGCGCGATGTCGTACAGAACCATCTTCTGCAGATGGTTGCGCTGCTGGCGATGGAGCAACCGGTCAACGAACACTCGCGTTCGCTGCGCGACGAGAAGGCCAAGGTTCTCGAAGCCTGTCGGGCCGTCGAACCGGAGAACTTCGTACGTGGCCAGTACAACGGCTACCTCGACGTCGAGGGAGTGAAGGCCGATTCCGACACCGAGACCTACGCCGCCTTCCGGCTCGACATCGATTCACCCCGCTGGAGCGGTGTCCCGTTCTTTCTGCGTGCCGGCAAATCCCTCGGCGAGACGGTCACCGAGATGACGATCGAGTTCAAGAGCCCTCCCCGCCCGCTCTGGATCGACGAGCACTCCCACGTCCCGAACAACTCGATCCGCATCGAGGTGAAGCCGGAGAACTTCGCGGCCATCACGTGGCTCCACAAGGAGCCCGGCGAGACGATGATGCCGTCGGCGGTCACGCTGGCGCCGCCGCCCGACGAACGAGCCGACACGGGACCGGAGCCGTACGAGTTGCTGCTCGAAGAAGCGATGAAGGGCGATCCCACGCTCTTCGCCCGCGAGGACTCTGTTCTCGAGTCGTGGCGAATCGTCGAGAAGATCCTCACCGATGTCCCGCCCGTCGAACGCTACGACCAGGGATCATGGGGACCCTCGGGCGGGCGGAAACTGACGCAGGAGTTCGGCGGCTGGCCGCAGGAGCCTCCCGTTCCGTCCGAAGGCTGACGCGGCACCCATGGCATCGAACCTCTACGTCATTCGCCACGGCGCCACCGAGTGGAGCAAGAACGGTCGCCACACGGGGCTCACCGACATTCCGCTCGTCCCGGAGGGAGAGGAGCAGGCCCGCTCCACGGGACTCCTCCTCGAGCGGGAGCGCTTCGCCCTCGTCCTCACGAGTCCGCTGCAGCGTGCCCGTCGTACCTGTGAGCTCGCCGGCCTCGGCGATCAGGCGGAAGACGATCCCGATCTTCTCGAATTGGACTACGGGGATTACGAGGGAATCACCACTGCCGAGATCCGCGAGACCGTTCCGGGCTGGTCCGTCTGGTCGGGCGACTGCCCGAACGGGGAGACGCTCGCCGACGTCGCCGTTCGCGTCGATCGGGTGATCGGGAGGGCGCGCGCCGCCGACGGAGATGTCGCCGTCTTCGCCCACGGCCACGTACTCCGCGTGCTCACCGCCCGCTGGTGTGACCTCGCTCCCGTCGAGGGACGCCGTTTCGTGCTCGACCCGGCAACGTTGAGCATTCTCGGATGGGAACGCGAGAACGCGGCGATCCTCCGGTGGAACCTGCGCTGATCGGACGAAACCGTTCCGATCGGGTCGAGCCGTCTAGCGTTCGCGCCACGCCAGTCCTGGAGGAAATCGACGTGACTGTTCCATCGGAATCCGGTTCAACCACATCGCGAACCCGGGTCGGGCCGTGGCTGCTGATGGTCGGTGCCGTCATCATGTTGTCGGGCTTGCTCTTCGGCTACGACCAGGGCGTCATCGCCGGCGCACTCGAGGGCATCCAGAAATCGTTCAACACCAGCAACACGATGACCGAGATCATCACCAGCTGGGTCACGCTCGGCGCCCTGTTCGGCGCACTCGTGGCCGGTGTTCTCGCCGACCGGATCGGCCGGAAGATCACGATCATGCTGGCTGCCGGGCTGTTCACTCTCGGGGCGCTTCTCGAATCCCTCGCTCCGGGGACTTCGGTACTCGTGATCGGTCGACTCGTGGTGGGATTCGGTGTCGGCGTCGCATCGGTGGCCGCCCCGCTCTACGCCGCGGAGCAGGCCCCGAGTCACCTCCGCGGCCGCTTCGTCTCGACCTACCAACTCGCCATCACGATGGGCATCTTCATCGCCTACCTCGTCGATCAGGCCCTGACCAACGGCAGTTCGTGGCGCCTCATGCTCGGCGTCTCCGCCGTTCCCGCAGTACTGCTCCTCATCGTCATCGTGCCGATGCCGGATACTCCCCGGTGGCTGATCAAGGTGAACCGCCGCGGCGACGCCGAGAAGGCGCTCCTCAAGATTCAGCCCGATGTCGATCCCAAACTCGAACTCGACGACATCGAAACTTCCGCACGAGCGGAAGACGAGAACCGCGCCACCTGGAGCGAGGTCTTCTCGAAGTCGCTGCGCAAACCGCTGATGGTCGGAGTCGGTCTCGCGGTGTTCCAGCAGATCACCGGCATCAACGCCATCATCTATTACGCCGACAAGATCTTCGCCCAAGCTGGCTTCTCCACTCCCGCTGACCAGGCGTCGGCCACCACCTGGGCCATCGGTGGCGTGAACGTGCTCGCCACCTTCATCGCCGTCGCCTACGTCGATCGTTTCGGTCGTCGACCGTTGCTGTTCGTCGGCCTCGTGGGGATGTCCGTGAGCCTCACCACTGTCGGCATCGCGTTCAAGTTCATGGGCGACGCCGATACGTCCGGCGCCGGAACCGGCGGCCCGACCACTGCGGGCATCGTCACACTCGTTGCGCTGGTGGTGTTCATCGCCTCGTTCGCTTTCTCGCTCGGACCCGTCGTCTGGACCGTGATCAACGAAATCTTCCCGAGCCGCGTGCGGGGTCGAGCCGTTGCCATCGCCACCGCCGCAAACTGGGGCGCGGCATGGCTGGTCAGCCAGTTCTTCCTCACCCTGATCGACTCGATCGGCACGTCGACGACGTTCTGGTTGTTCGCCGCCTTCGCCGTCGTCGCTTACGTGTGGATCTGGAAAAAGGTCCCCGAGACCAAAGGCCGCACCCTCGAGGAGATCGAACTGCTCTGGGATGCCGCCGACCCCGTGCAGGCCCAGCGCGACTCTGGCACGCTGTGATTCAGGCCGCGCCCCGGCGCGGACGCCCGACCCGATCGACCTTTGGAGAATCCGATGCCTGACGCAGTGATCGTCGATGTGATCCGCACTCCCGGTGGCAAGCGCAACGGATCGCTCTCCGGATGGCACCCGGCGGATCTTGCCGGGGAACTGCTCGCCACGCTCGTCGAGCGCAACGATCTCGATCCCGCTCTCGTCGAGGATGTGCTCATGGGCTGCGTGAGCCAGGTCGGCGCACAATCGCTCAACATCGGCCGCAATGCCGCACTCGCCGCCGGGTTCCCCGAATCTGTTCCGGCGACAACCATCGATCGCCAATGCGGTTCGTCACAACAGGCCGCGGCGTTCGCAGCGCAGTCGATCATGGCTGGGGTGCACGACATCGTGATCGCCGCCGGCGTCGAAGTGATGAGCCTCGTGCCGATGGGGGCGAGCTTCGGCAAGGGCGTCGGGTTTCCGTTCGGGCCCCGGGTCGAGGCGCGCTACGCCGACGAAGGCGGCCTCATTCCCCAAGGCCTCTCCGCCGAACTGATCGCCGAGCAGTGGGGAATCACGCGCGACGAACTCGACGCGTATTCGGCGCAGTCGCAACAGCGGGCTGCACGCGCCCGGGACGAAGGTCGCTTCGAACGCGAACTCCACCCGGTCGAGACGAAACGTCGCGACAAGGATTCCGGCGAGATGATTCCGACGGATGGCCTTCTTTCCGCCGACGAAGGCATCCGCGACGAAACGACTGCCGAAAGTCTTGGAAAGCTGAAGCCGGCATTCCTCCCCGAAGGACTCGTGACCGCAGGCAACTCGTCACAGATCACCGACGGCGCGTCGGCCGCCCTGATCATGAGCGAGAGCGCAGCCGCCCGACTCGGTCTCACCCCCCGGGCCCGCTTCCACTCGTTCTCGCTCGCCGGCGTCAACCCGCGCATCATGCTCACCGGTCCCATTCCGGCGACGCAGAAGGTCCTGGCCCGGGCCGGCCTCTCGATCGACGACATCGACCTCATCGAGATCAATGAAGCCTTCGCCTCCGTCGTGCTCGCATGGGAACGCGAGATCCATCCCGACATGGACAAGGTCAACGTCAACGGCGGCGCCATCGCCCTCGGACATCCACTCGGCGCGTCGGGCACCAAGTTGCTCGGCACCCTGCTCTGCGAACTCGAGCGCACCGGCGGCCGGTTCGGCCTTCAGACCATGTGCGAGGGCGGCGGCTTGGCGAACGCGACGATCATCGAACGCCTCGGTTAGACGAACGTCGCGCCACGGAACCCCCGGCGGTCGCTCTAGCCTCTGTCCGAACGTTCCCGTCCAAGGAGTCGAAGCATGAAGCATCGGGTGATCAACGGTCTTGTCGTCCTCGGCGCGATTCTGGCGATCTATTCGGGTTTCCACTTCTGGCAGGTTGTCATCGCCGCCGGTGCGGCCTGGTTGATCCTCCGCACGGGCGTGTTGATGCTCGGCGGACTGGCCCGACCCATCCCCGAACCGCTTCCCTCCGGCGAGATGCGCAAGGTCAAGATCGGCTATCGCTGTGACATCTGCGGGGCGGAACTGCGGATGACCGCCGCTCCCGACGAGGATCCCGAGCCGCCCCGCCATTGCCAGGACGAGATGACTCTCATGGCCCCGGTCGAAGAGATCTGACCAGCGGAAAGCCGAAGGTCACGGTTGTCCCCAGCCTGTGGACAGCATTGGGGAGGGTTACGCCTGTGTAACTTGTCGGACAGGTCCTGTCCACATCCCCACCAACCGGAAGAATCCGGTAAAAGCCCAGCTAGCGATACTGCGTGGCCGTGATTATGCCGGCGAGTATGCAGCCGAGGCCACCGAGGAGCCACCAGTTGCTCGTTGCCCCGGGAATCAGCAGATCGACATAGTGGAGGAAAATTATCAGGAGACCCAGGCCGAACAGGATCAGCATCACGATCGGCACCCATCGGGCACTCATCGTCTGCGAGCGCGGGGCCGGGGGCGTGTAACGGGTCGAGGCTCCGGGAGAACCCGCCGAGGTACCCGGGGTGGCGTCGGTCCGGGCGGACTTCTTGGGAGTCACGCGGCCGCCGCCGGTCTTTTTCGAGGATCGCTTTTCGTTGGCCATTTCGAATGTGATCGTAGCGGTCCGGCACGAACCGGGTTCGCCGGTTTCCGTCAGCAAAGTCGTGAACGACCTCCGGGACCGGAGCGATAGGGTCGGCGTCCGATGGCCGCACGAATTCTCGTTCTCGACAATTACGACTCGTTTGTCTTCAACCTCGTCCAGTACCTGGGCGAGATGGGGGCCGAGCCGATCGTGCACCGCAGTGATGCCCTGTCGATCGACCAGATCGTCGATCTGGCCCCGGACGGAATCCTGATCAGCCCCGGACCGGGCCGCCCCGAAGATGCCGGCCTCTCGAACGAGGTCATCGTTCGACTCGGCGGGAAGATTCCGATCTTCGGCGTCTGTCTCGGTCACCAGTGCATCGGGCAGGTCTACGGGGGCGACGTTGTGCGTGCGCCACAGATCATGCACGGCAAGACCTCGCTCATCTCGCACAGCGGCGTCGGGGTCTTTGCCGGATTGCCCGATCCGTTCGAAGCGACCCGCTATCACTCACTCGTCGTCGAGCGCAGTTCGATTCCCGACGTGCTCGAGATCACCGCGCAGACCGAGGACGGACTCGTCATGGGTCTGCGCCATCGGGAGTTCGACGTCGAAGGCGTCCAGTTCCACCCCGAGTCGATCCTCACTGTCGGCGGCCATCAGCTCGTCGGAAACTTCCTCGAGCGCTGCGGCAACTAGCTCCACCCGCGTAAAACCGACGCCCGCAGCATCGGCATTACGGAGTGCTCAGGGAGCGGTGGTCGTCGTCGTCGTCGAAGTCGACGTCGACGTTGTGGTGGCCGGAGGGCCGCTCGAGACGACGAGGGCAACGGTGGCACCCTTGGCGAGCATCGTGCCGCCACCGGGGTTGGTGCTGATCACCGATCCCGACGGAACCGTCGTCGACGACTGCTGGGTGGTGGTCACCTTGAACCCGAGCTGTCCGAGTTGATTCGATGCAGTCGCCGCGTTCTGTCCGATCAGGTTGTTCGGAACCTCGACCTGACCGGGGCCGCTCGACACCGTGATCTGCACGATCGAGTTCTTCGTGGCCATCGTGTTCGAAGTCGGGTTCTGGCTGATGACCTGACCGACCGGAATGGTGTCGCTCGCCTGTTCCTTGACCTCGGGTATGAAGCCACTCGTCTTCAGCAACGACTCGGCGGCGGCCTGTGTGCGTCCGACGACATCGGGAACCTTCGCGTCGCCGACACCACCACTCACGACGATCTCGATGGTTGCGCCCTTGTCGGCCTTCGTGTTGCCCTTGGGGTTCTGCTCGAACACCTGATTGAGCGGAATGGTGTCGTTGGTCTGGTTCTTCACCGTGACCTTGAAACCCTGATTGCGCAGGTTGTTCGTGGCATCGACAACGTTCTGCCCGGTGACGTCGGGAACGTCGACCTGTGCCGTCGACTTGCCCATGTTCGAACCGACGAACAGCAGGATTCCGCCGATGACGACGAGCAATCCGACGAGAAGCCCGATGTAGAGACCGGTGCGATTCTTCTTCGGAGGCGTCGCCTGGGGAAGAGCAGTCGTGTCCGGACCGAGCGGCCCACCACCGGCGATCATCGTTGTGGGAACTGCGGTTGTCGCATCACCGGCAACACCGGTGGCGATAGTTGCCCCTGCTGCAGCGCCGGCAAGACCTGCCGCCGAGACCGGCTGACCTTCGAGGAAGCGTCGCAGATCGGAACGCAGATCCTCCGACGAGGGATAGCGGAGGAACGGATCCTTGTTGAGGAGTTTCATGTCGATCGCTTCGAGCGATGACGGAACGTTCGAGTTGATGCGACTCGGCGGAAGCGGTTGCTCCTGCACATGCTTGTATGCGACAGCGACAGGCGAGTCACCGGTGAACGGCGGTCGCGCCGTCAGCATCTCGTAGAGCACACAGCCGAGCGAATAGAGATCCGAACGCGGATCGACCGCATGACCCTGGGCCTGTTCGGGCGAGAAGTAGGTGGCGGTACCCATGACGGCACCGGCCTGCGTGAGATTCACCGACGCATCACCGGTCGACGTGGCCTGCGCAATACCGAAGTCGGCGACCTTCACCTGACCGGTGGGAGTGATCAGGATGTTTCCGGGCTTCACGTCGCGGTGAACGACGCCGTTGCGATGGGCGAACGCCAGAGCGGCGGCGACATCGGCCGTGATCTCCGCCGAACGGTTGGGGTGAAGCGGACCTTCGGTCTGGATGATCTCCGAGAGCGGGCGGCCCTCCACGTACTCCATGACGATGAAGTAGGTGCCGTACTGCTGGCCCCAGTCATAGACAGCCACGATGTTCGGGTGGTTGAGGTTCGCGGCAGCTTGTGCCTCGCGGCGAAAGCGCTCGACGAATGCGTCGTCGCGGGCGTGCTCGGGGAAGAGCACCTTGACGGCGACCGGTCGATCGAGGAGAAGGTCGCGGGCGAGATAGACGTCGGCCATGCCCCCGCGGGCGAGCTTTCGGTGCAGCTCGTATCGATCGTTGAAGATTGTGGGTCCAGCCGGGGTGTCAGTCATACAACTACAACTCTACTTTCGAAGCAGTCCGCCGGGCTTGCACCTCGTCGGCGGCGGAATTGCCGCGTCAACGTCCGGCTTGGGCGGCGAGAGCCGCCTGAAGGACAGCCCGTGCGATCGGGGCTGCGATCACGCCGCCCGTCGCCTCGTTGGTCGCCGGCTGATCGAGAACCACAACCGCTATCGCCACGGTCGCCGGCTGCCCGGGGGGACCGGCGAAACCGATCATCCAGGTATGGCTGCGCGGCGGCGTCGTTCCCAGCTGTGCGGTGCCGGTCTTGCCGCCGACCTCGTAGCCGGGAATCTGGATTCCGGTGGCCGTACCGCCAGCCACGACACCCAGCATGTCCTCGCGCAGAATCGACGCGTTCAGTGGCGACATCGGCTTCAGCCAACTACCGGGCTTGTAGCTGTCGATGACGTTCCCCTGGGAATCGCGGACCTCGAGCAACACATGCGGCTTCATGATGATCCCGTTGTTGGCGACGCCGGCGGCCACGAGCGCCATCTCGAGCGGCGTTGCCTGAACATCGTTCTGGCCGATCGACGACTGAGCCAACTTCGGTGGGTCGTTCCCCACATCGGTCGGGAACACCGAGCGGACAGCATCCGGCAGGTCGATCGGGGGCACATCGTTGAAGCCCCATCTGGCGACACCGGCAACCATGTCCACCGGTCCGATCGTTTCCGCCCCCATCTCGGCAAAGGCCGAGTTGCAGGAGATCTTCAGGATTTCCGGCAACGTTCCGCCACAGATCTCGCCACCGAAATTCTTGATGGCCAGATCGGTGTTCTTCGGGGTGTAGCCGCTCACGAACGGATAACTCGGACTCGTGTTGGTGACCGATCCGGATTCCAGCCCGACCCCGGCGGTGACGACCTTGAACGTCGAACCCGGGAAGTAGCGATCCTGATACTGATGTGCTCGCATCGGCTGGCCGGGGGCGGCGTTGAGCGTCTTCCACGCCGTTTCGGAAACCGTCTTGTCCAGAGAACTGATGAGATTCGGATCGTACGAAGGGTCGCTCCAGAACGCGAGGATCTCGCCCGTGCGCGGATCCAGTGCCACAACGGACCCGGCGCGATTCCCGAGAGAGTCGCGCGCCACCTGCTGCACATCCTTCCGGACTGTCAGCGTGACGTTTCCGACGTTCTCGCTGGCCACGAACAAATCGGAGAAACCGCGGACCTGCTGGTTGAAGGTCGTACCTGACAGTTCCGACGAGTACTGGCGCTCGACGCCCGTGGAACCGAACCGGAAGGAGAAGAAACCGGTGACATGTCCGAACAGGTCGCCTTCCGGGTACACCCGCATGCGATCGAATTCCGACGAGGCATCGGGGTTCGCCACGCTCTGGGCCAGAAGCGCTCCGTCGGCGGTAGAGATCGAGCCGCGGGGCCGGTTGAAATCGCGACGGACTTGCGCCGTGTTCAGCGGATTGTCATCGAGACTCTGTTTGTCAACGACCTGGATCCAGTTGAGTTTGGCGAACAGGATCAGGAACAGAACGACCATCGCCATTCCCAGACGAGCGATGTTGCGATTCATCGGGCCACGATCGCTGCCGCGTCGGGCATCTGCGCTTTGCGGACGTTCTGATCGCTGATGCGCAACAGCAGTGCCAGCAATACATAGTTCACAACAAGCGATGAACCGCCGTAGGAGATGAAGGGCAGGGCGACACCCGTGAGCGGAAGAACCCTCAGCACGCCGGCGAGGATGATGAATGCCTGCAACCCGACGAGCAGCGAAAGTCCCGTTGCCAGCAATTTGTCGAAGGCATGTTCAGCCTGGGATGCGATCCTGAGTCCCGATCCGACGATCAACATGTAAGCCATGATCACGAGTGCGCCACCGAAAAGTCCGAGTTCTTCGGCGATGACCGCGAAGATGAAGTCGTTCTCGGCGGCGGGGATGCGCACGTTCCCGCCGAGGCCGAGCCCGGTACCCGTCACTCCCCCGAATGCCATGGCGAACATGCCCTGGATGATCTGATATCCGGAGCCGCTCGGGTCCTTCCAGGGATCGAGCCAGATGTCGACACGCAACTGGACGTGATCGAACGATTTCCATGCGAACCACGCGCCACCCGCGAACAGGCCCGAGCCGATCACGAGGAACGATGTTCGCTGCGTCGCTACCCACACCATCACCAGAAGCAACGTGAAGAACAGCAGGGAGGAGCCGAGATCCTTCTCGTAGAACATCACGACGAGCGTGAATCCCCATGCGATCAATACCGGCCCGAGGTATTTCGGATCGGGAAGTCGAAACGGGCCGACCTTCCACTGGCTGGTGGCGATGAGTTCGCGCTGATCGGCCAGATACGCGGCGAAGAAGATCGCCAGCACGACCTTGGCGATCTCGCCGGGCTGGAAGTTGACCGGACCGAGGCTCACCCAGATGCGGCTGCCGCCGACCGACTTGCCGATGCCCGGAACCAATGGAAGCAGCAGCAGGACGATGCCGAGCAACGCGAACGTGTACCGGTACCGCTCGAGATCGCGAGGCCGCTTCACGATCCACAACGTGGCGACGAACCCGATGATCCCGATTGCAGTCCAGGACGCCTGCGCTGCCGCGAGCTTCTCGTTGAGGCCGGCGATCACCACGTATCCGAGACCGTTGAGCAGCGCGACCATCGGAAGGAGAATCGGATCCGCGTTCGGTGCGAGCTTGCGGACCGCGACATGCGCGCCGACAAGGAGACCGAGGACGATGAGCAGAAAGGGAACCACATTGGCGGGAATCTGCGCATCGGCGCCGAGGCTCGCCAGCACATACGCCCCCGCGGTGATGAACACCACGAGAAGCATCAGGCCCAGCTCGGTGTTTCGCCGATTGGTCATGGGCGGCTAACCGACTGTCGTGGTGGTCGTTGCCATCGAACTTGTCGAGCTGGTCGAGGCCGTCGATGTCGATGATGTGGCCCGGTCGTGTTGTTCGATGAGGTTCGCCACGTAGCGACGGGCGGCCGACTGCGACGGTTCCTCGACGCCGGCGGTGACCGCCGCAAGCGACGCAGCCGGAACATCCGCCAGCGGAAGTGCGGTGATCTCGGACAGTTCGGGGTCGATCCAGAGGAGTCCACCCGGCTTGCCACGGAAGATCGCGACCGAATCACCTTCGACCCCGACGTACCAGGTGTTGGTTCCCGTCCAGACGATGAAACCGAGACCGAACAGGACGATGGCGAGCAACGCGCCGAGGAATGCGCCAACCCGCCACGTGTACCGCGACCGCAGGGTCTGACCGGCCTGCCGCACTTTCGGCTTGATCTGTTGATCAGCACCTGATTGCGCCGAGTTGGTCGCAGGTGCGTCAATCGGGATGTCACCACCCGTGTGTGCCGACAGAACCCGACCGACAACATCGCGGTCGGTATCGCGGCCCGTGTCATCGCTCACATCGACGACGACGCAGGTGATGTTGTCGCGGCCGCCGCCCTCGTTGGCCAGACGGGTGAGTTCGCGGGCTGCCTCGCCCGGATCGGCGAGTTGTCGCAGCGTCGCAGAGATCCGGTTCTCGTCGACCTCGTTGAACAGACCATCGCTGCAGAGCAGATAGCGATCGCCGACAACGGGGATGATCTCCCAGGAGTCGACCATCACGGTTCCGTCGATTCCGAGAGCCCGCGTGAGGATGTTGCGCTGGGGATGGACCGCCGCTTCGGCGGCGGTGATCCGACCCTGTCGCTCGAGCGTCGCCACGAGGCTGTGATCCTCGGTGATCTGTCGGAGTTCCCCTTCGCTGAGCAGATACAGACGCGAATCGCCGACGTTGACGACTCCGACGGCGTCGCGTCCGCCGATGTCGACAAGCGCCATTGCACAGAGGGTCGTGCCCATACCGGCAAGATCGGGATCATCGGTCGAGCGCGAAACCAGTTCCCGGTTCGCCTTCTCGACCGCGGAGACCAGCACGTCGGTGCCGGCCGAATCGAACTCCTCGCGAACGGTCTCAACGGCGAGTCGGCTCGCCACTTCACCGGCCTGATGGCCACCCATACCGTCGGCCACGATGAACAACCCGTCGACAGCAAGGAAGAAGTCTTCGTTGG
>WLFD01000068.1 GCA_009703925.1 Actinomycetota bacterium | reverse complement strand
CCTTGTTCGCCTGGAACTCGAACGCCGGGAAGTTCTCGGCCTCGGCCCGCATCATCCGGTCGCGGCCGACCTTGGCGAGGATCGATGCCGCCGCTATCGACACGCATTTCGTGTCGCCCTTCACGATCGTCTCGGTGATCCCACCACCGACGAAGTCCCACGACCCGTCGAGCAGAACGCGGTCCGGAACCGCTCCCAGCCCGTCGATCGCCCGGCGGGCGGCGAGGCGCAGAGCGGCGGACATGCCGAGTTCATCGCATTCGTCGTGCGTCACGATGCCGAGCGACCACAGGCGACTCCATTCCGCAACGCGGTCGTACATCGCCTCGCGCTCGGATTCGTTCAGCATTTTCGAATCCCTGACCCCGTTCAGCCGTCGATCGTGCGGAGCCACACACGCGCCGACGACAAGTGGTCCCGCCCACGACCCGCGCCCCACTTCGTCGATTCCGACGACGATCTCGTGACCCTGTGCCCAGAGTTCCTTCTCCCGAGACAGCGTCGGGGCCTTCGCCCGCAACGCCGCCCTCAACGGGGCACATCCGGTTCCATCGTCCGACCGTAACGCAAAGGGACCCGGCGCCGAAGCGCCGGGTCCCTTCAACAAGTGTGGTGACCGGGATCTAGTTGTCGATCCAGGTCTGTACGAGACGCTCGTTGCCAGCCTGGAACGGAGCGGCGGCCGAGCCGTCCGGCAACGTCACGTTCGTGAGGTTGCGGACGTTCTTCGCTGCACCGATCGCCCACTGGGAGTGTGCGAGCCAGATGTACGGAACGAGTTCGGTCTGACGGGCCTGCAGGTCGATGTAGGCCTGCTTGCGGACCGCCGGATCATTGGATGCACGAGCCTTGTTGAGTGCGGCGTCGATCTGTGCATCCTGCAGACGGGCGATGTTGAGTGCCAACGGACCGGTGGCGTTCTTGCCGGTCCACCACACGTAGTCACCGTCAGGATCGGATGCGGCGAACTGGCGCCACAGGTTGATCATGTACTGACCGGTCACGGCGTCAGAGACGAACTTGCTCTGCTCGGTGGTCGTGAGGTTCGTGGTGACACCACAGTTCTTCCACTGCTGAGCCAGAAGCTCGTTGGTGGCGACGTTGGCCGGAACCGGTGTCGTGGTGAGCGTCACCGTGACAGGACCCGTCTCTGCCGTCACCTGATCGATGAGCGCCTTGCCGGCGGCAACATCGTTCCTCGGGAAGTTGGTGTTCGCATACCACGGCGAATCCGGGGTGAACTGACTGTCGGCGATACGTTCCGCCGGCGTGTCGCTGACCAGGATCACTGCCGCAGGATCCGTGCAGAGTGCGAGCGCCTTGCGGACCCGCACGTCGTTCACGGGAGCCTTCGATGTGTTGAACATCAGGAAGCTCTCTTCGGTCTCCGTCGGATCGGCCACGAACTGGATCGTTCCGGCAGCCGCTTCGGACTGAAGCTTGGCGATCGCGGGCCAGTCGGTGGTGTGCATCATCTGCACGTCGCCACTCACCAGGGCGTTGACACGGTTCTGGGGATCGACGATCGGGCGGAACTCGAGCGAATCGAGGTACGGAAGCTTGTTGCCCGCGTCATCCGTGCGCCAGTAGTTGGCGTTCTTGGTTCCGGTCCAACGGTTGTCCGGGACCCATTCCTTCTGGATGAACGGACCCGAGCCGATCGGCAGACGCGATGAGTCGGCACCGGCGGCAGCAAGCTGGGCCGGAGCGGCGATGTAGCCGACCTGGGTCGTGAGCTGAGCCGGGAACGATGCCCACGGATCGGTCATGTTCACGGTGAGCGAAAGCGGGTTGGCCGCATTGATCTCGACCGAAGCGACGTTCGCCAACGTGGCGCCGACGAGAGCCGACTTGCGGACTGCATCGAGATCGTTCTTGACCGCAGCGCCGTCAACAGGCGTGCCGTTGCTGAAGTTCACACCCGGACGAAGTTCGATCGTCCAGGTCTTGAAATCGGCGCTGGGGGTGAAGGACTTGGCCAGATACGGCTGCGGCTTGCCATTGATGTCGTAGGCGGCCAACGGGTCGAACACCGCGTTTCCGACCATGTTGCCGGAAATGGCCCAACGGTTCGTGGTGGGGTTGAACCCATCGCTCTCCGCTTCAAGGGCGTAGGTCAGTGATCCACCCGACTTGGGCGGACCCGAAGCCTTGATCGTCACGTCGGTCGTATTTCCGGAGTTGTTGTCCGTGCTGCTGGAGTCCGAACCGCATGCGGCCAGAACAAGTCCAAGAGCCATCACCACTCCGGTGAGTCGTACCCAACGACGGGTACCTGCTCGCGATGCCATCTGTGCGCCTCCTTCGGCCAGAGCCGACGGGTTGATTGTCGGGAGCCCCTCGGCACCCCGCTGTACGCCACCTTAGGCGTGACTGGGGACACATGCACGGTTCCGGGCCGGGGGACGATTGCCGGATCGAAACCGGACCGAGACGGACCCGCAACCGGACTTCGCGGAAGGGTCTCGGTGCCGCTCAGGAACGTCCGCGACGCTGTGCCCGCTGCCGGGCCGATCTGCGCGCGTTGGCTCGGGCGTCGCGGGTGGCCTGCGCCGCCTTGCGTTCGGCCTCGTCGGCGGCCTGGTCGATTCGTCGGATCGCCCGCTCGTCCACCAGACGCGATTGCTCCGTTGCCCGGGAAATCGCCTCCGCCACCCGCCGACGATGATCCGCCTCGATCCCCTCCAACGTCCGGGCCGTTTCGTGCTCGATCCGTCGGAGTTCCTGTTCGGCCTCGCGATCGGCGATCTCGGCCTTGTGATCTGCCTCGAGTTCGAGTTGGCGAAGCGTGCTCGCGGCTTCGATCTCGGTAAGAAGGTCGAGCTGAAGTTCGGGATCGATGTCCGACGCGAGGATCGCAGCGGCGAGAGCATCGAGCTCGTCGGAGGTCGGGTCCTCGACGAGGCCCTGCATCACTTCAGCCGACGCCGTGCCGGTCAGCACCGCCGGAAGTCGTCCGGGAAGGTCCCCGGTGTCGGCGAGCAGAGCGGCGGCCACGTCTGTGCCGCTGTCCTGAAAACCGCGGTTGCGCTCTTCCCAGCGCCGTTGGAGCAACTTCCGACGTGCCGACCGGTCGATGCGGGCCGATTGGTATGGGCCCTCGTCCACATCGCCGGCGAGTCGCATGCGCCAGAGCGGAACGCGACCGATGTCTTTCAGATAGTGGCTGCGAAGCGACGTGAACGTGAAGCGTTCGTCGTCCTGCACGAAGTCGTGGATCTCGGGAGACACGATGACCGAGCCCGGGTACGCCACCGTGACAACCCGACTGGCGAGATTCACCGTGTGGCCGAAGACATCGCCATCGCGTTCAAGTACCGGGCCGAGGGCGAGACCCACCCGGACATCGGAAAGCGCCTCGTCCTCGCGGTAACGACGGGCGAGTTCGAGAGCAGTTCGACAGGCAGCTGCGACATCGTCATTGACGAACATCACCTCGTCACCGATTGTCTTCACCACTCGGCCGCCAAGGTGACCCACGACGTCGTAGGCGATGGATTCGAATCTTCCGACAACGTCGGCAAGCGTTGTCGCGTCGAGCTGTTGTGTCTGAGCGGTGAAGCCGACAAGATCCGCGAATCCGACACACAGGGTGGCTTCGGGTCCCTCGCCGCCGGCGCGGGTCAATCGGCGCCGCGCCTCGGCCACGAGTCGACGGCGCCAGACCAGCTCGAGCACGCGCGGGAGCAACGCGGCCATCTCCGCAGAACGTGCCGCCGCCTGTTCGCTGTCCTCCGCCAACTGGGCTCCGCGCAACCACGCGTCGATCTGGGCCGATGCGATGCGGTCGAGCGACGAGCCGATCACGCGCGCCATCTGCTTGGCCGCACCGGGCTCGATGGCGCCCTCGGCGATGAGTCCGACGAGCGTCGAGAGCATCTCCACATCGGAGGATGTGAACAGTTGCTCGCCGGGACGCGGATTGGGAAACCCCAGAGCGCGCCAGAACTGGCTCAGTTGTTCCTGATCGATTCCGGAGTAGCGGGCAAGGTCGTCGAGACCGAAGCGGGCCTCGTCGTCGGCGAGGAACGGCTGCAGGGCGCGTTGCGCCGTGACGAATTCATCCTGCGCCCCGGATCCCCCACTGTTGCTCACGAAAAGGAGTTTCCCCCATCGGCGTTGCTGATGGAAGGGCCTTCGCCACCCGACTCCGGGAGCTCTCCCGACTCGAGAAGTTCCCCCGTGTCGGTGTCCGTCGGTGACACACGGGCGATCGGCGCTGCCAGCAGGGCTTCGCCCCGACGCTCGCTCGTCGACCATCCCGGATCGAGACCGGGGACCGACAGGCGGAACGGCACCTGCCCGGCCACAAGATCGGAGACTCGTCCGTCATTGTGGGGTTCGACATCCCACAACACCGCCGGACGTTCACCGTGCCAGCGCACCGCGAGGGACAGCAGTCCGTGCTGCGTCGGCAGGTCATGGATCTCGATGCTCTGTCCGAACCAGGCATCGGGAACGACCGGAAGCACGTGCAGACCATCCGGGCGTTCGATGACCGCGAGTGTGCGGGCCAATCGCAGGAACGCAGCCGTCGACGGTCCGTGATGACCATCACCGCCGCATCCGCCTCCGGTCCGGGGATGCACGAACTCGGGCCAGGTCGCCAGAGGGGCGCCGGTGTCGAGCAGCCATGAGAGTTGATCGAATGCGCTGACGTCTCCGTCGTCCAGCCGTTGCATTCCGAGCATGGCCGTGCGCCGCGGACTCAGCCCTGCGTTGCCCGACTCGTGCCAGACACCGCCCTTCACGAGTACCGGCTCGATCGTTGTCACAGAAGGAGAAAGGGCGACAGCTTCCGCAAGGCTCGTCGCGAAGGATGCGACCTCGGCCGCCGCATCGTTCTGGCCGGCGATCTCCAGGACGAACGCCGCGTCGAGGAATCCCCGCAGCGCCCACTCGATGTCGTGAGCGCGCCGATCCTCTCCCTCCGCCGCCCACGATGGGCCGGTCCCGGTCGGGAAGAGTTCGCCACCGGATCTGCGGGTGAACCGCCGCCCGGATTGGCGGCGACGCAGCGCGTGGGCGGCCTTTGCCACCGGACCGACAAGTACTTCGGCGATCGACGGGTCACCACTCAGGCGGATGTGTTCGGCAACAGCGTGCAACCACGCCCCGGGCGAGTCCGTGCGATCGGCCTCCCCTTCGAACATCCCGTCGAGTCGCTGACGATCGGCGAATCCGAGCAGGATCCGCTCCGCCTCGAGGTGGAAACCGTGCTGGTCGAGTGCGACGCAAATTTCGGTGGTGTCGAGACCGCCGACGGGAGCAGGTGGCCACGAACCGGCGTCGTCGCCCGCGGCGTGAAGAAGCGCGAATCGTTGTGACGAGACGAGGGCCGGCGAGAACTTCCGATCGGGAAATTCGAGGCGCGGCGCGCGGCGCGACTGTGCTTCCCAACCCGAGATCACACGCGCCGATTCCGGTGCCGCCGCAGGTTCGACCGTCGTTGCAACTGCTGTCGTTCCCGACGACGCTGCCTCGGGAACGAGCGGCAGCATCACGCGCAACGTTGCGGTGTGCGGGAGGGGAAAGATCATGGTCGCCGATGCGGAACCCGATTCACAGGTGACGCCGCCGACAGGCCAGGCATTCGTGGCGGTTCCGTCAAGCGTCGGGCGCAAGGAGTCGCCCGTGCGTTCCGATCCGGTCGCGTGACGCGAGGGCAACTTCGGGAGGATCATCGCGACTCTCCCGTCGACGATCACGCTGGTGCCGTCGAGATCGATTGCGGAGATCGGGACGATCCCCGTCGGACCGAATGGTCGGATGGCCAACGCGAGTGCCACGGGAACCGGAGACGAATTCGTCAACTCGACGATGACGGCCCCACCGCTCGGCACGCCACCGCCCGCTGCGACCGCCCATGCCCGATGGACAAGTTCACCGCTCGGGATCCGCATCGTCGTTTCGACGACGGGTGAATCCTCGACGAGCGCCTGCCTCATCCCGTGGGTCCGCGACGGAAGGTGCCAAGCGTCGTCGGCACCGACCCACCAGTCGAGAGACCATCCACCGAAGACCGGCGTGATCAGACCCCGCGGATCGATCACTGCCCGTTCCGGCCCGCCGACAGTTCCGAGCAGGGCCCAGTTGCGATGGGTGGAGTTCCGGAATCCACCGGGACCGGGGATCGCGTCGGGTGACGAGGGGTCGAGTTGCCGCTCGAGCCACCAGGGAAAAAGTCGATCATCGTGAAGAGACATTGGCGACGACGCTACCGCCCGCCGCGTCCGGTCGATGATGGCCACCCCATGGTCACATGGGGTCCTTTCCCGGGCGCACCCCTACACTCCGAATCGTGCCAAGCCGCGGAATCGAAACTGCAGTCCTGATTCCCGTGAAGGCCTTCTCCGACGCGAAAGCCCGTCTCGCCGAGGCGCTCGATCCCGCCGAACGTTCCGAACTCGCCCGCTCGATGGCGACAACGGTTGTTCTGGCCGCGAAAGCCATTCCCGTCTGGGTCGTGTGCGACGACGATGCCGTGCGCGACTGGGCGGTTTCGGCCGGTGCCGGCGTCCTCTGGAAACCCGGTCGCGGCCTCAACGGGGCCGTCAACGAGGGCGTTGCCGATCTGGCCGCACGCGGGGTCGAGCGGGTCATCGTGGCGCACGCCGATCTCCCTCACGCCCTCGATCTCGGGATCGTCGCCGGTGAATCCGGTGTGACCCTCGTTCCCGATCGTCACGACGACGGAACAAATGTCGCGGTCGTGCCGGCTGCAAGCGGTTTCGTGTTCTCCTACGGTCCCAACTCGTTCAAACGTCATCTCCTGGAAGCGGATCGTCTCGACCTCGACGTCAGCGTCGTGCGCGATCAGCGTCTCGGATGGGACGTCGATCGCCCCGATGATCTGTCGACTCCCGATTGGAGCACCAGTCAATGACCACCGAACCTTCGTCATCGCCTCTTCCCGTCGGTGACATCCCGACCGATCCGATCGCAACCCGCAACCTCGCGACACCGGCGCGGGCACTCGCTATCGTCGCCCATCCCGATGATTGCGAGTTTCAATGTGGCGGCACGCTCGCCAAATGGGCCGCCGCCGGATGTGTCATCAACCATCTCGTTCTGACCGACGGTTCGAAGGGGACATGGGATGCCGACGCGAGTTCGGATGCGCTCGTCGAGAAACGACGGGATGAACAGATGGAGGCGGCCCGCCTGCTCGGGTCCACCGGCAAGGTCGTCATGCTCGGCCACACCGATGGCGAACTCCAGCCCTCGCTCCACGTCCGCGACCAGGTGGCGTACTGGATCCGGGCGCTCAAACCGGACGTCGTCCTCGCCCATGATCCTTGGAAGCGCTACCGGCTTCATCCCGATCACCGCAACGCCGGCTGGTTGGCCATCGACGGAATCGTCGCCGCACGCGATCCCCACTACTTCCGCCATCACGACGCCGATCCGCATCGCCCCGACGCACTGCTGCTGTTCGAAGCCGATGAGCCCGACCATGTCGAGGACATCACCGGATTCGTCGATACGAAGATCACGGCCCTGCTCGCCCATCGCAGCCAGTACGTCACGACACATGGAATCGCCGATGACGACGACGGAACCGGAGCCATCCGGTTCGGCGATCGCATGAACGATCACGCCCGTGCCGTCGGTTCGCAGACCGGTGTCGGCGCCGGCGAGATCTTCAAGCTCATGACCGGGCTGTAACCACCCTCGGAACCGTGTCTCCCGATCCGATCCCCTCATCGACCCGCTCGTCGACTCCCACCTCGGAGCGGGCCGGTCTGGTGGCCGGCATCGACGGCTGTCGGACCGGATGGGTGGTCGCCGTTGCCGACTCCCGACCAGGCACTCCCCTGATCGGCGTCGAGATCGTGACTGCGATCGAAGAGATCGTCGATCGGGTTCGGTCCGGGGAGTTCGCTGCCGTCGCCATCGACATGCCGATCGGACTTCCCGATTCGGGCACCCGGGCGTGTGACGTCGCAACCCGCGCCCGTCTCGGCCGCAAGGGGTCGTCGGTCTTCCCTGCGCCGGTACGTGCGGTACTCGGCAGCGCCGATCACGCCGAAGCCGTCAGGCGCAGCCGCGCCATCGACGGACGCGGTGTCACCATCCAGGCGTTCAACATCCTCGCCAAGATCGAGCAAGTCGACCGCTCCTTCGATCCCGCCCTCGCCGACAGGATCGTCGAAGCCCATCCGGAATCGGTCTTCGCGACTCTCGCCGGATCGCCGTTGCTGACAAAGAAGCGACTTGTCGCCGGCCGTCTCGAACGCCTGGGGCTCCTCGATCCGGTCTTCCCGGACAGCGCCGGACTTCTCTCCGGCCGACTTCCCGGCGCAGCACCGGACGATGTCCTCGACGCTGCCGCCATCGCATGGACCGCACGCCGCTGGCTGGCCGGCGAGGCGATCGTGCTCGGTGACGGTTCGGTCGACAGCCTCGGCCGCCCCATGCGGGTTGCCATCTGAAATTCTCCCGTTCGTGAACGGGGCATGACATCTCGCTCGCCATCCGCGCGTCGGGCGCACAGAGGGTGTTCCATGAAGTCGATCGCACCATCCGCACTCGACCCTCCGGGAGCCCAGTGACCGAAATGTGCCCGACCACCCCGCCGCAGCGTGTCTACGTTCTCGACACTTCGGTTCTCCTTTCCGATCCGAAGGCGATGCTCCGGTTCGACGAGCATTCGGTGGTCCTTCCGGTCGTCGTCATCCTCGAACTCGAGTCCAAGCGGAATCACCCGGAACTCGGGTGGGCGGCACGACAGGCACTGCGCCAACTCGAGTCCTACCGCGTCGAACACGGAACGCTCACCGAGCCCATTCCGGTGAACGATCTGGGCGGCACCCTGCGGGTCGAGATCAACAATCAGAATCCTGCCGCGTTGCCCCCGTCGCTCTCCGGTGACACGAACGACCATCGCATCCTTGCGGTCGCGCACGCGTTGTCGGCCGAGGGGAACCACGTGACCGTGGTGACCAAAGATCTTCCCCTGCGACTCAAGGCTTCGATCGTGGGGCTCCAGGCCGACGAGTACCGCAACGAACTCGCGCACGACACCAGCTGGACCGGCCTAGTCGATCTCGACGTCGACGGTTCACTCATCGACGAGCTGTTCGAACACGGCTGGGCCGATGACGATCATGCACGGGATCTTCCGTGCAACGCCGGAGTCGTACTGCATGCCGGTTCGCAATCGGCCATTGCCAGAGTCCGTTCCGACAAGTCGCTTCACCTCGTGCGCGGCGATGGCCACCTGTTCGATGTCCGCGGTCGTTCCGCCGAACAACGGATTGCGATCGACCTGCTGTCCGATCCGGAGATCGGGATCGTCTCCCTCGGCGGACCCGCCGGAACGGGCAAGAGTGTGCTCGCCCTCGCCGCCGGACTCGAGTCGGTGCTCGAACAACGATCACACAAGCGGGTGCTTGTCTTCCGTCCCCTCTTCGCGGTCGGCGGACAGGACCTCGGCTTTCTGCCCGGCTCCGAGTTCGAGAAGATGAGCCCGTGGACCGCCGCTGTTCTCGACGGGCTCGAGTCCATCACCGGTCCCGAGATCATCGACGAGGTCGTGCATCGCGGCCTCCTCGAGGTACTTCCCCTCACCCACATCCGCGGCCGGAGCCTCAATGACAGTTTCGTGATCATCGACGAAGCGCAGAATCTCGAGCGCCCCGTGCTGCTGACGGCGCTGAGTCGTCTCGGAGCCGGAAGCCGGGTCGTGCTCACCCACGATGTGGCCCAAAGGGACAACCTCAGGGTCGGTCGCCACGACGGCATCGTGTCGGTCATCGAGGCGCTCCGCGGGCACCCGATCTTCGGGCATGTCACGCTCACCAGATCCGAGCGGAGCGAGATCGCCGCGGTGGTCACCGAACTCCTCGACGGTCCCCTCGAAACCTGACGGGCGCCCCTGTCGCACCCGCAATCTACGGTTGGGGCGTGACTTCATCAGGCCGACGCACCAATTCCCGACCCGATTCATCCTCGGGCCTCCGCCTGATGCGCCTCCAGAGCCACGGCCGACGCGCCCCCCGTCGACCGTTCGCGGTGCTCGATGTCGAGACCACCGGACTCAACACCGCCGCCGATCGCATCATCGAGATCGCCGTGGTCCGGTGCTCCCCATCGGGCCGGAAGATCTCCGAATGGTCGTCGCTCGTCGACCCCGGCCGCGATCCCGGTCCAACCCACATCCACGGCATCACCGCGCACGATCTCGCCGACGCTCCCAAATTCTTCGAGATCGCCCCCGAGTTGCGCCGACAACTCGACGGCACGATCTTCACAGCCCACAACCTTGCGTTCGATGCCGCGTTCGTGGCCCGCGAATTCGCCGAGGCCGACGCGCCTCCGCTCAACGGCTTCGGTCTCTGCACCCTCGAGCTCGTGCGGGCCGCCCGTCCGGGACGGCGCAAATATTCTCTGGCCACGTGCGCCGACGAACTCGGCATCCCCCATCCCGACGCACACCGGGCGCTCGGCGACGCGTTGGTCACGGCGGAGATGTTGCGGATTCTTCTGCAGACGATTCCCCGGGGCCCGTTCCCCTGGCCCCGCCAGCGCCTTCGCCTCTCCTGATCGTCGGCACAATCTGCTGGCCCCCGGCCGACGGCAAAGGAACACCCCGACCCATGTCTCGGGAGTCGCAGCCCGCGACACTCACTGCGGGACATTCACCCGAATCGTTGTCGTGAACATTTTGTCGTGAACATTTTGTCGTGAACATTTTGTCGTGAACATTTTGTCGTGAACATTTTGTCGTGCTCTCGCGATCGTCGGCCGTCGGCCGGCCGGATCGCCGTCGCCATCCGACGGACAGAAGGCACCGACCATGATCCCTCCCATCCCGATCCGCTCAGACCACAACGGGACAGCCGATCCGCAACGCGACGACCGGATACTCGGGATCGCCCTCGCTCTCGACGACATCCAACATCCGGAAGCGCTCGCCCCGATGTTGATCGGCCTTCCATCCCGTGCATTCGACGCGGCGACTCCACCGTTGAGTCGACTCGAGTTGGTCGAACTGCGCGGTCCCGATCCCGTCCTCGAACTCGTGGGCCGCGCGATTCCCTCGAACTGGATCGCGGTCGGACTGCGGGCGGGGGCCCACGCCCGACGCGGTGATGATCCGGCCACCGCCCATTCGGGAAACGTGGTGCACATCGTCCACCGCGACGGCACCGCAGTGACCGTCCTGTCCTTTCCTTCTGTCGATCGACTCATCCTCGGCCCCGACACGGAAATCCGCGACGGACGCGTTCCGGACGCCTGTCGACGACTCCTCGGACTTCCCACCGCACCGCCCCCGCCCTCGATGACGGCGTTCGTCGTCGACTCGTGGCTGGCTGTGTGTGCGAAAACCGCAACCCTCTCGCCGGGTCTCACCTGGCCCGAGGTCGTCTCGCTCCATCCTGCAACCGCCGACGGGATGACATCCCCCGTGTTGTCTCGAGCAGAACGGCTCTGGCCCGGGATCGGAGTGGAGGTGCCGACACCGGCCGACATCGCGGCCGCCACCGAACGGCTCGGAGCGTCACTTGGTTGGGAACGTTTCCACGCTGCCTGCATAACCAGTCGGTTCACACCGTGCCCGAACCTCTCGACCGATGCCGCCGCATGGATGGACGCCGGCATGTTCGCCCGCTGGGTCCAGGGCGAACTTCCTCCGCGCGAACTTGTCCTCGATGTCCTGGATGCCGTGCTCCAACCCGGAGCGAGCGATCGCGTCTGGGCGACTCTCGGGCTGCTCGCGCCGACCGACTGATCCGCGTTGCATCGACGACGTGGAACATGGCGCAGAACGACCGATTCACCCGATCCCCGTGGCACGCTTGTGACATGACACTCGTGCTCGAGATCAAGTGGTCGATCGAATCCACCAAGGTCTCCGT
>WLFD01000067.1 GCA_009703925.1 Actinomycetota bacterium | reverse complement strand
CTCGAACTCACCCTCGCCGATCAGACCGGTGGCCTCACGATCATCTTCCTCGGCCGTAGACACCTGGGCGGCGTCCACCTCGGATCGCATCTCGTGGTCGAGGGCAGAGCCACTGAAGTCCGGCACCAGTTGGCGATCCTGAATCCCGCGTACCAGTTGCTTCCCCACAAGGTGCCCCTGCCCTACTGAGATCCGGAACCGTCGGTTTCAGCCGACGCTCACGGCGCGGGTCGGGCATTGACGCTGTTCATCGCCGCGTCGGTTCCCTCGCCCACGATCGACTCGATCGCGTCTGCTGCAATCTCGACGGCAATGGCCAGAAGTTCCCGATCGGCCTTGCCCACGCGCTTCAGCACGTGATCGGCACCTTGTTCCTTGTTGGCCGGCTTGCCGACCCCGATGCGAACCCGTACGAAGTCATCGGCGTGCAGATGGGCCTTGATCGAGCGAAGCCCGTTGTGGCCCGCCAGGCCTCCGCCCACTTTCACCCGGACCACGCCGGTCGGGAGATCGAGTTCGTCGTGGACAACCACCAGAGCCGTGTTGTCCGTGATGCCGAACCTCCGGACGAGCGGGGCCACCGATTCGCCCGAGAGATTCATGAACGTCGTCGGCATGGCGAGGGCGACCCGATGACCGTCGATGCGCACCTCGTCGACAAGGGCGCGTTCTTTCCCAGCCTTCAGGCGGCCGTTGTGGCGGCGCGCCAGAAGTTCGACAACGTCGAATCCGACGTTGTGACGAGTTCCTTCATATTCCTTGCCCGGATTGCCCAGCCCGACAACCAGCAGATCCGCAGGAGTACCGCGGCGAGGTTCGGAATTGCGCGGACCGAAGGCCACTTACTCGGCGGGAGCCTCGGCGGCGGGAGCGCTTTCGGTGCCGTCGTCGGTGAGCGTCGAGCCGTCGCCACCGTGATCGAGATCGACGGAGAAGCGGGTGGCCATACCGGCGACAACAGGTGCGCCCGGATCAACTTCGGTTTCCACGCCGGCGGGAAGAGCAAGATCGGAGACGGTCACGACGGTACCGATTTCGAGATCGGAGATCTCGACTTCGATGCGATCGGGAATGTCGGCCGGCTTGGCCTTGATGGTCAGCGACTTGAGCGGCTGGTCCACGATGCCGCGGCGACCTTCGACCTTCTTGGCCTCACCGACGAGGATCACGGGAACATCGACAGCGACGGGTGCATTCGGATCGACGCGCAGGAAGTCGACGTGGAGAACGTTGCGGCGCACGGGGTGACGCTGCAGGTCCTTGACGATCGCAAGATCCTTCGTGCCATCGACGTCGATGGTGATCAGGGCATTGAGGCCGGCGTCGGTGTTGAGCGCACGACGAAGATCGGTCCACGGAACCGATACCGAGACGGCATCGCGGCCGAGGCCGTAAACGACAGCCGGAACGTGGCCATCGGTGCGCATCCGGGTGGATGAGCGGGAACCGGGGATGCGTCCGGTGGTGGCGATGAGGGTCTGGTCCATGGTGGATACTCCTGAAGCGGCGGCAGCAAGGTGCGCCGGGGGGCGAACGTTTCGGAAACGACTGGCGATCCTACCGGTCGCTCCCCCGGTGGAGCGAACCCGCTGGTTCGGGGGTGCCAGGAGGGTCGACTGCCCCCAACGGATCGGACCTTCGACCCTGTACCCGAAACGGGCTCCGGAGGGATGCTTCAGGCACCGATACCGCACCCCGAGGGGGAAATCATGTCATCCACCGCCACCGTTCCAAAGGTTCTCGAGCAGCCGACAGCGCCGGTCATCGAATCCTCCCGCCCGAACGCCGAACCCCGGGTTGTTGCGGGCATTGCTGCTCCCGAGCCGCTCGAGGTATCCCCGGCGGCCACGACCGACGCTGCCGATCGCTCCTTCGGACGGGCCATCATCTCGGGCTCGATCATCGGCATCGTTCTGTTCATCGCCGCCGTGTGGGCCGTCGTACGCGCCATTGCGCCCCCCGAATGGCCCGCGGGGGCCGTTACGGCCATTGCCGTCTGGACGGGCCTCTGGTGCGGACTCTTCCTCGGAGGAACCGTCGCCGTCGGGCGATGGTCGCTCGAACAGGGCCACTGACCCCGGGTCGAGGCGGTCAGCTCTGGTTGTGGCCGTCGAAGATCTCGCTGACCGACGTGTCCTCGAAGACCGCATCGATCGCATCGGCGATGATGCCGGCCACCGAGAGAACTTCGATCTTGTCGATCTGCTTCGACTTCGGGAGAGGCAGCGTGTTGGTTGTCACGACTTTGGAGATGACCGAGTTCTGCAGTCGTTCGATGGCAGGTCCCGAGAAGACTCCGTGGGTGCAGGCGGCGTAGATCTTCGAAGCGCCGCGGGCCTTGAGTTGTTCGGCGGCGGCAACGATCGTTCCGCCGGTGTCGATCATGTCGTCGATCAGGACGCAGACCCGGCCATCGACCTCACCGACGACGTCGCGCGCCTCGACGGTGTTCTTCACGCCCTTGACCCGACGCTTGTGGACGATCGCCAGATCGGCGTGCAGTTGATTCGCGTAACGTTCGGCGACCTTGACTCGCCCTGCGTCGGGAGAAACGACCACGAGGTCGTCGCCGAGGCTGGCCATGTAATCGACCAGGACCGGCATCGCCGTGAGATGGTCGACCGGCCCATCGAAGAAGCCTTGGATCTGACCGGAGTGGAGATCCACCGAGATCAGTCGTTTCGCTCCGGCAGCGGCGAACATGTTGGCCACGAGTTTCGCCGTGATCGGCTCCCGACCTTCGGACTTCCTGTCCTGACGGGCGTAGCCATAGAAGGGTGCGACTGCGGTGATGCGCTTGGCCGACGCGCGCTTCGCGGCATCCACCATGATCAGGTGTTCCATGATCGCGTCGTTCACCGACATGCCTTCGTTGCCCGCATGGGTCTGGATGATGAAGACGTCGGTACCGCGGACCGATTCACCGAAACGGGTGTGCAACTCACCGTTCGCGAATTCGGCGAGGTTCGCGTCGCCGAGGGTAACGCCAAGACGTTGGGCGATCTCCTCCGCCAGCGGAAGGTTCGCTCGTCCCGAGACGAGATGCAGACGCTTCTTGGTGACAAGTTCCATGCGGTCGTTCAGCCGATCTACTCAGTCGGAAGGTGAAGTCTAGGACCGTGCGAGACGGGCGCCCGCGGGCACCGAGGTTCCCGGCTCCGGAGCGGCATAGGGACCCATGTGGACGTCGTCGCCGATCGAGCAATTCCGGGCGACGCTGTTTTCGATGACGACCCCGGTCCCGACGGTGCAATCGATCAGCCTCGTGTTGGGACCGATCTCGGTGCCCGCCCCGACCGTGCACATTCCCTGGAGAATGGTTCCGGGGAAGAGGGTCACATCCGGTGCGAGCGTCACCGTCGCATCCACATAGGTGCTCGCCGGGTCGACCATCGTGACGCCCTGACGCATCCAGGCTTCGTTCGTTCGCCTGCGCAGTTCCTTCTCCGCGACCGCCAGTTGCATGCGATCGTTCACACCTTGGGTTTCGGCGGCGTCGTCCGCGATCACGGCCGACACCCGGTATCCGGCACCGGAGAGCACCTGGACGACATCGGTCAGGTAGTACTCACCCTGCGCGTTTTCGGGGGAGATCCGCCGCAGGGCGGGACCCAGGACGCTGGCCCGGAAGCAGTAGATCGATGTGTTGACCTCCGCGATCATGCGCTCGGCCTCGGAGGCGTCGGCCTCTTCGACGATCCGCTCCACTCGGCCGTCCTTGCCCCGGACAACCCGCCCGTAGCCCGAAGGATCGTCCATGGTGGCGGTCAGGAGGGTGCAGGCGGAGTCCGTTGCGCGGTGCGATTCGACAAGAGCGGCGATCGTCGTCGCCCGCAACAACGGCGTATCTCCGGGCAACACGAGAATGTCCGCATCGGAATCGTCGAGCTCGTCCGGGCCGAAGGCCGTGAGGGCGACTCCGACAGCGTCGCCGGTCCCCCTCTGGATCTCCTGCTCCACGAATTCGAGTCGGGTCGCCGGGGCGGCATCGAGCAACTTTTCCGTCACCCGTTCGGCCCCATGACCCACGACCACGACTGCCCGACCGACATCGCTGCCTGCAAGAGAATCCAATACATACAGGACCATCGCTCGTCCGCACAGGAGATGCAGTGGCTTTGGGCGCGATGACCGCATGCGCGTCCCTTCGCCAGCGGCGAGCACGATCGCTGAAAGCGGCTTCGAAGGCATGCCCACTTTCTAGTACGGTCAGCCTCGCCCTTCGGGGGTGGTGTAATTGGCAACACGGCTGGTTTTGGTCCAGTCATTCGGGGTTCGAGTCCCTGCCCCCGAGCAACTCCGTTTCCTCCTTTCGCGACTACGCGTTTTGGGGTGACGATCCTGCGGTAGATGTGCATCCGCCGATCGTCGTTTCGCTCGATCGTCCCCGGGCCGCTAAGGTCGCTCCGTCATGGGATCTCTCATTAAGAAGCGGCGCAAGCGAATGCGCAAGAAGAAGCACAAGAAGATGCTGAAGCGCACGCGCTTCCAGCGCCGCGCGGCAGGCAAATAGTTCGACCCGCATTTCGGTCGTGAAAGCGGAGCCGTCCGGATCAGGTTCGAGGAGTCGTGTGAGCGACGATCCGACCATCACCCGGATACGCACCGTCCACGAACCAGGTCGAACCCGAGCCAGCCAACCGCGGTCGTTGCCCGCTGATATCTGCCAGACGGTCGCGCCATTGCGCGAGCCGGGGTTGGACAACAAGCGCAGCAGCTTCAAGATCGTTCCCGAGGTCGCCCTCGGGGCCACCAAGGTCGTCCCAGGCGCGGTAGACGGCCGGGGTCGAACATCCGAACGGCGGCGTCCAGAGAGTGAACGTGCGTTCCACGAACGCCAGAGGCTCGACGATTTCGCCGATACCCGAGACACGGGCCCGGCCCCCCACCAGACAGAAGGCGACGTCGGCCCCGAGCGTCGACGCCGCTTCGAGATCGTCGAAACCCGCCCAGCGCAGAATGGCGGCAGCATCGGCCGATCCCCCGCCCAGTCCGGCGCCCGGGGGAATCGACTTGAGCAGTCGAACGCGGGCTGATCTCCCGACAAGCTCCAGGGCCCGACGAACGAGATTGTCATCACCGGCCCCGACCTCGTGGGTCGCTCCGGTGGAGCCATCGATGATCTCCAGAGAATCCCCGTCGGAGATCTCGAGTCGGTCGACCAGATCGAGCGTCACCATCTCCGAGTCGATGAGATGGAAGCCGTCGGCCCGAATCCCCGTGATCCGCAGGCCGACCGTGAGCTTCGCCGGAGCGACGAGACGGATGAGCGGTGTGGGGGTCTCGTTCATGCCCCGATCATTGTTCCTGAAGCTCGTCGCTGTCACGACCGGGTTCTTCCGGTCCGCTGTCGTCCACGCCGGAACCGGGATCCCCGAACACCACCTCGGTCAACGCTCCCCATGCCTCGACACCGAGACGCTCGGGGCGATCATCGGGGGCGATCCCTGCCTGCTCGAACTGTTCGGTCGTGACGATCCCCGAAAGCGAGCGTCGCAACATCTTGCGCCGCTGGCCGAAGGCCGTCCGTACGAGCGACATCAGTTGATCGTGATCGACCGATACCGCCGGTGATTCCCGGCGCGTGATGCGGACAAGCACCGACTCGACCCGGGGCTGCGGGATGAACACCGTGGCCGGCACTCGCCCGACCACCTCGGCCGTCGCCCACAGTCCGAGTTTCACGGTCGGGATCCCGTAGGCACCCGATCCCGGCGCCGAGGCAAGGCGCTCGCCCACTTCGCGCTGCACCATCACGAGCATCGAATGGATGGCGGGCACATCGTCGAGCAACTGCAGCACGATCGTGGTCGCCACGTTGTACGGAAGGTTCGCCACGAGCTTCCACCGGTCGTGATCCCCGAGGATGATCGTCCAGTCGACGGTGAGGGCATCGCCCGAGACAACCCGAACTCCCAGAGGTTCGACGACATCGCGCAGAACGGGAAGAAGATGGCGGTCCAACTCGACGGCCGTCACGAGTGCACCGACCTCGGCGAGTGCGGTCGTGAGCGATCCCACACCCGGTCCGATCTCCACGACGTGGTCGCCGTCGTTCACCCCGGCCAATCGCACGATGCGACGAACCGTGTTCGGATCCGCGACGAAGTTCTGGCCGAGCGCACGGCTCGGGGAAAGACCGTGCTTCTCGAGGAGGGCTGTGATCTCGCGTCTGGTGAGTGTCACCCCGCTGCAACCGTCGTCACTGGAGAACCTGCTTCAGGAGCAGGCGAAATTCCAGGGTGAACGCCCCAACTTGGCCAGCATGGCGTATGCCACCGCGTCCTGGTCGGCAGGCGAAGCCTGATGAGGCCTTACTCCGACAAGATCCCCGCGCCCCATCGACCCGGCGATGGAATCCCAGCCACCTTGGTAGATCTGATAGGCGCCCATGAACTGCCCGGACGGGTCGACAGCGGTGTAATCCCCGTGGGACTCCCGCTCGCGCACACAGGCCATGAAGGCCGCATCCGACGAATTGATGATCGGCGGCGGCGGAGGCGGCAGATAGACAGGTGCGGCGGTGGTCGGCGGAGCTTGGACGACCCTGGGAGCCGACGTGGTCGGCACGGGAACCGCCGGGACGGTTGCAGGCGGCACGGTCGTCGTCTCGAGCACCACCGAGGCCGGCGCCGCTGCAGTGGACGGAGTCGCCAGCATCACGAGACTCGACTCGGGCACGTCCGAAGCCGTTGCGTTCGTTTCGGACGCACCACTCGTGCTTCCGAGCATGTCGATCACCAACAACGGAAGACAGGACAGCGTGACGAAGAGAGCGATCACGAGCCTGCGTTGCGTTGGATGCACGGTGGAAGACAGAACGACGTCCTTCTCTCGACAACAGGGACTGGCTGAAGACGAAAGAACGGCGAACACCGGAAGGCATTCGCCGCGAACTCCGCCCGGAGCCGTGAAATGACGCTAGGGGGGCTGTAACCCGACTGCAACTTTTGCCGGATCGGCCCATGTTCAGCTCCGGGAGGCATAAACCCAGTTCAGAGGGGATTTCCCGCGCGACAGGCGCGTTTGGTGTGTTTTTCCGTCCGCCGCGATGCCTTACGAGGGCAGGCCGTAGACGACATTCGCGTTCTTCCATGTGACATCCGCCACAGTTTCGACCGAAATCGCCTTGACCTCGGCAATCGCGGCACCGACCAGCGTGACGAGTGCCGGCCGATTCGGCTTGCCGCGGTGAGGGACGGGCGCCAGAAATGGCGAATCGGTCTCGACCAGCAGCCTGTCGAGTGGGCACAATTCCGCCGCTTCCCGGACATCCGGGGCTCCCTTGAAGGTCACGATCCCACTGAACGACAGATAGGCGCCGATCGAGAGACATCGGGCCGCCTCCGCGGCACCTCCGGTGAAACAGTGGATCACCGTGCGTTCGGGGACACCCTCGGCGAGGAGGACATCGAAGGTGTCGTCCCACGCTTCGCGGGTATGCACGACAAGGGCCAGCGAGTGCGCATGGGCCAGCGCTATCTGCGCTGCGAAGACCTCGCGCTGCAATCCACGGGGCGAATGGTCGTAGTGATAATCGAGACCACATTCACCGACGGCGACGATCTCGGGTTCGGACAGGAGCGCCGCGATTCCGTCGATTCCACCGGACGCGTCATGGGGATGCACCCCGGCCGTGGCCCACACCCCGTCATGGCTCCGAGCGACATCGAGTGCCACCTGGGAGGTGGCCAGATCGGTTCCGACAGTGATCATCCGCTCGACCCCCGCCGCCCGAGCCTCGGCGAGCGCTTCGGCGGGACCGGGCCAGCCCTCCACGCTGTCGCCGAGATGGCAGTGATCGTCGATCCAGCGCATGACAGTCGCCTCTCAGTCGTTCGTGGGCATGGTCATGCGCGGGAAGAGGGCCTCGCCCTTGTCCACGGCAAGGCCACCGGGATAGCCGCCCCAAGCAGCCGCATCCGGAAGACGCTGCTCACCCGGCGTGCCGGGCAGACCGATCCGCTTCCAGACTTCGGCACACGTGTCGGGCATGGCCGGCGTGGCCAGAATCGACACGAGGCGAAGTACTTCGAGTGCGTCCCCCATCACGGCATCGAGTTCGGGACCCGGTTCCATCTTCCAGGGTTCGTTGATCTCGAGGTGCGCATTGGCTTCGCGCACGAGACGCCACGTCGCTTCGAGCGCGAGGCTCGGCGTCATGTTCGCCCATGCCGCCGCTGTATCCGCGTAGGCCTCCACCGACACCGCCGCGAGGGGTGATGTCGGCGAGGGAGCCGGCCCGATGCCGTCACACTTCTTGCCGACGACGGTCGCCACGCGGGACAGGAGATTGCCGAGGTTGTTGGCAAGGTCGGTGTTGAAACGGGTGACCATGGCCTCGTAGGAGAAATCGCCATCCGGACCGAAAGGGTTGTCGCGCAGGAAGTGATAGCGGAACCCGTCGACACCGAAATCGGTGACGAGATCGGCCGGGAAGATCTGGTTGAGGCTGGTCTTCGACATCTTCTCCCCGCCGACGAGGAGGAAGCCGTGCACGCCGATCCTGTGGGGCGGTTCGATGCCGGCGGCGAGGCACATGGCCGGCCAGTAGACGCAATGGAACCGCAGGATGTCCTTGCCGATCAGATGATGGACGGCCGGCCACCATTCGGCGAACCGTTCGGGATCCGCGCCGTAGCCGACTGCAGTCGCGTAATTGATGAGCGCGTCGTACCAGACGTAGAAGACGTGTCCTTCGTCCCAGGGAACCGGGACGCCCCAGGAGATCGACGTGCGGGACACCGAAACATCCTCGAGACCCTGCCGGATGATGCCGAGCGCTTCGTTGCGCTTGCCATCCGGCTGCACGCAACCCGGATTGGACGCGTACCAATCGAGAAGCGGCTGTTCGAACTTCGACAGTTCGAAGAACCAGTTGTCTTCTTCGAGCCACTCGACCGGACGGTTGTGGATCGGACAGTTGCCATCGACCAGATCGGCGTCGTTGTAATAGGCCTCGCACGGAACGCAGTACTGACCGGAGTATGTGCCTTTCCTGATCCAGCCGTTGTCGAAGATCGCCTGCATGAACGACTGCACCGAAGTGATGTGGCGCGGTTCGGTCGTGCGGATGAAATCGTCGTTGCTTATTCCGAGCATCTCCCAGACTTCGCGGAAACGGGCACTCGTGCGATCGGCCTGCTCCTGGGGTGTGATCCCGTTTGCGTCTGCGGTGCGCTGAATCTTGAGACCGTGCTCATCGGTCCCCGTGAGGAAGAAGACATCGTCGCCGAGCAGGCGATGCCATCGGGCCAGGGCGTCGGCGGTGACCGTCGTGTAGGCGTGACCGATGTGGGGCACATCGTTGACGTAGTAGATCGGTGTGGTCACGTAAAAAGGTTGAGGCACACGTCAAGGCTACGCGGAAGCTGGACCCATCATCGGACAGCGTCAGGATCGGGAGACCGCGTCCAGCGCACGGGAAACATTCGCAAGGGCACGATCCCCCACTTCGACCAGATCCGGTCGGGTCGGATCTCGCAACGACCGCTGGTGGATCCCCTCCAGAAGGACCGCCATCCTGAAGTTGTAGAGCGCGTCGTAGTACCCGAGCGAATACGGGAGTTCGACTCCCCTGGTCTCCGCATAGCGGGACTCGAGTTCAGGTCGCGACGGCCAGCCGTCGGTCGCGAGGGGACACCAGATCTCGCAGAACCCGGCCAGATCGAGAAGTGGATCGCCGATCGTCGCGGTCTCCCAATCGACAACCGCCGTCACCAGTCCCGGGGGGTTGTCGGCGATGAGCAGGTTGAACATGTGGAAGTCACCATGCATCAATGTCGGTGTGAACGAGGTCGGCCTGTTGTCCGACAGCCACTCTGCCACCGAGTCGATTCCGGGCAACTCGCGCCCCCCGTACGAGGAGAGTTGTCGGGTCCAGCGATCGACCTGCCGCTCATGGAAACCCTCGGGTCGTCCAAGGTCGGAGAGCCCTCCGGCCCGCCAGTCGAACGCGTGGACCGCGGCAAGTGCGTCCACCATCGCGAAAGCCACATCGGAGCGTGCTTCGTCGCTGCCGAATGCAACCGGGAGTGGAGGCATCGGGTTGATTCCGTCGACCCGCTTCATGACGAAGAACGTGCACCCCAGCACCGCCGGGTCCTCGCAAATGGCGATGGCCTCGGGATGCGGTACGTCCGAGCCGTCCAACGCCTGCAGGATCCGGAACTCCCGGCGCATGCCCTCGTCGGCCCGGTCGACCGCTATCCCGGCCGGTCGGCGCAGGACGAGGTCGCGGTCGCCGCGTCGAACCGCGAACATCGCATTGGACCTCCCGGCGACAAGTCGTTCGACCAGCAACGGTTCACCCACGGCGATTCCACACTCATCGAGCCAGACGCGGAGCCTGTCCTCGTCGACGAGAGGATCATTCACGATCCGCCACCGTCCAGGGCGAGCAGTGCACCGGTCATGTACCGCGATGCGTCGGAAGCGAGGAAGAGCGCCGTGCCGACGATCTCCCCGGGACCGGCGAGGTAACCCACCGACGACTGGCCGGCGACGTGTGCCGCCGCTTCGGGTGTCGGCAGGGCCTTCTCGAAGCTGTCCGTGAGGAACGGACCGCACACGATCGCGTTCGCCCGGATCCCCCGGGGCCCGTATTCCTGCGACGTCGCCTTCGTCACCGCGTTCAGTCCGGCCTTTGCCGCGGCATACACGATCGTGAACGGAGACGGTCTTTCGGATGCCTTGGAACTGATGTTGATGATGGAACCACCCGCGGGCATGTGATCCGCGACGAGACCGGTCAGTCGGACCGGGCCCTTCAGGTTGACCGCGATCGTCTTGTCGAACAGTTCTTCGGTGATCGCCGGGATCGAGGGCGGCACCGGGGCGATACCGGCGTTGTTCACAAGGATGTCGATGCGACCGAATTCGGCAACCGCCGCCGACACCAATGCGGCGCATTGGTCCCAGTCGCCGACGTGACAGGCCACCGCCAAGGATCGGCGACCCATCGCACGAATCTCGGTCGATACCGATTCGCATGCATCGAGATTCCGACTGGAAACGATCACATCGGCGCCCGACTCCGCGAACCCGAGCGCCATGGCCCGACCCAGACCCTTGCTGGCCCCGGTGACGAGCGCGACCTTTCCTTCGAGTCCGAACGATGGCGCCGTCATCCCTCGCACGCCCTGAAGCACCAGCCGCCTTCGACACTCTCGACCCACCCGGCGGTCGGCGAGGCGTAGTGGGTTCCGATCACGAGGGTGCCCGAGTCGCCATGCTCGTCGCGCAGCATGCGCCGCGACTGCGCCCCCATCGGGCCGTTCCAGTCACCGCCCATTCCCCAATCCGGTTCCGCCCACTGCACCGGATGATGGGTGGCGTCACCGGTGATCAGGGCGCGCTGTCCCTGCGATTCGACGAGCACCGACATGTGCCCCGGCGAATGCCCGGGAGTGGGAACGAACCGGACATCTGCGGTCACGCTATGGGTCGGTTCGATGAGGTCGACCAGTCCGGCCTCCACAACCGGCGTCACGGTGTCGGGAAGGTTCGACGCATAGCCGCCGGGCTCGGCCATCCAGTGCTCGTATTCGGCGCGACAGAAGAGATAGCGGGCGTTGGGGAATGTCGGTACCCATCGGTCACCTTCGGGGCGCGTGTTCCAGCCGACGTGATCGAAGTGCAGATGCGTGCAACACACGATGTCGATCGTCTCCACGGGGAATCCGGCCGCTTCCATCCGCTCGAGGAATCCGGGGTCACCCCGGAAGCCCGGCATTCCCTCGATGGCGCGATCACCGACGCAGGTGTCGACCAGAACTCGAAGCCCCGCTGTCTCGATGACAAGAGCGTGTATCGACAGCAGAGTGTTGCCGTCGGCGTCCATGAAATGTGGTTCGAGCCACGAGCGATGGCGACCGAGGCCTTCCTCTGTCGCCGACGGGAGGAGTCCCCCCACAGGAATCAACTGTTCCAGTTCGACCACTTTCGTCACGATCACGTCCCCGATGGTCCACTTCATCTCGATCTCCCCCGGTACTTTCGATGACACCGGTGTAGTCGAACAGGGAACGCCCGTGTTTCGTTCGCCCGATTCCACCGGTTGGGCAAGACTGACCCCGAACACAAGCCGATGCCCCGGGGGAATCATGAGCGGTGAAGTCAGACTCGAGATCGACGGCGCGATCGCCATCGTCACCAACGACAATCAGGAGAAGCGCAACGCATTCTCCGATGCCATGGATGCCCAGCTGTTCGACATCCTCGGTGAACTGCGTGCGAAACCGGAGATCAGGGCGATCATCTGGCGCGGTGAAGGCCATTCATGGTCGTCGGGGCGCGACGTCTCGGCCATCGGAGGCCAGCAGGTCGAAATGACGCATCACGAACTCATGTCCCGCGGCCACCGCGGCATCCGGCAGATCTTCGAACTCGATGCTCCCGTCATCGTTCCGATCCAGGGATGGGCGATCGGCGGGTCCTTCCAACG
>WLFD01000066.1 GCA_009703925.1 Actinomycetota bacterium | reverse complement strand
AGGTCGACCGAACCGTCGCGTGGCGTGGCGGTCAGATCCGTGGGCGCATCGGGTGCGCCGATGATGACGCTCTCGGTCGCAGAGGACGCCACACTCGTGCCGGCGCTGTTCCGGGCAGTGACCGTGAACGAGTACGCCGATCCGTTGTCGAGACCACCGATCGTGCACACCGGTTCCGGCGTGCCGATGAGCGACGTGCACGTGAAACTCCGGGGTGACGACTCGGTGGTTGAAACCGTGTAGCCGGTGATCGGCAATCCTGTGGCTGGCGGAGCGGTGAATCGCAATGTCGCCGCACCATCCTTCGAGACAACCGTCACGTTCGACGGAGCATTCGGGGTTCCACCAGACAGAACGGTCGCTTCAACCGATGCCGCACCGTCGCCGACGACGTTGACCGCGAGAAGCTTCACCCGGTACGACGTGCCGTTGACGAGTCCAGGAATCGTGATTGGTGAGATCGCATCAGTCGGGCTGAGAGCTGTCCACGCACCGCCGTTCAACTGATACTTGTAGTTGGTGATGGACGATCCACCGTCGGAACCGGCGGTGAAGGCGATCGATGCCGAACGGTCACCCGGGGTGGCAACAAGTCCGGTCGGCGCTGCGGGTTTCGTGCGCGGAGTGACGACCACTGCGGCCGAGGCCGCCCCCACGCCCAGCACACCCACTGCCCGGATCTTGATCGAATAGGCAGTCCCGTTCGTCAAGTCGGTGACGATCACGGGCGATTTGTTCGTCGCCGGGTAAACGGAAGTCCAGTATCCCGAATCGAGTTGGTAGTCGTAATTCGTGGTTGCCGAGGTTCCGGCGGTTCCTGCCGTGAAGGCGATCGAGACCGATCCGTTTCCGGCGGTAGCGATCAACCCGGTCGGGGCTCCCGGAAGAACTCTCGGTGTTGCGGTCGAAGCTCCGGATGGCAGGCTCGGCCCGGCGGCGGTGATCGCACGCAACCGGATCGAATACGAGGTCCCGTTCACGAGGCCCGTGACGGTCACCGGTGCAGTGGTCCGTGCCGGCACTGAAGCAACCCATGCGCCGGAGCCGATTTGGTACTCGTAGTTCGTGATGGGAGATCCACCGGTGGCTCCGGGCGAGAAGTTGATGGCGATCGACCGGTCACCAGGTACGCCGTAGGTGTACTGCGGAGCAGACGGAATTGTCCGCGGCGTCACCGTCACGGCCGCCGATTCGGCTCCGACTCCGTACGTTCCCACGGCACGCAACTTGATCGAATAGAGAGTTCCGTTCGAAAGTCCCGAGATCGTCAGTTTCGAACCCGTCTGGGCGGGACTGAATGCCGTCCACTCGCCGGTGCCGATCTGGTATTGGTAGTTCGTGATCGCCGAGGTGCCCGCGGCCCCAGCCACGAACGAGATCGATGCCGATCCGTTCAACGGGGTGGCAACCAGTGCCGTGGGCGCCGACGCAAGAACACACGGTGTCACCGATACAGGGGCCGAAGCCGTTCCTGCGCCATAGGCACTGACGGCTCGAAGTTTGATCGATGCCACCGTCCCGTTCACGAGACCTGCGACGGTCACCGGCGAGAGGGCGTCGACAGGATTGATCGCCGTCCATGCGCCGGTGCCGACCTGATACTCGTAGTTCGTGATCACTCCGGTGCCTGCGGCCCCCGGCGTGAAGGCGATGGTTGCGGACGCATTCCGTGCCGTAGCCGAGAGTGAGGTCGGCGCCGCAGGAAGCACACGAGGTGTCGCCGTAACTGCAACCGATGCCGTACCGGCGCCGAACACGCTCACCGGCCGCAACTTGATCGAATACGCCGTGCCGTTCGTAAGGCCGATGATGGACACCGGTGACGTTGCATCTGCCGGGTTGAGTGCAGTCCAGACCCCGGTTCCGATCTGATACTGATAGTTCGTGATGGCCGATGTTCCTGCGGCCCCCGGGACGAACGAGATCGAGACCGATCCGTCACCCGGCGTTGCCGTCAACGACGTCGGTGCCGCGGACAACACGCGCGGTGTCACGAGAGCCTCCGTCGATTCGGCGCCCTTTCCGGCGGCGTTCACGGCACGCAACTTGATCGATTGTTGCGTGCCATTGGAGAGACCCGGAACCGTGACCGGTGATGACGTGTCGACCGGGTTCAGTGCCTTCCAAGCGCCGGTACCGACCCGATATTCGTAATTCGTGATTGTCGAACCCCCGGTGGAACCTGGGGTGAATGCGATCGACGCGGAAAGATTTCCCGGCGTTGCGACGAGCCCGGTAGGTGCCGAGGGAACCGTGCGCGGAGTCACCAAAACCGGCAGCGACGGAAGACTCGGGCCGGCGGCTGTGATCGCTCGGATCTTGATCGATGATGCGGTTCCGTTGATGAGCCCGGAGATGACCAACGGACTCGTAGCCACGGATGGAACCGGCACCACCCACGGTCCTGCGTCGAGTTGATATTCGTAGTTCGTGATGGGCGAGCCGCCATTGGCTCCCGGCGTGAAGGTCACCGTCGCGCCAGCGTTGCCCGCAACTGCCGAGAGGCCGGTGGGGGTGGAGGGAATCGTCCGAGGCGTGACGCTGATCGGCCCCGAAATCGTGCCCTGACCGGCCAGACTGATCGCCCTTAGCTTGATGGAAACGGAGGTGCCGTTGGCGAGACCGGTGATTCGCACCGGCGACACGGCGTCGACAGGGTTCAGTGGGGTCCATGCCCCGGTTCCGATCTGGTAGGCGTAGTTCGTGATCGGAGAAGTTCCGGCGGCTCCGGCAGTGAAACGGATCGACACCGAGCGGTCGCCGGCTGTCGCGTTGAGGCCGGTCGGCGCCGCAGGCACGGTTGCCGTCGGAACCAGTGGTGCCTGAGGGACGAAAAGTGTTGAGGATCCTCCCGTACGGGGGACGATGACACCCCCGGATACCTGAAACTCGAAATACCGGGTGGTTGCACCCACTCCGGGAACTGTCTGGGTGATCTCGACCACGTGGCGCTCTCCGAGACCGCTTCGCGCGCCAAGCACGATCATCCATCGGCCGAGCGCGTCGACACCGACGTTCTGCACTGTCGACTTCGATGCAGCACGGGTGGCGGCGAAAGCCGCTGACAACTCGGCCTGCGAGCGCTGGGTGTCGGTGCCACCGGGGGCGCCCCACGAATCGCGGATCGACAGCTGCGATGCGGGTGGCGACGGAGTTGCGGTGCCACCGATGGTCAATGACCCCGACGCGACTGTTGGAACCGACGATGACGGCCCCGAACCGAGCACGATGTCGAGGGGTGTTGGCGGCGCGACAGGAACCTCGGCGGCTTCACTCCCGAACGTCCCCTGGGTGGCGGTGACCAGGTACCGGCCGGGCACCAGCGCCGCCGGAACTTCCAGAGACCATCCGTCGGCCCCGGACCGCGCCATTTGCGACGGGACCGTCGACGTCGTGCCGTCGGCGAGCGTTCCCACCGGAACGAACGACACGACGACCGGACGTTCGTCCTCGGCGCCGTTGCCGAGCGAACCGGAGATGACCGACACTCCGGGGTTCAACATTCCGTCGGGGACGACCATGGACGGAGCCGATGTTCCCGCCGTGTGCGCATCGACCTCGACTGCGGCCGAACGACCGGCAGGGCTCACGGCGTAGACGCGCTCCGAACACCGACGGGCGAGGCCACAGGACTTGTCGGCGTATTCGGGAGTGGTCAGACCGCGTACGAGCAGAACGTTGTCCCGCCAGACCTCGAAAGTCTGGGCCAGAGACGGAAGATCGTCCGCTTGAACCACATCGGGTGCCGCCACCCATTCGAGATCGAGAGAGGCACCATCCCGACCGGCGACGGCTTTCAGGTCGATCGGTGCGTCCGGGGCGATGCCACCGGAACCGACGATCACAGGTTTGCTCAGACCAGTCTCGGCGACCGACGCGAGTGCAACGACGCAGAACGACGTGCGTGTCGGAGCGCATTCGGACACGAATTTGTAGGAACCGTCGGAACGGATCTCCTGCGGCGATCCCTCGACGGGCTGCTTGAGCGCAGGTCCCGTGACCGAGCCTCCAGGTTCGGCGGAGACCGGGAACTCCTTCAGCGACTTCTCGCCGGCGCACATGGCCGCCGACGCCTTCGTCAACTCGTCCGAGCCGATCTCGAACGGCCCGCAGGATCGGACCGAGTAACCCGTGGGTTCCGGAGCCAGATCCGTCGGCCGCGGGGCCTCCCAGGAAACCTCCGTTCCTTCGGAGACAGCCAGGGAAATGACGTTCAGAGGTGAATCGGGATTCGGCGATGGCGTCGTGGCGATCTCGCCGGAATCCGGGGCGCTCCCGGCATCTCCGGGCGTCTCTGCGGCTGCCGGCACCACCACCGCCGCAGATACCACCATGAGGACCGCAACCCCGAGTGCGAGGAAACGCCGACATCGGACCGGGAACGGGCGCCTCAGGCGCAACGCTTCCGACCCTCCACCAGTCATCGAGTACCCCGTCTGCTCCGCGAGGCGAGGCCCCGGCCCTACCTCGAGGACGGCAAAAAGCTACCAGATAGCAACCTGCGCCAAACCGCAGGGAATCGATTTTTTGGCCCACCGCCACAACCCGACCAGGCCATCGGGAGACCGGCCTCAGCGCTTCCCGGCGATGATGTTCTTCCAGGAAGCCAGATCGCGCTCGTCGGCCGGGCGACCCACCCGGGTCACGAGGTCGACGTCCGGCGATTCGGCCCGAAGGGCCCCGGCGGTGCACTGCTCGCGGGTCCGGTTCACGAACGGATCGAAGTGATAGTGGGCCATGGCGTTCTCGTGGGAGATCTTGTTGATCTGGGCGTCCGAGAGACCGTCGAGAGTCTTGATCACTTCCTCGGGAGCATGGGGCCACGTGCCGTCGGAATGCGGATAGTCCGATTCCCAGAAAACATTGTCGAGGTTGAAATGGTCGATGAGCTCGGGACCGACCGTCTCCTTGATGAAGCACACGAGGATGTGATCGTTGAAGATCTGCATCGGCCCACCGGTCTTGGAGAAATCGTGGTTGATCCAGCCCTTGTGGCGGTCGTTGACATGTTCGGCTCGCCACATGAAATACGGGATCCAGCCGATGTCACCCTCGGTGAGCGAGAACTTGAGTGTGGGGAACCGCTCCCAGAAGGTTGCCCACACAAGATCCATCAGCGTGTAGATCGTTGCCGCTGATGACACCGACATCGCTACACCCGCAGGGGCATCGGAGGAGGTCATCGCGCTACGCGACGACGAGCCGAGATGGCAGCAAAGGACCGTGTCGGATTCGACGCACGCCGCAAACAACGGGTCCCACTCCCCCGAATGGATCGACGGCATGTTGAGCGCTTCGGGATTCTCCGAGAAGGTGACGGCGTGCACGCCCTTGGCCGCCAGACGACGGACCTCGGCGGCGGCCTTGTCCACGTCGAAGAGAGGCAGGATGCCGCAGGGAATGAACCTGTCGGGATAGGCACCGCACCATTCGTCGACATGCCAGTCGTTGTAGGCCCTGATCATCACCTCGTTGAGCGCACGATCCGGCCCCTGGTTGAGCACCTGTCCGGAGAACCCGGTGAAGTTCGGGAAGTTCAGCCCGGCCAGCTGGCCGCCGGCGTTCATGTCGCGGACCCGCTCGTGAACATCGAAGCAACCGGGACGCATCTGGTCGTACCGGCTGGCGTCGATGTTGTACATCTCGGGCGGCTTGCCCGCCACCGCGTTCAATCCGAGGTTCCGACCCTTGAGATCGCCGTACCACCACTGTTGAATGCCGTTGTCGTCGGTGACCACCCGCGGCGCCTTGTCCTTGTACTTCGCCGGAACATGCGCGTCGAACATGTCAGCGGGTTCGGCGATGTGGTCATCGACGCTGATCAGGATGAGGTCTTCGGCATTCATGGTGACTCAGCTTCCCGGAGGCGTTCCGTCGTGTTGAACGAGTTCCACAAGGTAGCCATCGGGATCCATCACGAATGCGACGATCACCGGCCACCGCTCGAGCCGTTCCGGGTCCATTACCGACTGGTAGCCGGCGTCGACAACCTTCTGCCAAGTCGCCTTGCAGTCGTCCACGTTGACGTAGGTCTTCCAGAGCGCATTGCCGTGGTCGATCGGTTGCGGGCTCATGGTTTCCGCGAATTTGGCGAGTTGGAGACGACCGCCGCCGACGTCGGCGGCGACGTGCACTTCCTGCACATTGGGGATCTCGGTGCGCCCCTGCTCCTTGAGCCCGAGAAGATTCACGTAGAAGTCGACGGACTTCTCGAGATCGCTGACCTTGATGCAGTACTGACCAACTGTTGTAGCCATGAAGCCCCCTCATCGGCTGGAGCTGACCGAGTCGGCGATGACGTCGGATCAGCATCGTTTTCCAGAACTCAAATGAACGTAGCGGAACACGGCACCTCCCGCGTCCATTCACCGCTCGCCTGACGATCCCGTCAATGCGATCGGCATCTCCGATACGGTCCGCCCATGACCGACGAGGCACTCACCGAAACCGAACGTCGAGACCGGGGCGTCTCGAAATATCACGAGATCTACGGCGACGACGCGTTCATCCTTCCCGAGGGGCAGGCGGACTTCTTCGACCTCATGATGAAGCAGCTCTTCGGCGAGGTCTGGTCGCGACCGGCCCTGTCGATCGAATCGCGCCGGCTCCTTGTCATGGGTGTCCTCGCCGCACAACAGAGGTTTGATGTCCTCGGCATCCAACTCGCCCGCTGCCTGGAGACCGGCGAACTGTCGGACGAGCAGGTTCGAGAGGTTGCCATCCAGTTGATCCCCTACGTCGGCTATCCCAGCAGTGGGGACCTCTTCAGAGTGACCGAGGCCGCAATCGCCAACGCCGCGAAGGGCGCGTCGTGAGCGCTCCGTCGACAACGCCTTCCCCGGTCACCCCCCAGCACGTCGCTGTCATCGGGCTCGGTCAGATGGGTGGCCCCATGGCCGACTGCCTGCTCGCCGCCGGACACGCCGTTTCGGTCTTCGACATTTCCGGCGATGCGATGGCGCTTCGGGCCACCAACGGTGCCCGTGCCGCGACGAGTGCCGCCGACGCCGCCACTGGGGCTTCATTCGTCAGCATCGTCGTGTTCAACGATTCCCAACTGCTCGAGGTGGTGACCGGCCCCGATGGAGTCCTGCGCTCGCTCGAGCCGGGTTCCGTGGTCGCTGTCCACACGACGGCATCACTGGCCACCATCGTCCGGATCGCCGAAGCCGCTTCCGAGTCAGGCGTTTCGGTCATCGATGCCGGCATCAGCGGTGGCGAGGAAGGTGCAACCAGCGGAACGCTCCTCACGATGGTCGGGGGAACGGAGGATGCAGTCGCCAAAGCAGGTCCCGTGCTGATGGCGTTCTCGAAGGAAGTGGTCCATGCCGGTCCCATCGGTGCCGGAATGGCGCTGAAACTCGCCCGCAACGCCGTCGGCTACACGATGATGACGGCGGTCCATGAAGCGATGGTTCTCGCACGGGCCGCCAACGTCGATCTGGCCCTGCTCAACCATGTGATCGGTGAGACCGGAGTCTTTGCGCAGGCTCTCGCCCCCTTCGTCCTCGGTGGCCCCGCCCCTCTGGGGCCGGACGATCCCGAATCACTGCGGACGATGCTCGAACATCTCCGGGATCTGGGTGAGAAGGACCTTCAACAGGCGCTCGCTCTCGCCGCCGATCTCGAGGTCGAAATTCCCGTCACGAATCTGGTCAGCTCCACATTCCATGCGGTGGCTCGACTGTGACCATTCAACCCACCATCACTCCCGTTGCCGGAGCACTCGGAGCCAGCGTGACCGGAGTCGATCTCCGATCCATCGACAGTGTGACGGTCGATCTCATCCACGATGCCTGGATGCGACACCTTGTCCTGTTCTTCCCGAGCCAGGGCCTCAGCCCAACCGAGCAGCGGGACTTCGCTCACAAGTTCGGCGAACTCGAAGTGCATCCGCTCACCGAGAAACTCGAGGGCACTCCCGAGGTCACGCTCCTCCATAGTGAACGTGGTGGACGTGCGGATGTGTGGCACACGGATGTGACGTTCAGTGACGCACCTCCCATAGCAACCGTCCTCCAGAACGTACGGGGACCGGTCGTCGGCGGGGACACCATGTGGTCGAACCAGTACGTAGCTTTCGAATCGATGTCTGGTCCCATGCGCTCCTTCCTCGAGGGCCTGACAGCGGTGCACACCGCTTGGCCTCAGGGCCATCCCGAGTTGAGGGCGGAACGACCACTCGTCATCCGACATCCCGTGACCGGGCGCCAGGCACTCGCCGTCAACCGCTTGTTCACCGTTCGCATCCCGCAACTCGAACAGGGCGAGAGCGATGCTCTCCTCGGCCATCTCTTCGCGTGGGGCGAGCGACCGGAACTCACCTGCCGCTGGCACTGGTCGCCTGGAGATGTCGTCATGTGGGACAACCGCTGCACGCGCCACTACGCCATCGGCGACTACGACGAGGAACGGGTGATGCACAGGGTCACGGTTCTCGGCCCCTACCGGAACGATTCCGCCGACGATGCTTCGATACCGCATCACGAGAAAGCAAAGCTCTCGGCAAGCAGCGCCTTCGAGCGGCGCTGACCGAAGGATTCGAGATCGATTCCTTCGGCGGTGAGCGTCAACCGATTGCTAGCGTCGGGCAATTCATCAAGGGGGAAACATGAAGGATCTCAACGGCAAGGTTGCAGTCATCACCGGAGGTGCCGGCGGCATCGGCAGGGCGATGGGTGAGCGGTTCGCTCAGGAAGGCATGAAGCTCGTCCTCGCCGACCTCAAGCAGGAGGCTCTCGACGAGACCGTGGCCGAAATGCGATCGCAGGGAATCGATGTCATCGGCGTGGCCACCGACGTTTCGAAACTCGAATCGGTCGAGGCACTTCGGGACGCGACGCTCGACCATTTCGGCAAGGTGCACGTCGTGTGCAACAACGCCGGAGTCGCATCAGGCGCACATGGCGCACTCTGGGAACACGAGATCAACGACTGGCGCTTCGCTTTCAGCGTGCACGTCTACGGAGTCATCAACGGCATCAATGCATTCGTGCCGACGCTGCTCGCCCAGAACGAGGAGGCCCACATCATCAACACCACGTCGAACAACGGCGGGTTCTCCCCCATCGCCATGTCGCCCACCTACGCGACCTGTAAAGCAGCCGTCGTCACCCTGTCCGAGTGCCTGTGGGGTCAGTTGCACGCCGTCGATCCGAAGATCGGCGTATCGGTCCTGTTCCCGACCGGCAAGACCCAAGGCATCCTCAACACCGGCATCTGGGCGGCCGCCGAACGCCCACCCGAATTCGAAGCCGATGTTCCGGTGGACACGTCCTCGAAGATGGAGGGCTGGATCGCTTCGATGGAGGCAGCCGGAACACCAATAGCCTTCACTCCCCTGTCCGAAGTGGCAGACACCGTCATTGATGGCCTCTACGCCAACCGCTTCTGGATGGTCGAAGAAGGACGATTCGAGGACGCAGTGAAGCAACGAACCGACATCATCCTCCGCCGAGCAGATCCGGATTACCAACGATGAACCTCACCCTTGATTCGCTCCAGCGACGCATGGCGGCGATGCACTCGCTCTACTACCAGGCCGTCGAGTCGATGGACCTCGACCATGTGAACCACTTCGAGCGCGACGGTGTCCTCCCCATCGCGTTCTCGCTCTTCCACTACACGAACATGGAAGACGCTTCCTTCATGATGATCACCGGCATCGACCCGATCTGGTCACCGGCATGGCAGGAACGGGTGCAGATGGGCGTCGACGATCACGGCAAGCACAGGACCGTCGACGAGATGACCCTCCAGAAGATCGGTGACTTCGAGGAGTTCAAGCTCTATCAGCGCGAAGTCTTCGACCGGACCGAGGCTTGGCTCGCCCAGCTCGATCCCGCCGAGTTCACCCGCGTGATCATCCCGCATCCTCTGCCACCGCAGATAGCGACCACCTACAGCGCCCGAGTGGCGGGTCCCGCCGGAATCACCGTGCTGGACGGGACCGAGTGCTGGCTCTATCAGCACGGGCTGCGCCATATGGGTGAGATCGAGCTGGCCCGCGGCCTTGTCGGCCTCGGCGGAATGACCAGCTGACGGCAACGCCCCGCCAAGGCCCTAGCCTGCAGGGGTGACTTCTCCGTCAGCCTTCTCCCGATCCCACATCTGGTCGGTCGCTCATGTCGACGCGCCCGAGGTCATCACGTCCGTGTGGATCGACGAGCAGCTCGCCGAGACCTACGAGCGGGTCGGCGTCCGGGCCGGACTCCTCGAGTCGGTCGCGGGCATCAAGGCTCGCCGCTGGTGGCCCGAAGATGTCACCTTCGACGAGGCCGCCGCGAGGGCTGGCGCCGTTGCACTCGAACAAGCCGGAGTCGCTCCGTCCGAGGTCGATCTCCTCATCTCGACCTCGGTATGCAAGCACCACCTCGAGCCCAGCGTCGCCTGTGCCGTGCACAATCGACTCGGGCTGCCCGCCACGTGCATGAACTTCGATCTCGGTAACGCCTGCCTCGGATTCATCAATGCCATGACGATTGCTTCGTCGCTCATCGAGTCCGGTCAGGTCAAGGTCGTGCTGATCGTCGACGGCGAGGGAAGCCGCCAACCGCAGACACAGACGATCAAACGTCTTCAGGGCCCCGACACGACCCTCACCGATGTTTTCGACCAGTTCGCGTCACTCACACTCGGTTCCGGTGCGGCGGCAATGGTCATGGGCGGACCGCGGATCGGTTCGCATCAGTTCCTCGGCGGCGTCACCCGAGCGGCCACGAAGTATCACGATCTGTGTGTCGGTGATCTCGACGAGATGCGCACCGATACGGCGGCACTGCTCGAATCGGGTCTGAGCCTCGCCGAGATGACGTTCAATGATGCTCTCGCCGAAGGATGGGAGTGGAACGACTGCGACACCTACATCCTCCATCAGGTTTCTGCCGTCCACACGAACAAGCTCTGCGAACTGCTTTCGATCGACAAGACCCGCGTGCCGCTCACCTATCCGGACTTCGGCAACATCGGCCCGGCCGCTGTTCCGTACACGCTGTCGGCCAGTGCCGATCGTCTCGATGTCGGCGATCATGTTCTGCTGATGGGAATCGGGTCGGGACTCAACTGCTCCGTTGCCGAACTGATCTGGTAATCGGCGTTGGCCCTCGAATCCCCCTCCGATGCTGACTGGACACGATGGGGAATCGATCCGGCGTGGCACCGAAATGTGCGCGTCGATCTCCCCGACTCCCGAACCGTCGAGTGGAGCATCCTCGACACGGGAGCGGCCAGCCGAGGCACCATCGTCTGCGTCCACGGCAATCCCACCTGGGGCTATCTCTGGCGGGGTTTTCTCGAAACCCTGAGTCCGGGTTGGCGCGTCATCGCCATCGACCAGACCGGCATGGGCTGGTCGCAGCGTGCAGAACCCCGCACCCTCGAGCAGCGCTCTGCGGAACTGGTGGCCTTCTGCGAACAACACACAACAGGCCCCTTGGTGGTCGTTGCCCACGACTGGGGCGGTCCCGTCGCCCTCGGAGCGGTTTCCTCGCTCGATGTGCGAGCGGTCATCCTCGGCAACACCGGTGTCGCCAAGCCCGATCGGACTCCGATGCCGCCATTGATCGCGACCGCTCGCCGGTTCGTCGATCTCGCGTGCCGACGCACTCCCCTCTTCGTAGGCGGCACCGCCGCCATGACCGCCAAGGAGCATCGGGCCGCGCTGCGCGCCCCGTACCGTTCGGCCGAACGTCGAGTGGCTGTTGCCGATTTCGTTGCCGACATTCCCCTCACCCCCGACGACACATCGTGGACGGCGCTGCAGAAGTCCGCCGCCAACCTCGCCGATCTCCGGATTCCCCTGCTCCTCGTGTGGGGTGGACGCGATCCGGTTTTCCACGATCGTTTCCTCACCGATCTCCTCGAACGGGCGCCGCACGCCGACGTGCACCGCTTTCCCGATGCCGGGCACCTTGTTCCTCTCGACGAGCCGATGGCGGAAGTTGCCTCCGACTGGCTCGATCAGGTTCTCGACTCGCCCGATACGACCGGTGAGCCGCTTCGTGCCCAAACGTCAGCGTCAACCGAAACGCCATTCGAGAACATCACCTCGGCACTTCTGCGGCGTTCATCCGACGAAGAATCCGCCTACAGAGACGCAGCGGGTTCGGTCTCGTGGTCCGCCCTCGCTCAGGGTTCGGCCGACATCGCTCGTGTGCTTGTCGAGCGGGGCTTCGCTCCCGGTGATCGGGTTGCGATGCTTGTTCCTCCGGGCGCCGACCTTCTGACTGCTGCATACGGCGTGTGGCTCGCTGGAGGCGTTCTGGTCGTTGCCGACAGCGGACTCGGACCCAAGGGACTCCGATCGGTTCTCCGGGCATCCGGGGCGACGTGGACGTTCGGAACTCCCAAGACCCTGTCCGCGGCACGGGTGCTCCGATGGACCCCCGGGGCCCGCTTCATCTGCACAACCCGATTCCCCGGGGCGATCAACGTTGCGAAAACGTCGGCACCCGCCGTCCT
>WLFD01000065.1 GCA_009703925.1 Actinomycetota bacterium | reverse complement strand
GCCATGCCCGCTTGCCGGGACGGTCCGCTTCGATGTTCTCGATCCAGATGCCTCGAACTGCGCTGCCGCTTTCGAACGGATCCTCGGTGTTGATGATGAGTTCCTGCGCCACGTCGACGAGTCGACGGGTGAGGTAGCCGGAGTCGGCGGTACGGAGAGCCGTATCGACGAGGCCCTTTCGTGCACCAGGCGTCGAGATGAAGTACTCGAGCATGGTGAGGCCTTCACGGAAATTCGACTTGATCGGACGAGGAATCATGTCGCCGCGGGGGTTGGCCACGAGGCCTCGCATACCGGCGATCTGACGAACCTGCATCATGTTTCCGCGTGCACCGGAGCCGACCATCATTTCGATGGGGTTGAACTGCTCGGCCTTGAGGGTGCGCTCCATCTCGACACGAACTTCGTCAGTGGCAGTGGTCCAGATCTCGACCTCTTTCTGACGACGCTCACCGTCGGTGATGATGCCGCGACGGAACTGGGTCTCGACCTTGTCCGCTTCTTTTTCGTGACGGTCGAGGATCTCCTTCTTCAGTACCGGCGTCTTGACGTCCTCGATGGAGATCGTCAGACCGGACTTCGTCGCATAGCGATAGCAGAGGTCCTTGAGACGGTCGAGGCTTCCCGAAACGTCGGCCTTGTCGAAGTTGTGGGCGAGATCGTCGACGATCCGACCCATGACCTTCTTGTCGACACGGGCATTCTGGAATTCGAAACCGTCCGGAAGGGCGGTGTTGAAGAAGATGCGACCGGCTGTCGTCGTGCGGTAGATCGGATGACCGTTCTCTTCACCGATCACGTGCTCGGGCTGACGGTATTGGATCAGCGCGTGCAGTTCGATGTCGCCACGTTCGTAGGCCTGCTCGACCTCGTCGAGAGCACGGAACGCACGACCGGCGCCCTTTGCGTTCTCGACGGACTCGGTCAGGTAGAACGCACCGATGATCATGTCCTGCGTCGGGGTGACGAGCGAGCGCCCATCAGCCGGCGAAAGGATGTTGTTGGCCGAAAGCATCAGCACGCGGGCTTCAGCTTGCGCTTCGGCCGAGAGCGGAAGATGGACGGCCATCTGATCGCCGTCGAAGTCCGCGTTGAATGCGGTGCAGACGAGCGGATGGATCTGGATGGCCTTGCCTTCGACGAGCACAGGCTCGAACGCCTGGATGCCGAGACGATGCAACGTGGGGGCACGGTTGAGCATGACCGGGTGTTCCTTGATGACCTCTTCGAGGACATCCCACACCTGCGGACGACGACGCTCGACCATGCGCTTGGCCGACTTGATGTTCTGCGCCAGTTCGGCATCGACAAGCTTCTTCATGACGAACGGCTTGAACAGTTCGAGCGCCATGAGCTTGGGAAGACCGCACTGGTGCAGCTTGAGGGTCGGGCCACACACGATGACCGAACGACCGGAGTAATCGACGCGCTTGCCGAGAAGGTTCTGACGGAAGCGGCCCTGCTTGCCCTTGAGCATGTCGGACAGCGACTTCAGCGGACGATTGCCCGGGCCGGTGACCGGACGGCCACGGCGACCGTTGTCGAACAGTGCGTCGACAGCTTCCTGAAGCATGCGCTTTTCGTTGTTCACGATGATCTCGGGGGCACCGAGATCGAGCAAACGCTTGAGGCGGTTGTTCCGGTTGATCACGCGGCGGTAGAGGTCGTTGAGATCGGAGGTCGCGAAACGGCCACCGTCGAGCTGGACCATCGGACGCAGTTCCGGCGGGATGACCGGGACGACGTCGAGGATCATGGCGCGGGGATCGTTGATGCGGCGGCCGTTCTCGTCGCGGCGGTTGAAGGCCGTGACGATCTTGAGACGCTTGATCGACTTCTGCTTGCGCTGGGCCGAGAGGGGCTTGACGCCTTCGGCCGGGTCGATCTGCTCGCGGAGACGGATTTCGTCGGCGTCGAGGTCGATGCGGTCGATCAGTCGAGCGATCGCATCGGCACCCATGCCGCCTTCGAAGTACTCGCCGTAACGGTCGAGCAGTTCGCGCCACAGCATCTCGTCTTCGATGATCTTGCGGGCGAAGATGTCCTTGAACTCGTCGAATGCACGGACCACGAGATCGAGTTCCATGTCGTAACGCTCGCGGATGGACTGGAGGTCCTTCTCGGCGGCGCGCTGACGGGCCTTGATGTCGGCGTCTTTCGCGCCTTCCTTCTCGAGTTCGGCGATCTCGGCTTCGAGTGCCTTGAAGCGCTTGTCGACTTCGACGTCGCGTTCCTTCTCGATGACATCCTTCTCGCCGAGCATCTCTGCTTCGAGGTTCGGGAGTTCGGCGTGACGACGCTCGTCATCGACATACGTGACGATGTTCGCCGCGAAGTAGATGACCTTTTCGAGCTGCTTCGCCTTGATCTCTTCCTTCGCTTCGGTACCCATGAGCAGGTACGCGAGCCAGGAACGGGTGCCGCGGAGGTACCAGATGTGCACGACCGGAGCGGCGAGTTCGATGTGACCCATGCGCTCGCGGCGGACCTTCGAACGGGTGACTTCGACGCCACAACGCTCGCAGATGATGCCCTTGAAACGGACACGCTTGTACTTGCCGCAGTAGCACTCCCAGTCCTTCTGAGGGCCGAAGATCTTCTCGCAGAAGAGTCCGTCCTTCTCGGGCTTGAGCGTGCGGTAGTTGATGGTCTCCGGCTTCTTGACTTCGCCGTTGGACCATGTGCGGATGGAATCGGCTGTTGCCAGTCCGATTCGCAATTGATCAAAGGTGTTGACGTCGAGCATTGCCATTCCTCTAGCCCCTCTCTGCCTGGCGTCGAGCATCTTCCTCGTCGCTGCCTCTTTCGGGGCGCGAGAGGTCGATTCCGAGTTCTTCGGCTGTGCGGAAAATGTCTTCGTCGAGCTCGCGCATCTCGATCTCTGCGCCGGAGGTGTTGAGCACCTCGACGTTGAGACAGAGTGCCTGCATTTCCTTGATGAGAACCTTGAAGCTCTCGGGAATGCCCGGCTCGGGGATGTTCTCGCCCTTGACGATGGCCTCGTAGACCTTCACGCGGCCGAGGACGTCATCGGACTTGATGGTGAGCAGCTCCTGCAGGCAGTACGCCGCTCCGTAGGCCTCGAGAGCCCACACTTCCATTTCGCCGAATCGCTGCCCACCGAACTGCGCCTTACCGCCCAGCGGCTGCTGGGTGATCATGGAGTACGGACCGGTCGAACGGGCGTGGATCTTGTCGTCGACCAGATGGGCGAGTTTGAGGATGTAGACGATGCCGACCGTGATCGGGTTGTCGTACTTTTCGCCGGTGCGACCGTTGAACAACGTGGTCTTGCCGTCGTCCTGCATCATGCGACCGTTGTCGCCGTAGCGGGGGTCGGTGGCTTCGGGCGTCAGGTTCTGGAAGATCCGCTTGATGGTCGGATGCTTTCCGGCCTGATCGGTTTCGTCCCAATGGGCACCGTCGAAGACGGGCGTGGCGACGAGCGTGGCCGGCGGCGTGGTCGGACGGGTCTTGCTCTCGGTTCCGCGGATCGCGGTCTGACCGACAGCCTCACCGTCAACTGTCCATCCGTAACGGGCGGCGTAACCGAGATGCGCTTCGAGCACCTGGCCGACGTTCATCCGGGACGGGACACCGAGCGGGTTGAGGATGATGTCGACGGGGGTGCCATCGAGCATGAACGGCATGTCTTCGATCGGAAGGATCTTGGAGATGACGCCCTTGTTGCCATGGCGACCGGCGAGCTTGTCGCCCACGCTGATCTTGCGCTTCTGTGCCACGTAGACACGCACGAGCTGGTTGACGCCCGGGGGAAGTTCGTTGCCGTCATCGCGGCTGAACACCTTGACGTCGATGACCTTGCCGACTTCGCCGTGAGGAACCTTGAGCGAGGTGTCGCGCACTTCGCGGGCCTTCTCACCGAAGATGGCACGGAGCAGACGCTCTTCGGGGGTCAGTTCGGTCTCGCCCTTCGGCGTGACCTTTCCGACGAGAACGTCTCCTGCGGAAACCTCGGCACCGACGCGGATGATGCCGCGTTCGTCGAGGTCGGCGAGGATCTCGTCCGAGAGGTTCGGGATGTCCCGGGTGATCTCTTCCGGGCCGAGCTTCGTGTCGCGGGCATCGATCTCGTGCTCCTTGATGTGGATCGACGTGAGCACGTCGTCCTTCACCAGGCGCTCCGAAAGGATGATCGCGTCCTCGAAGTTGTAGCCCTCCCAGGTCATGAAGGCCACGACGAGGTTCTTGCCGAGTGCGAGTTCACCGTTGTCGGTCGAGGGACCGTGAGCGAGGATGTCGCCCTTCTTGATGATCTGGCCATGGGCCACGATGGGCTTCTGGTTGATGCAGGTGTCCTGGTTCGAGCGTTCGAACTTGAGCAGTCGGTAAACCCGACGACCCTGCGACTTGTACTCGACCGTGAGTGCATTGCCATCGACTTCGGTGACGACACCGTCGTCATCGGCGATGATCATGTCGGCCGCGTCGCGGGCGGCACGGGACTCGATGCCGGTACCGATGTACGGAGCTTCGGCACGAAGCAACGGAACGGCCTGACGCTGCATGTTGGCGCCCATGAGCGCACGGTTCGCATCGTCGTGCTCGAGGAAGGGGATCAACGCAGTTGCGACCGAAACGATCTGCTTCGGCGAAACGTCCATGAGCTGGACTTCGATCGGCGGCACATTCGAGATTTCCGTGGTCGCACCGAAGAAGACATCGCGCTCGAGCATGAGCTTGAGTTCACCGAGCGTTGCGGCCTGAGGTGAACGACGCACGAGGACGCGGTCGGCCTTGAACGAGCCATCCGGGTTGAGCGGTGCGTTCGCCTGGGCGACGACGTACTCCTCTTCCTCGTCGGCGGCGAGGTAGACGATCTCGTCGGTGACCTTGCCGTTGACGACCTTGCGGTACGGCGATTCGATGAAGCCGAACTCGTTGACCCGGGCGAAGGTGGCCAGCGCACCGATGAGACCGATGTTCGGGCCTTCGGGGGTTTCGATCGGACACATACGGCCGTAATGGCTGAAGTGGACGTCGCGGACTTCGAAGCCGGCACGCTCGCGTGACAGACCGCCCGGGCCGAGCGCCGAAAGACGACGACGGTGGGTGAGGCCCGAAAGCGGATTCACCTGATCCATGAACTGCGACAACTGGGAGGTTCCGAAGAACTCCTTGATCGACGCAACCACGGGACGGATGTTGATGAGCGTCTGCGGCGTGATCGCTTCGACGTCCTGGGTGGTCATGCGCTCGCGCACGACGCGTTCCATACGCGACAGGCCGATGCGGACCTGGTTCTGGATCAGTTCGCCGACCGAGCGGATGCGACGGTTCGCGAAATGGTCCTGATCGTCGAGTCGGTAGCCCGGCTCGGCGTTCACGAGGTTCAGCAGGTACGAGGTCGAGGCGAGAACCTCAGCCGGCGTGAGCACGGACTGATCGAGTTCCGGACGCTCGAGCGTGATATTGAAGAGCTTCTCGAGCTTGTCGAGTTCCGGGCCGAGCTTGCGGTTGAGCTTGTAACGACCGACTCGGGAGAGGTCGTAACGACGGTTCTCGAAGAACGCGTTGCGGAAGTAGGCGCGGGCGGAGTCGACCGACGGCGGTTCGCCCGGACGGGCACGCTTGTAGATCTCGACGAGGGCTTCGTCCTGCGTCGGGGAAACTTCGCGGTCCTTGTCCCACTGGCCTTCGAGGAAGTCGAAATGGCGCACGAAACGGTCGAGGAAACCGGGATAGTTCTCTTCGTCGTAGCCGAGGGCACGAAGAAGGGTGAACAGGCTGATGCGACGCTTGCGGGCGACGCGGGCACCGGCGGTGACGTCCTTGCCGGGCTTCTGCTCGACGTCGAATTCGATCCATTCACCGCGGTAGGGGTGGATGGTGCCGGTGACGAGCTGATGCTTCGAGAGGTTACGGAGACGGAAACGCTCGCCGGGCTGGAAGATGACGCCGGGTGAACGGACGAGCTGCGACACGACGACGCGCTCGGTGCCGTTGATCACGAACGTGCCCTTGTCGGTCATCATGGGGAAGTCGCCCATGAACACCGTCTGTTCCTTGATTTCGCCGGTGCTTGCGTTCATGAAACGCGCTCGGACGAAGATCGGTGCGGAGAAGGTCATGTCCTTCTCCTTGCACTCCTCCACCGTGAACTTCGGCGGCGGGCGCAGGTCCTCGTCGTCCGGATCGAACTCGAGCTCGAGTTGGAGGGTTTCCGTGAAGTCCTTGATCGGACTGATGTCGCGGAACGTCTCGGCGAGACCCTGGTGGAGGAACCACTCGAACGATGCGCGCTGGATGGCGATCAGATCGGGAAGTTCGAGAACTTCGTCGAGATTGGCGAACGAATAACGCTCACGTACGGTCGGACGAACAGACAAGGATGTCTCCTCTTTGTTGGAGGGGCACAGCTTCGAGACACAAGAAGTGCAGGTACAAGATGTGCAGATAAGGCGGAAAAGACTTCGGGGCGCTCCGCGCCGGTCCTGAGACTGGCTGACTGGGCCATCGGTCGAGTCTGCGACTGTGCGTGAAGACGACAGGAAGCGGCTCCGACCGGGAGCACGACGAAGGTCGATCCTAGGGGGCAAGCGCGTAGAAGAGCAACCCGGGAATCCGCGACCTCGAAAGTCGGGAATTCAGGCGCTCACTCGAGGGATCAACCACTACTCCCCGGTCAGATTGCGCTGAACAGTAAGGCGATCCGGCCGCCGGGTCAAGCATCCACGTCAAAATGGTCCGAACAGGCCGGGCCAGGACCGGTCCAGCAGCCGAAAATCCGGCCATTTTCCCGAAAACCCGGCGATTTTGCCGGAAAACGGGAGATGACCTGCCCCGGAGGACAGGTCATCTCTCGGAAAATGCGGCCGGAGCCGCAGGAATTACTTGACTTCGACGGAAGCGCCGGCTGCCTCGAGGGCGGCCTTTGCCTTCTCGGCGTCATCCTTCGAGACGTGCTCGAGCACGTTCTGGGGTGCGCCATCGACGAGGTCCTTGGCTTCCTTGAGGCCAAGGTTCGTGAGGGCACGAACCTCTTTGATGACCTGGATCTTCTTGTCGCCGGCGCCGGTGAGAACGACGTCGAATTCGTCCTTCTCTTCGGCAACTTCGCCGCCGCCCGCAGCCGGAGCTGCAGCAACTGCGACCGGGGCCGCAGCGGTGACGCCGAACTTCTCCTCGAAGTCCTTGAGCAGTTCACTGAGCTCGAGGACAGACATGCTGGCGATCGAGTCGAGGATTTCTTCCTTGGTAGCCATGTTCAGCTCTCCTGGGTGTCCGCCTCGGCATCGGCCGGGGCATCGTCGGTGGGTTCAGCTTCGGCATCGGCCGAGGCTTCGGGGGTTTCGGTGGTGTCTTCGGAAACAGGGGCGTCAGCCTCTGCTGCCGGGGCTTCGGTCTCGTCTGCCGGTGCTTCGTCTGCGGCTGCAGACGGTTCTTCGACGGCTTCGGGCTCTGCCGGGGCCACGGGGGCCTCGACAACGCCACCTTGCTGCTCGATGAGAGCGGCAAGTCCATAAGCGAAGCTGCGGGGAACGGCCTGCAGGAGTCCCGCGAACTGCTGGAGCGGGGCGGCAAGAAGGCCAGCAAAGCGAGCGAGAAGTTCCTCACGGGGAGCAACTTCAGCCAGGGCTTTGGCGTCAGCGGCGGAAAGAAGCTTCTCGCCGAGGACACCGCCCTTGATCACCAGATTGGGATTGCCCTTTGCGAATTCGCGCAAGGCCTTGGCGACGGCCACGGGATCACCGTTTCCGCCGGTCGGAACGAAGGCGATAGCCGTCGGTCCGGTCAGGTGCTCTTCAAGATCAAGTCCGAGTTCACGCGCCGCAAATCGCACGAGCGTGTTCTTGTAGACCTTGTACTCACCGCCGGCTTCACGAAGCGAACTGCGCAGTATTGCCAGTTCACTCACGGTGATTCCGCGGTATTCGGTGAGTAGCGCGGCATCGGAATTGCTCAGGCGCTCTCGCACCTCGGCAACTACGGCCACCTTTTCGGGTCTCGGGTTGTCCATCGCACCTCCTCTCTCTTTCTGAGGCTTCCGGTGCTTTCCGCTGTTTCCAGGGAAGTCACCCGAAGCACTGGTGGGTTCCGACGCCGGATGGCGCCAGGGTGGATGCACGAGGCATCCGTGCCACATCGATCTGTCCCCCGGAAACAACCGGGAAAAATGCCGACGGGGCGTCCGCCGCTTGCGCGAGAACGCCCCGTGGTTCGGAGGTTCACCTCGTCAGGTGGAACCCGATGTTGCCAGGTTCGCTTACGCCCTTTCGGGCACCGGATGTCTGCGGCGAGCGGATTTGAATTCGATTTTTGGTAGTGCTGGATTTTGGTAGTGCTGAGAATGTGCTTGTGAGACGTTAGCGGCCGGGGAAAATCCTGGCCAGCAGCCTGCGATCAGGGTGCGATCAGACGTCTTCGACGACGAGCATGCGCTGCGGATCGATCTGGATGCTGGGACCCATGGTCGAGGACAGCACGACGCGCCGGAAGTAGCGGCCCTTGGCCGATGCCGGCTTGGCACGGTCGAGCTCTTCCAGAACGGCCCGGAGGTTGGCGACGATGGCCGGAGCCTCGAAGCTGACCTTGCCGATCGGCACATGGACGTTGCCGTGGCGGTCGGTGCGGTATTCGACCTTGCCGCCCTTGAAATCGGTGACTGCCTTGCCGACATCGGTCGTGACGGTGCCGGTCTTCGGGTTGGGCATGAGGCCGCGCGGTCCGAGGGCACGGCCGAGCTTGCCGACCTGAGGCATGAGATCGGGCGTCGAGATGGCCACATCGAAGTCGAGCATGCCGCCTTCGACCTGGGCGATGAGGTCCTCGGCTCCGACGATGTCGGCCCCGGCCTCGCGGGCGGCGGTTGCCGCGTCACCGGTGGCGAACACGGCGATGCGGACATCGGTGCCGGTTCCGGAGGGAAGGGCCACGGTGCCGCGGACCATCTGATCGGCCTTGCGGGGATCGACGCCGAGACGCACGGCGAGTTCGACGGTTTCGTCGAACTTCGCTGTAGCGAGGCTCTTCACGAGGGCGACTGCCTCCGGGGAGGTGTTCTGCTTGAGATTGTCGTAACGGGCTACTGCCTCGTTGTACTTCTTGCCGTGCTTCGCCATGATGGCTCCCTCGGGTTGTGCATCATTGCCGATGCGGGTGGAACCTGCCGGGCGAGGTCGTCGCGGTCAGGGTTGGCCTGCGGATGCGGGCCGAAACGAAAATCAGACGACTTCGACACCCATGGAACGGGCGGTGCCGGCGACCTGGAGGCGGGCGGCTTCGATGTCGTTGGCATTGAGGTCAGGCATCTTGATCTGTGCGATCTCGGTGACCTGGGCGTCGGTGATCGAACCGACGATCTCCTTGGAGGGATTGTTGGCGGCCTTCTCGAGACCGGCGGCCTGCTTGATCAGCACCGAGGTCGGCGGTGTCTTGAGGATGAACGAGAACGAACGATCCTCGAACACCGTGATCTCGACGGGCACGATCGTGCCGCGCTGTGCCTCGGTCTTGGCGTTGTACTCCTTGCAGAAGTCCATGATCGCCACGCCATGCGGGCCCAACGCCGTACCCACCGGGGGTGCCGGAGTGGCGCCACCAGCAGGAATCTGGATCTTCACTACGGCCGAAACCTTCTTCTTGGCCATGTTGGCAACTCGCTTCTTGATCGATTTTCGTCGGGCGCACTGGCATCCGAGCGGAGGAAGAGTTTGGCGGCTACGGCCGCCAATGACAATTTCGTTGAAAACGGGACTGATGTTCCGCCGGAGGCGGCGCCGCAGTTACAGCTTTGCGACCTGGGAGAACTCGAGCTCGACCGGAGTCTCTCGACCGAAGATGTTGACGAGAACCTTGACCTTGAGCTGGTCTTCGTTGATCTCGACAATCTCTCCGGAGAAGTCGGCGAACGGGCCTTCCTTCACACGAACGGTTTCGCCCATCTCGTATTCGAGACGCGGCTTGCCCCGCTTCGTTGCGATTTCGTCGCCTTCTTCCTTGACCTGGAGGAAGGTTTCGACATCTCTACGGGGCAGGGGTGACGGCTTTGCGCCCTGGCCGACGAATCCGGTCACGCCGGGCGTGTTGCGGATCACGTACCAGGAATCGTCTTCCATGTCGCAGCGCACGAGGAGATAGCCCGGGAAGACCTTCTTCTGAACGACCTGCTTCTTGCCGTTCTTGAACTCGACGACGTCTTCCATGGGGATGACGACCTCATGGATGTTGTCCTCCATGTTCATGGAAGAGATGCGAGCCTCGAGGTTCTGCTTGACCTTCTTCTCGTAGCCCGACTGCGTGTGCACCACGAACCAGCGACCGGGACGGTCGAAGGGACTCTGTGGTCGCGGGCGGGATTCCTCGAGAAGATCATCGGTGTCGATGACTTCGGCGATTTCGGCTTCGGCTTCGGCTTCGATTTCATCGAGGACATCGACAGCGACGGCATCTGCCATTGCTTCGGGGTCACCCGCGGTTTGTTCGGACATGGAGGTCTCGTCGTTCGGGGAGGAGTTCATTACACGTTGAAGAGTTTCAGTACGGCCTCGGCGAACACCCAGTCGATGCCGAAGATCAGAATGGTGAACACGATGAGGGTGATGATCGTGATGATCGAGTAATTGATGGTTTCCGAACGCGTGGGCCACGCGACCTTGCGCAGTTCGGAGCGAACTTCGCGGTAGAACTCCACCGGACCAGTTCGTTCTTTGGCGCGTGCCTGCGGGCCGCGGCGGGTGCGCAGCGGTTCGCCATCAGGGCCAAGTTCACCTTGACGCTGCAACATGCGTTTTTGTTCTCGGTTTAACGCCATGACAAGACTTCCCACTGGTTTCGTGAGACGGAGGACCCGATCAGGATCCGGATTGCGATTGAGCAGGGCAGGAGGGACTTGAACCCGCAACCTTCGGTTTTGGAGACCGGTGCTCTACCAATTGAGCTACTGCCCTAGGGCATACGGACAGAACTTCGAGGATACCAGCCGACGCGATCGGCCAGACCCCGGAGGCCTGAACGAAAGACACTAGGCCCCGCGTACCCCGTCAAGCGAACCGACTTCCTCCGAACCGCCCGGGAGCGGTCTGTCAGGCCGACCGGCGCCGGGTCGCCAGCACCAGGACGCCACCGACCCCTGCCGCCGTCGCCGCTGCGATTCCGCCCAGAAGAGCCGTTTTCCGTCCTGCGGTCCGGATCCGTTCCCGTCGGCCGAGCGCCTCGTCGAGGGCCGATTCGAGGGCCTCCAGGGCATCGGCCATCGACCGGCCCGGCCCAGAGGTCGATCCCCGGGAGCCTGGCACGGGATCCGCAAGGTTTCCGGCCTCCGAGAGGTCCCGCATCGTGCGACGAAGACGCCGATATCTCGCCACATCCGCCTGACAACGCAGGCATTCCCGGAGATGCTGCTCCCCCGCCCCGCCGCCCAGACCTTCGAGCACCTTCGGCTCGTCGACGAACGCGGGCAGAACAGCCGCCACCTCGCGGCAAAGACGGTTTCGGCCGCGCCCCGAAGGGTGTTCACCGTTCATCGCGACCCTCTTCGGTCCGGACGAACAGGATCTCGTTCAACTTGCGACGGGCCCGATGAAGCCGGACTTTCGCCGCAGAAACGGAAATCCCCAGCTCGGAGGCAATGGCCTCGTGGGACATGTCATAGATGTCGCGCAGCACGACAACCGATCGCAAGCGGGGAGGCAACATCCGCAGAGCTTCCTGGACCCGATTGCGCAGATCCGCCGATTCGGCCCGACCCACCGGATCGTTGGCCGGCTCGAGATCGGCGACCATGAGTTCGTCATCGATCGATTCGTGACGATGGCGCCGGCGCCGTCCCAGATGGGTCGACGCACAATTCGCCGTGATCCGGTAGAGCCACGTGGTGAACCGGGCATCGCCCCGGAACCGGCGCAGGCCCCGGTAGGCCCGCAGGTACGCGTCCTGGACCACATCGCGGGCATCGTCGTCATTCCCGGTCAACCGGAAGGCAAGGGCGTAGGTGCCGGCGTAGGTGATGCGAACCAACGCATCGAACGCCCCCCGATCGCCGAGACGGGCCCGGTCGACCAGATCCGGCACGTCGTCTGCTCCCGGACGCGCCACGTCGGTGGCCGCTCGAAGAGCTACCACCGACGCAGATTCGAATGGCATCGGGGACGGCGATGCGCCGCCCCTGAGATCACTCAGCGGGTTTCCTTGTGTGCGGTGTGCACCCGGTCCCACTTGCAGTACTTGGTCAGTTCGATGCGTTCGCGATCGTTGACCTTGTTCTTGGTCGTGATGTAGTTACGTCGTTTGCACACCTGGCACTCGAGGGTGACGGCGATGCGCTTGTCATTTCTTGCCATGTCGGCTCCTGCATCATGACCGGTCTGCGGGACCGGTCAGTCGAAAGTGAATTACTTGAGGATCTTGGTGACGCGGCCGGCGCCGACGGTACGGCCACCTTCGCGGATAGCGAAACGGAGGCCTTCTTCCATCGCGATCGGATGGATCAACTCGACGGTCATGACCGTGTTGTCACCCGGGATACACATTTCAGTGCCTT
>WLFD01000064.1 GCA_009703925.1 Actinomycetota bacterium | reverse complement strand
ATGTTCGTGCTCATCGTGGCCATCGTGCTGTCGGTCTTCCTGCACGAACTCGGTCACTTCCTGATGGCCAAACGAAACGGCATGAAGGTGACCGAGTTCTTCCTCGGGTTCGGCCCGACCATCTGGTCGTTCAGACGCGGCGAGACCGAGTACGGACTCAAGCTGGTTCCGGCCGGTGCCTACGTCCGGATCATCGGCATGCACAACCTCGAGGAACTCGTCGATACCGAAGAGATCCAGACCTACCGGGCAAAACCGTTCCGCAAGCGGATGCCTGTCGTACTTGCCGGTCCTCTCGTCAACATCGTCCTCGGCTTCCTCCTGCTCGTCGTGGTGTTCGCCGGTTTCGGCCATCCGTCCGCAGATACCTGGTCGGTGAATTCGGTCGTGGCCGATTCGGCTGCCGCCCAGGCGGGGATCCAACCGGGCGATCGCATCGTGGCCTTCGACGGTCTTCCCATCTCGGGCTTCGACAACTTCACCTCCGTCGTTCGTGCCCATGCCGGCACCACCGTCGACCTCACGGTGGAACGCGACGGGCGACAGATCATCGTTCCGACCACGATCGGTTGGACCCTCGACGATTCGGGCGCTCAGGCCCTCGCCCCGCTGTTCCCGGGCGACCAGGTGGTGGCGGTGAACGGAACGCCGATCACCTATTACGCCGATCTGGTGGGCGCCCTCGGCCAGAGCGAAGGTCCGGTCGAACTCACTTTCGTGCGGGGTGACACGACATTCGTGACAACGGTCGAAGGGCCGATCCAGATGCCGATCGAGGGCTTCCGGGGTTTCCTCGGTGTCGGTCCGAAATCGGTCATCGTCCACTCGAACGTGGTGGAGGCAACCGGTCAGGCCGCTTCGGCGTTCGGTGACACGGTTGTCGGATCCGTGCAGGGGATGGGCAAACTGTTCTCGCCTGCCGGAATCGGGCGACTTGCAACGCAGGTCAGCAACGGTGGAAGCAGCGAAGACACATCATCGGTCACGCCGGTCAACAACACCGGTGTCACCGTGTCGAGTTCCACCGGAACGTCGGGATCGAGTGCCGCCGCCCAGGACAGGCCGATGTCGCTGCTCGGCATTTTCAACGTCGGCGCCCAGATCGGCGAACAGAGCGGCTGGGCCGGCGTTCTTGCCCTGCTCGCCACCGTCAACATCTTTCTCGGCCTGATCAATCTGGTTCCGCTGCTCCCGTTCGATGGGGGGCACATCGCAGTGGCCTGTTACGAGGAGATCCGAAGCCGGATCAGTCGCAGGCCCTATCGGGTGAACATGGCGAAACTCATGCCGGTGACCTACATCGTCGTGTTGCTGATGGTCGGGTTGTTCGCATCGACGCTGTATCTCGATGCCGTCGATCCGGTGAATCTCACTCCATAGACCTAACCTCGGCATCGTGAGCGAACTCGCACCGCAGACCCGATACGCCCGACGATCCACCCGTCAACTGACGGTGGGTGACGTTGTCGTTGGCGGTGGAGCCCCGATCTCGGTTCAGTCGATGACCACCACCAAGACCGCCGATGTCGAGGGGACCCTTCAGCAGATCTATGCGCTGGCCGGTGCCGGCTGCGACATCGTCCGGTGCACGTGCAACGAACTCGAAGCGGCCGAAGGTCTGGCCCGCATCGTGCCGCGTTCGCCGATCCCGATCATCGCCGACATCCATCATCAGTACCGTCGGGCCCTCGAGGCGATGGAAGCGGGTGTCCACGGTCTGCGTCTGAACCCCGGCAACATCCGCCGTCCCGAGCACATCAAGGCCGTCGCCCTCGAAGCCAAGGATCGCGGCATTCCCATCCGGATCGGCGTCAACGGCGGCTCTCTCGATCCCGAGCTCTACGAGAAGTACGGCGGGCGCGTCACCGCCGAGGCGATGGTCGAATCGGCCAAGCGCGAACTGGCCTATTTCGAGGAGGTCGGCTTCGACGACGTCAAGATCTCCGTGAAGGCCTCGAACGTGGCGTTGATGATCGATGCGTATCGCCTGCTGGCCGACACCGTCGACTATCCGTTGCATCTGGGCGTCACCGAGGCCGGGCCGCCCCCGGCCGGTCTGGTGAAGGCGACGGCAGGCATGGCCACGTTGCTGGCGGAGGGAATCGGCGACACCATCCGGTACTCGCTCACCGCCGATCCGGTCGAAGAGGTCCGGGCCGGCCGCTGGTTGCTCGAGAGTCTGGGTCTGCGCGAACGCCGCGGCCTCGACCTCATCGCCTGCCCGTCATGTGGTCGCGCCGAGGTCGATGTCATCGAAGTGGCGACCGCCGCGCAGAACGCACTGAGCGATCTCAAGATCCCGATCCAGGTCGCGGTGATGGGTTGCGTCGTCAACGGTCCCGGCGAGGCCCGCGAAGCCGATCTCGGAATCGCCGCCGGCCGCAAGCGGGGTCACCTGTTCGTGAAGGGTGAGGTCGTCAAGGTCGTACCCGAATCGGAAATGGTCGCGGCCCTCGTCGAATGGGCGCAGATCATCGCCGAGGGTGGTGTCGAGGAGGCCCTTCGGCGCAAGGACGACAGCGCGGCAGCAGAGGCCGAGGCCGATCGGGCCGCCCTGCTCGACGAAAAGGGCGATGATGCGAACCATTCCGAGGAACGCATCCAGCTCATCCGCAAGCTCGACTGACCGACGCCTGTCGCCGGAGGCACTCGGGGCGGTCGCCTAGCATCGAAGGCCATGGCCAAGCCTCCCGTTCTCACCCCCCAGTCCGACGATTTCCCCCGCTGGTATCAGGACGTCGTCGCAAAAGCCGAGATGGCCGACAACGGTCCGGTGCGTGGAACGATGGTCATCCGCCCCTACGGCTATTCGATCTGGGAGCAGATGCAGGCCGACGTCGATCGTCGGATCAAGAAGGCGGGCGCCAAGAACGCCTACTTCCCCCTGTTCATCCCGGAGAGCTATCTCAAGCGCGAGGCCGAGCACGTCGAGGGGTTCAGCCCCGAACTCGCCGTCGTCACGGTGGCCGGCGGCAAGACACTCGAGGAGCCGGTGGTCGTCCGTCCGACCTCCGAGACCGTCATCGGTGAATTCATGGCGAAGTGGGTGCAGAGCTACCGGGATCTCCCGCTGCTGCTCAACCAGTGGGCGAATGTCGTGCGATGGGAACTTCGGCCCCGCGTCTTCCTGCGGACCAGCGAGTTCCTCTGGCAGGAAGGGCACACCGCCCATGCCAGCCAGGAAGACGGACGCCTCTACGCGGAGCGCATTCTCCATGATGTCTACGAAACCTTCATGCGCGATGTGCTTGCGATCCCGGTTGTGGTCGGGCGCAAGACGGTCAAGGAGCGTTTCGCGGGCGCCACGAACACGATGACCTGCGAAGCGATGATGGGTGACGGCAAAGCGTTGCAGATGGGTACGAGCCATGAACTCGGCCAGAACTTCGCGAAGGCGTTCGACATCCAGTATCTCGATTCGGACGGAACGCAACAGCACGCCTGGACGACCTCGTGGGGTGTTTCGACCCGCATGGTCGGAGGCCTGATCATGTGTCACGGCGACGATGCCGGTCTGCGCATTCCGCCCGTGCTCGCTCCAGTACAGGTCGTCGTTCTCGCCGTGCGCGACGACGATGCCGTCATCGAACGTTGTCGGGCACTGGCCGAGGAACTGGCCGACGCGGACATCCGGGTCGAACTCGATGTCCGTACCGAGACGTCGATGGGTCGCCGTGCGACGGACTGGGAACTCAAGGGAATCCCGGTTCGCCTCGAACTCGGACCCCGCGATCTCACCGAGGGCGTGGTCACGCTCGTTCACCGGGTGGGTGGCGTCAAGGAACCCGTGGCACTGAGCGGCATCATCGCATCGGTGACCGAAGCCCTTGCGGCGGCCCAAGCCGCTCTTCTCGCCGAAGCGACGACCCGCCGGGACACCCACACGGTCGACGTGGCCACGATCGAGGAAGCGGCCGAGGCGGCAACAACCGGATGGGCCCGGATCCCGTGGGCCACATTGGGACTCGAGGGTGAAGCCGAACTGGCCAAATCGGGTGTCACGGTGCGCTGTCTCGTGATGCCGGACGGGTCCCTGCCGGACTCGGATTCGGCCGAGGGGGCGCTCGCCATCGTCTCGAGAGCCTACTGAACAGGGGTTTTCCGGGTCGAAGTGGGCCTTTTCGATCGGGTGGTCTACACTTCGTTTCTCGCAATCGTTCGAAGTTCCGACGAAGGCGTGGGCTTCAGCCCACGCCTTTTGTTTATCTTCAGCCCGATTGCGGGGTTCACAGACGTTGAATCCAGAAAATCCATTCCAATCAGCCGATTCCATTCAGCCAATCCCGGAGAGGAGGCCACATCATGAGCATTTCCGAGCGCGTCCGCGCCGTCATCGAACCGATTGTCGCCTCCCAGGACCTCGAACTGTTCGATCTCGAACAGGCCGGCTCGATCGTCCGCGTCACCATCGACCGCCCGGGCGGCGTCGATGTCGAAGCGATCACGTCGACGACCCGGGCGTTGTCCCGTGCCCTCGACGAGCACGATCCCATCGCCGGCAACTACACGCTCGAAGTCTCCAGCCCCGGGCTCGAGCGGGCACTGCGCACACCCCGTCACTGGGAGTGGGCCGCCAACCGGCAGGTCGCCATCAAGACCATGCCGAACTACGCAGCCGGTAGGCGCTTCGTCGGAACGGTCACCGCTTCCAACGACAGCAACGTCACCGTCGCCCTCGATGAGCCGGTGGGGGAGTCGATCACGATCGACTACGCCGACATCGAGAAGGCGCGAACCATTTTCGTCTGGGCCGCCACACCGAAACCCGGTGGCCCGAAGAATCGGCCCAAGGCCGAAACGAAGAAGAAATCCACGAAGGAAGACAAGGTCCAGCCGTGATGAACACACCTGATCTCATCGATGCCCTCCAGGCGCTCGCCGACGACAAGGGAATCTCGATCGACACGCTGTTCGGCGCACTCGCCGACGCGTTCGAATCGGCCTACAAGCGTCTCCCGAATTCGCAGGAGTATGCGTGGGTCATCATCGATCCCGACACCGGCGAGATCCGCGTGATGGCGCAGGCACTCGACGACGACGGCGTCCCCGAAGGCGAAGAGTTCGATGTCACCCCGCCGCCCGAGGTCTGGGGTCGCGTCGCCGCACAGACGATGAAGCAGGTCATGAACCAGCGCATCCGTGAAGCGGAACGCGAGATGAAGTACGAGGAATATGCGGGTCGCGAAGGCGACATCGTCACCGGAATCATCCAGCAGACCGATGCGCGCTACACGCTCCTCGACCTCGGTCGTGTCGAAGCACTCATGCCGCAGGCCGAGCAGGTCCCCTACGAGCGCCCCGAACCGGGCGCCCGCGTCAAGGCCTACATCGTCGAGGTCCGCAAGACCGCCAAGGGCCCGCAGATCGTCACCAGCCGCACGCATCCCGGTCTCATCAAGCGTCTGTTCGAGCTCGAAGTTCCCGAGATCGCCGACGGCGTCGTCGAAATCAAGGCATGCGCCCGCGAACCCGGAGCCCGCACCAAGATCGCCGTGTTCTCGAACGACAACAACGTCGACCCGGTCGGCGCCTGCGTCGGCGCCCGTGGCGCCCGCGTGCGCATGGTCGTCAACGAACTCCGCGGTGAGAAGATCGACATCGTGCCGTTCTCGGAAGAGCCGGCCGATTTCGTCATGAAGGCTCTCTCTCCGGCCAAGGTCAAGGAAGTCCGGATCCACGAGGACACCGGCACCGCCGAGGTCATCGTCCCCGATTACCAACTCTCGTTGGCAATCGGCAAGGAAGGGCAGAACGCCCGTCTGGCCGCCCGTCTCACCGGTTGGCGCGTCGACATCAAGAGCGAAACCCAACTGGCCGAAGAAGAGGCGTATGCCAACCAGGACTGGGCCGAGGGCGAATGGGTCGTCGATCCGGAATCCGGTGAGCAGGTGTGGCAGCCCGCCGAGGGTGGCGAAGCCATGTCGGCCGAGGCGTATGCCCAGGCCAGCGATACCCCCGAGGATGCTCTCGAGGCGGCCATCGCTGCCGAGGTTGTCGCCGAAATCATCGTCGAGGAACTCATCGAAGAACTCGTTGAGGAAATCGTCGAGGAAATCGTCGAGGAAATGATCGAAGAAGCCGTCATCGAGGCGGTGCTGGAAGAGGTCCTCGAGGAAGCTCTCGAGGATGCGGAAGCCGAGGCCGATACCGTGGCCGACGATTCCGCAGAGGGCGAAACTCCGGCCTGAGGCCGGGACGGCGCCCTGCCGTTCGTGCATGACCGCCGGTCGTGCGAGAATAAAGAGCCGTTCTGGTCGTTCGTGACCGGAGCGCACACGGGTTTTCGCCGATCGGCGGGTTCCTGTGTCGAGAAGACTGAGGTTGCAGTTGTCGGGAAATATGCGCGTGTACGAGCTGGCACGGGAGCTTGGTCTCACCAACAAAGAGACCCTTGATCTGTGTGTCGCGCTCGGAATCGGCGTGAAGAGCCACTCCTCGAGCGTGGTCGAAGCCCAAGCCGATCGTGTCCGCCGCAAGGCCGAGCGCGAAGGACTGGTCCGCGACGTCCAGCCGGAAGAACCTGAAAAGGCCCCGGCCAAGAAGGCCGCGGCCAAAAAGGCGCCGGCCAAGAAGGCGGCCGCCAAGAAGTCTGCCGACGCCGACGCCGAAGCTGAAGCTCCGGCCGAGGTCGTCCCGGAGAGCGCAGCTGTCGCTCCGGTCGCAGAAGCCGTCACCGAGACGGTTGTCGAGCCGACACCGGCACCGGCTGCTGAAGCACCGGTCGAAGAAGCACCTGCGGTTGTCGCCCCGACTGCGCCGAAGCGCGTCATCTCCTCGTCGGGAAGCGCCGGTCCCCGGCCGCCGGCACCTCGTGTCGAACCGCCCGCCCCCGCCCCCGCCCCCGCTCCTGAAGCTCCGGCCGCGGCAACACCTGCTCCGGCTGCTCCCGCTGAACCGGCTGAGCCGGCCCCGTCAGCTCCGGCTCCCGCTGCTCCGGAAGCCGCTGCCCCGACCGCTCCGGCGGCCCGGGCACCCATGCCCACGAAGCCCCCGACCTCCACGACCGGCAAGCCGATTCCGCCTCCCCCCGGCGCCCGTCCTCCCGTTTCGTCCTCGGGCAAGCCCATTCCGCCTCCTCCCGGTGTTCGCCGCGAAGAGCCCTCCGGTCGCCCGGGTGGCCCCGGAGCGCGTCCCGGCGGCGGCCCGCGTCCCGCTGGTGGCGGCTACGGCGGTGCCGGTGCGGCCCGTCCCGGTGGTTTCAGCACGCCTCGTCCCGGTGGTGGCCCTGGCGGCGCACCCGGTGGTGGCGCTCCCGGTGGTGGCCCCGGTGGTCGTCCCGGCGGTGGTCGTCCCGGCGGACCAGGTGGTGGCCCCGGTGGTCAACGCCGTCCGCAACGACGCAAGGGTCGTCGTCGTCGCAACCGCGATGAACTGCAGCCGATCGACGCACCGAGCTACACGCCGCGCGAAGCTCCGGTTCCCGTCGGCACGATCGTTGTCGAGCGCGCATCGACATCGCAGGATCTCGGTCCCAAGCTGAACCGTACGGCGGCCGACGTCGTCCGATTCCTCATGCAGCAGGGCGAAATGGTCACCGCGACCCAATCGCTCAGCGACGACATGATCGAACTCTTCGCTGCTGAAGTGGGTGCCGAGATCCGTCTCGTGAACCCGGGTGAAGAGCAGGAAGTCGAACTCCAGAAGCTGCTGTTGGTCGACGACGATGTCGACGACGACATCTACGAGTCGTGGCCGCACCGCCCGCCGGTCATCACCGTCATGGGTCACGTCGATCACGGCAAGACCAAGCTTCTCGATCAGATCCGTCATGCCAACGTTGTCGCCGGCGAAGCCGGTGGCATCACGCAGCACATCGGTGCGTATCAGACCGAACTCGATGGTCGTTTCCTGACATTCCTCGACACCCCGGGCCACGAGGCGTTCACCGCCATGCGTGCACGCGGTGCCGAAGCGACCGACATCGTCATCCTCGTGGTGGCCGCCGACGACGGCGTCATGCCTCAGACGCTCGAAGCACTCAACCACGCGAAGGCAGCCGACGTTCCGATCGTCGTGGCCATCAACAAGATCGACCGCGACAACGCCGATCCGAACCGCGTCATGCAGCAGTTGTCCGAGTACGGACTCGTGCCCGAATCATGGGGTGGCGACACCGTCATGGTCGAGGTTTCCGCCTTGCAGAACCTCGGAGTCGACGATCTCCTCGAGAACGTCCTCGTCATTGCCGAACTCGAAGACCTCCGGGCGACCCCCGACGGTCGGGCCCGCGGTGTCGTTCTCGAATCGAACCTCGACATCGGTCGCGGCCCTGTCGCCACGATCCTCGTCCAGCACGGAACACTCCGTGTCGGAGATCCGCTCGTCGCCGGTGCCGCATGGGGCCGTGTCCGGGCGATCATCGACGACAAGGGAAACCAGCTCAAAGAAGCCGGACCGTCGATGCCGGTGCAGGTCCTCGGCCTTTCCGAGGTCGCCATCGCCGGTGACCGCTTCGTGGTCGCTCCCGACGAGAAGACCGCCTCGAAGGTCGCTGCGACCCGAGAGCACTGGTTGCGGGTCGCATCCATCGGTCGCGAGGCTCACGCCATGAGTGGCGGCGCCAAGCTCGAAGACATCTTCGAACAGATTCAGGCCGGCGAGACCGCCACCCTCAATCTCATCGTCAAGGCCGACGTCACCGGTTCGCTCGAAGCTCTCACCGAGAGTCTCAAGAAGCTGGAACGACCGGAGGTCAAGCTGGCGTTCGTGCATCGTGCTGTCGGTGGTATCACCCAGAACGACGTGCAATTGGCCGCCACATCGAACGCCACCATCATCGGCTTCAACGTGCGACCGGACCGTCAGGCCCGCGAACTTGCCGATGCCGAGCGCGTCGAGATCCGGGCATACGAAATCATCTACCAGGTGCTTGAAGACGTCGAGAACGCCATGCGCGGTCTCCTCAAGCCCGTGTTCGAAGAAATCGTCACCGGTGAAGCCGAAGTCCGAGAGATCTTCCGTGTGCCCCGCATCGGCGCCATTGCCGGTTGCTACGTCACCAACGGTCAGATCACCCGCGGCTCGAAGGTGCGCTTCCTCCGGGAAGGAACGATCATCTGGAAGGGCTCGATCGCGTCACTGCGTCGCTTCAAGGACGACGTGCGCGAGGTTGCCACCGGCTTCGAATGCGGTATCGGTCTCACCGATTTCCAGGATCTCAAGCCCGGCGACATCATCGAAACCTTCGAAGATCGCGAAATCCCCCGCACGTAATCGGGTTCGCGGTGATTGACTTCACCATGGACATCCCGTTCGGGTCGAGGGTGAAAAACGCAGGAGGTTGAACGATGAGTCGACGAAGCAACAACGGGTCAGCCCGTCAGTATCCACGTACCGCCCGTCTCAACGAACTCCTGCGCGAGATCATCGCCGAGGAGATCGACCATCTCGATGACGACCGTCTGCAGTTGCTGACGGTCACATCGGTCGTGGTCGATGGCGATCTTCGTCACGCCCAGGTTTTCTACGATTCGCTTCAGGGCGAAGAGGGCGACGCGGAGATCCTCGAGGCTCTGGGGGAGATGCGCTGGAAGTTGCAGGGAGCGATCGCCCGCCAAGCACGCATGAAGCACACCCCCGGTCTCTCGTTCGCTCCGGATCACGGTGTGCGCAGTGGAGCGCGCATCGAGTCCCTGCTGGCCGAACTTCCCGAGCCGGGCCCGGAGCCGACCGAGTCGTGAGCAAGCGCAGGAACAACGACGGTCCCGACGGACTCGTCGTTGTCGACAAGGACGCGGGCTGGACCTCGCATGACGTCGTGGCCAAGTCGCGCGGATTGCTCGGCACCCGAAAGGTCGGGCACTCGGGCACCCTCGATCCGGACGCCACGGGAATCCTTCTCCTCGGAGTCGGACGCGTCACCCGCCTGTTGCGCTTCCTGACCGCGCTTCCGAAGACCTACACCTGCGACATCGTTCTCGGTGTGCAGACGTCGACGCTCGATGCCGCGGGTGATGTCACGGCGACGCACGACATGAGCGGGGTCACCTTCGAGGCCGTCGAACGGGAAGCGGCAGCGCTCACCGGCGACATCTTCCAGATTCCGCCGATGGTCTCGGCCATCAAGATCGACGGGCGCCGCCTGCACGAACTGGCACGCGAGGGCATCGAGGTCGAGCGCAAGCCCCGTCCGGTGACGGTCCACCGATTCACGGTCACGCCGACGGATGATCCGTTGATCATCCGCGCCGAGGTCGAATGCTCTTCGGGTACCTACGTCCGCACCCTGGCCGCCGATCTCGGCACTGCGTTGGGCGGCGGGGCACATCTGCGCGACCTGCGCCGCACCGCAATCGGCAGCTTCAGCCTCACCGAAGCACACCCCCTCGAATCGGTGACGCCCGAGATTCTTCTGACCCCCGCGGATGCGTTGCGCGATTATGTCGTCATCGACGCGACCGAAGCCGAACGCATCGACGTCGGGCACGGCAAGGTGCTGGAACGCGACGAACGGTTCGTCGGCGATGGCCCTTGGGCGGTTCACGATACGGCGGGCAATCTGATCGCCGTCTACGGACCCCACCGCGGGACCACGGCGAAGCCCGAGGTCGTCATCGCTCCCGTCGAGGGTGGCGGCGCCTCCTCGACAGCGCCCGACTCCCCGGACGAGAAGTAGCGTCATCATCGCCATGAAGGTCCTGCGCGACAACGATTCCCATCCTCGCCCGCCGGAAGGTACGGCGGTCACGATCGGTGCCTTCGACGGCGTCCATCGGGGACACCGCGAGGTGATCAAGACCCTGACGGGACTCGCCGACGAACGCGGACTTCAGACGGCGGTGGTGACGTTCGATCGCCATCCCGCTTCGGTGGTTCGACCCGAGTCGGCACCGTTGCTGCTCACGGATCTCGATCAGAAACTCGAACTCCTCGCCGAGTGCGGCGTGGACTACACGTTCGTCGTCACCTTCGACGAGGAACGATCGAAGGAAACGGCACCGGAGTTCGTGACCGAGATTCTCGGTGAGCGACTCGGGGCAAAGATCGTGGCTGTCGGCGACGACTTCCATTTCGGGCACAACCGGGCCGGCAACGTCGGATTGTTGCAGACCCTCGGGGCCGAGTTGGGATTCGACGTCGTGGGCCATGTACTGGTCGGTCCCGATGGTCGCGCCAGCGACGAACCGGTTTCTTCGACACGGATCCGCAGGGCGCTCGCCGCCGGTGATCTTGTCGGCGCCAACGAGATGCTCGGACGTCCGCACGAAGTACGCGGCACGGTGGGCCATGGTGATGCTCGGGCGAGAGACCTCGGATTCCGCACCGCCAACGTTGCTGTTCCGGAATCGATCTGCCTGCCCGCCGACGGGATCTACGCCGGTTGGTATTTCACCCCCGACGGGGTCCGGCATCCGACGGCAATTTCGCTCGGGCGGCGTCCGACCTTCTACGAGTTCGCCGATACATCGCTGCTCGAGGCCCATCTGATCGACTTCGACGGCGACCTCTACGGTCAGGTCGCCTCAGTGCAGTTCGTCGCCCGCTTGCGCGACGAGTTGAAGTTCGACGGGGTCGACGCGCTCATCGAGCAGATGGGTCGCGATGTCGACCAGTGTCGCTCGATGCTGATGGACTGAGCTCACCAGGGTTCGTCTGGGATGCCGAAGCGCTCGCTGTAGGAACGCATCTGTTCGCGGCGGGCGGCGACATCGATCCCGATCTGGTCGACGTCGTAGATGACCTTGCCGAATCGTTCCCGCTCGTGGGTGGCTCCGTAGTTCGCAAGAGCGGCCTCGGCGGCAGCGTCCATCGGCTGACCGGCAAGTTCGTAGATGCTGCGGATCGTTCCGAGATCGTCGGCCATGAACTGGTCGAACCTGATGTCCATCGAACGGGACGCGGGAAGCAGTTCGCGGTCCCGCATCGCCGCATTCAGCATGTCGTCGAGACGATCGGCCCAGTAGTTGGAGATCGCGACGGGATCGACGGGCGAGAGGGAGATGCGGGCCGAATACGAAACCATGGTGCCCATCGAGACCATCACCGAAACCGGATCGCGGTGCGTCACGAGGAATGTCGCGTCCGGGAACGTCCGGGCGAGAGGCCCGAACTGCTCGAGATGCTGCGGTGACTTGAGGATCCAGCGGTCGCCGCCACGGAGGAACTGACACGCCTTGAGCACCGTCTTCATGTACTCGTAGTGCGGGGTCTGATCGTGTGACTTGTAATAATCCCGCCATGTCGGCATCGGGGCCATCGTCTCGAACATCATCGTGGAGAAGTCGATGGCCAGGATCTGGATCTCCTCGTGTACGTGCCAGGTCGTCATCTCGTGCATCCGATTGAAGTCGGGCATGATCATGTTCATGACCTGAAGCCCTCCTTCGGTCCGGGCCAGGCGCGGGTCCTCGGGCGTCTTGGCCAGCGACGCTTCGGATTGCAGCGGCACCGGTTGCTGGCTCTCCCAGTACGGGAGCGATCGCAGGGCCGGATCGGCCGAGATCAGGTTGTGGAGATGGGTGGTGCCGGTCCGGGGGAGTCCGGCGATGACGATGGGAGCGGCGATCTCGATGTCGTGGATCTCGGGAT
>WLFD01000063.1 GCA_009703925.1 Actinomycetota bacterium | reverse complement strand
TTTCCGTCACCGAAGATCGTGCATGGTTCACCGGCAAGAAGTCGACCGGCGAAAATCGCCACAACGCCGGCCTCGCCATGCGGGTCCTGACGGGGGCCGTAGACGTTGGCCAGAGCCAATGCCGCGAAATCGGTGCCGTGCAATGCCCGGAAGGCGTAGAGATAATCGTCGACGACCTTCTTGGCCACCCCGTAGGGAGAGACGGGTCGCTGCGGATGCGTCTCGTCGACGGGAAGTGCTTCCGGGGCGGGTTCGCCATAGATGGTTCCGCCGCTGGAGGCCACGACGACCTTGCGGGATCCACATTTGCGCGCCGATTCGATCACGTTCAACGCACCCATCACGTTCACGTCGGCATCGAAGAGCGGTCGTGCGACCGACACCCGAACATCGGCCTGCGCGGCAAGGTGGAACACCACTTCCGGAGGATGCTCGGCAAAGATCTCGAAGAGGCCGGGATCGCGGACGTCGATGTGATGCACCGCGAGGCGGTCCCCGAAATCGCGGCGCGCACCTTCGAGATTCGCAGCCTTTCCGCTCCACATGTTGTCGACAACGGCCACGCTGTGGCCTTCGGCCAGAAGTCGGTCGACAAGAGTCGAGCCGATGAATCCGGCTCCGCCGGTGACGAGAGTGTGCATATCAGGATCCTTCGGGGACGCGTGCGCCTTCGAGGCGGACACCGGCGGGGACGTCTCGGGAGTTTCCGACGACCGTGTAATCGAGCACCTCGGATCCAGCGCCAACCTCGGCTCCGGCACCGATGACCGAGTGGAGAACATGCGCGTCGGCGCCGATCCGCGAACCAGGGAGAAGAACAGAGTTCCGGATGACCGCGCCGGATTCCACGACGACCCCGGCCATGACGACCGAATGGTCGATCACGGCGCCCTGCAGGATTGTCGCCGTCTCGTGGACAGCCCTCTCCGCACTTCCGCGTACCCCGTCGATGAGATCGAGTTGTGAGTCGAGGTAGGTCACCGGAGTTCCGGCATCGATCCAATACGCATCGCTGTGAAGCGCGTAGAGCGAACGTTCGGCGACCATCGCCGGGAATGTCTCGCGTTCGATCGACACCCTTCGCCCGTCTGCAATCCGGTCGAGTACCGACGCTTCGAGGATGTAGGTGCCCGCATTGATCCAGTTGGTCGGTGCGGTCCCCGGCGCCGGCTTCTCGACGAATTCGAGGACGCGACCATCGTCGGCGGTCGGCACAACCCCGTAGCGCGAAGGATCGTCGACAGGAGTCAGAGCGATCGTGCCCTCCGCGTCATGGCCCTTGTGGAAATTCCAGAGTTCGGTCAGATCGAGGTCGGTGAGCACATCGCCGTTCACGACGATGAAGGTGTCGTCGATTCCGCCCGAGAGTGCCGCGAACCGGACAGCTCCGGCCGTGTCGAGCGGCTCGGATTCGACGGCATAGTGCAGCTCGACACCCGCACAGTGACCATCCGGGTAGGCGTCAAGGAACGCGTCGGGGCGGTAACCGAGGGCGAGCACCGCGTCGGTGACGCCGTGGGCGTTCAGCGATCCCAGAACCCGCTCGATCATCGGTCGATCGATGATCGGCAGCATCTGCTTGGGAGTCGAAAGGGTGAGTGGCTGGAGTCGGGTACCGAAACCGCCGACCAACACCACTGCCCTCACGGGCTGCTCGTCGGCGTCGCGTCGGGCGGCAACGTCTCGACCGGCAACGTGTCGATCGGCAACGTTTCCGTTGATGCCCCATCGGGGGACACGATGCTGGAGGAGGTGATGTCGAGAGGCACGGTGGGTGTGCTCGTCGAAGAGTCGCGCGCGAAAAAGATGATCGCCGATCCGACGATCACGATCGCGGCGATTCCGACCGGAAAGGCAAGACGCCGCTTGGTTTTGTTCGTGGTTGCTCCGCCGGCTCGAGCGGCTCGTGCAACTTTTTTGGCCGAAGATGCTTTGCCCATAGTCCGACGAGGTTAGCTGGCAAACCGGTGGGCATCGCTCCATGTAGGCACATCCGCCGGGCCGGATTTCAGTGAAACGCTCAGAACGGTTTCCTGTCCGAGACCCGCCAGAGCCTCCCCTTCGCCCTGCCGGACGTGGCGAAGTGCCGATAGGGATCGGCTCCTGCGAGCAGGACATCGGGATTGATCCTGAGGTACTCGATCGGATCGAATTCCTCCGGGATCTCGGGAGCGAACCGGGCGGGGCTCCGCTCCCATTCCGAAAGTCGAGACTCGAGCGATCCAAGGATGTAGCCCCACAGCAGGCCGATCTCCTCCCCCAGCACTTCGACTGCCTTCATCGCTACCGGCGACGGACTCTGCGCCGAGCCCTCCAAAGTTTCCGATCGGAACCGCAGAACGGACTGTCCGCCGAAGAACCGCTCGTTTATCTCGCGCACGGACTCCCCGAGTTCGTTCTCGAGAGCGAGAAGTGCCTCGGGATCGTCCGGAATCGGACTCCCCGATCGACTCTGACGCAGAAAACCGTCTCCCAATCGCTGCGCCGCCTTGCCGGTCGGATCAACCTCGTTCAGCACCCTCACCAGTTCGATCTCTTCCAAGGACATGCTCGGATTCACGACCTTGTCCTGATCGATGATCTTGCCGGCCGGAATCTCGATCCCGGCCAGTTCAAGGAACATCGTGGCGAGTGCCCCCGGTTCGTTCGAGTGATGGCCGACGCGCACGTCATCGAAATGTCTGCTGTATTTCAATAGCGGCTCGAATGGCGTGCCGACTCTTCCCGCCGGCGGGTGGATGTAGTTCGAGTTGCAGAATTCGTTGAAGGACTCGGTTTCCCATCCCTCCTTCGACTTGTGCGTCCAGACGGAGAACGCGTGGTCGTAGATATCTCTGAGCACCAGGACGATTCTGGCGTCGGCGAATTCGTCCGTCACCTGCGCCAGAATCGCGACCTGCTCTTCGGAGAGAGCGCCCAGGAATTCACTGGAAAGAAGAGTCTTTCCTTCGGGAGCGACCGACTCTGCCAGCCATTTCTTGATCGCATCGGCGGTTTCCGATTGGGAATCGCATCTGGTGATCACCTCCCAGAGGTGCTCGGCATTTCCCCCAGTCGCTCTTCCCGACTGCTCGAGGGTCTCGGCGTGGGGAATATGAACCCCGATCTCGGTAAGGGCATCGAGGTTCGCAGCAAGTAGGTGCTGAATGGCGCTCGATCCCGCCTTGGCCATTCCGACATGAAAGACGACAACCGGTCGCTTCACTTGGACTTCCCGCCTCTGCGCTTCTCCACGAGTTCACGGAACAAGTCTTCGTACGCTGCACCCACGGCAGCGGGCGAGGCCCAGCGCTCCACGAATTCCCGCCCCGAGCGGCCCATTCGGACCCGAGCATCATCGCTGTCGAGCAACGTTCCGATCGCAGCGGTGAAAGCGGCCGGATCATCCGGGGGAACCGCCAGACCGGCATCGGCCTGCTCGACTGTTCGGGCCACCTCTGTCCCCTCGTCCACGCTGGCGACGATCGGTCGACCGGCGGCGAGGATCGAGTACAGCTTCGACGGGACACTCGACCAGGCCAGTCCTGCCCGCAAGGGGACCACGTGAAGATCGGCGGCGGCAAGTACTTCCGGCAGGCGCTCGATCGGTTGCATGTCGACGAAGCGCACGTTCGGAAGATCTGCCGCGGCCAGTTCGAGATCAGGGCGGGCGGCTCCCCCACCGTTGATGACAAAGACGACATCCGGCCGCGACGCGAGAAACGAGCGGGCGGCAAGAAGGACAAGATCGAGCGACTGTGAGAGTCCGACGTTCCCGGCGTACATGACGACCTTCTTGCCCGACAATCCGTACTCGGCCCTGTACGAATTCTCGGCTTCGCGAGGTTGGATGTGCTCGGTGTCGACGAAATTCGGAATGACCCGGACCTTTGCTGCCTGCGACTCGGCTTTCACCGTATCGAGGCCCGACGAGATCTTGGTCCTGACGTTGTCTGCGAGGTCATCGGACAGGACCGTGACGGCATCCGAAAGGCGGTAACTCGTGCGTTCGAGCCACCGGGCGGCAGCGATCGCCTTCCCACCCTGGAGGAGGCCGAGTTCGATCGCCACATCCGGAAAGACATCCTGGATGTTGAACACCAGCGGTGCGCGACGAAGCTTTGCCACTGCCCAACCTGCCGGGCCGAGCGTCAGGGGAGGTGACATCGCAAGCACGGCATCCGGGCGGAGCGAGGATGCCGCAGCCACCATGGTCGCCAAGGCGGTGAAACCACCGAAAGCCATTGCCCGCGCCGGGATGTTCCGCTTGTCGGTGGGGAACGGATGAACCCGACTGATGCGGCCCCATTCGGTCTTCTCGCCCCGGACGAGTTGGCCACCCCAACCCGGTTCGATGGCGTGGTTCTGATACCAGGGCAGGGCTGTAACCACGTGCAACTGGTGACCGCGTTCGATCAGTTCGTGGGCGATCCGGGACATGACGACACCAGTGGGAGCGAGATCCGGATCGAAATGGGGACAGAGGACGACAAGCTTCACGACGATTCCCTCGATGAATCCACGAGCTTGCGCCCGGTGGAGGTGTACAACGACGCCAGCGAACGGGCCGAGTCCGGCCAGCGGAATTCTGCGGCGCGAAGCCGACCCCGACGAGAGAGTTCGATCCGTCGGCTCGGATGATCGAACAGGTCGGCCATCGCCGTGACCCATCCGGCGGTGTCGAACGGATCTAGCAACACGGCGGCATTGCCGGTGACTTCCGGGAGTCCGCCGACACGACTCGCTATGACCGGGCAGCCCCGGCTCATCGCCTCGAGAGCAGGCAGGCCGAAACCCTCGTACAGCGACGGGAACGCCAACATGTGCGCATTGCGATAGAGGACGCCCAGTTCGGATTCGGGGACCCGCCCCGGACGCACAACCCGCCCGCGCAGGCCATAGGCATCGATCGCGGCCTGAACGACTTCCTCGTTCGGACCGGTTCCCCCGGTCAGGACGAGCATCGTGTCGGGACGTTCCCCACACACCCGAGCGAACGATGCGACGAGCATTTCGTGGTTCTTGTGCGCGTAGGTGATCGCCGGGTAGAGCACGTATCGGCGTTCGAGGATTCCGTATCGTTCGAGGATCGAATTCTGGACAACCGGATCCGGGGCCTCCACCTCGGTCTCGACACCGCAGGGAACTATGTGGACGCGGTCGCGGCGCACACCGGCCCGTTGGATCGCGTCCTGTGCTGTGAAACCGGTCAGGCAGACGACGGCCACAGCCGAACGAAGCGAGCGCGGCGCTATCCAGCGGATGTAGGTGCGCTTGATGAAGCCGAAGCGTTCGGGATGGGTCATCGGTTGAAGATCGTGAAGCGTCACGATTCCGGGAACAGGACGAACCGCCGGCATCGTTCCGCCGGTGTGATGAATGAACGCTATGTCGTCGCGACGTGATCTGTGAGCGAGCCAGGAGGCCTCGACGAGAACGCGCAGGATCCGCGACGAGCCGGAAACCGGGGCGACACGGGAGTTGAAGGCCCGGAGCAGATCCGGGTATGCGTGACGGAACCGGCGGTTCACGTAGAGCGTCACATCGATCCGGGGATCGCCCTGTTCTGCGAGAGCCCGCAACAGGCCGACGGTGTACTCCTCGCTTCCGCCCACTTCGCCCGGGACCAGCCAGAGCAGGTTGACGCCAAGTCGAACCGGCCCGGCTGCAGGATCCTCGTTGGAACTGTCCCGCACTTCGCTCTCGTCCTTCGATCCCGATTCGGACATCATCCGGCCGCCTCGAGGTACACGCTGCGGAGGGCTGCCGCCGTGGAACTCCAGGAGAAGTCATCCCGCGCTCGCTCGCGACCGGCATCGCCGAGCCGCATACGTTCGGATTCGTTCTCGAGCAATGACGCGAGCGCATCTCGCACCGAAACAGCGTCCCGGTGGTCGACGAGAACGCCGCAATCGCCGATCACTTCCTCTGTGGCCGTGCCACTCGAGGTGATCACGGCAGTTCCCTGAGCCATCGCTTCGAGCACGGGAAGGCCGAATCCTTCCTGACGACTGGGGAAACAGAACACATCCGCCCCAGCGTAGAGCGGAGCAAGGTCGCGCCTGTCGACAAAGCCCGCCTGCAGAACCCTCGAACCCAGTCGATCGAGTTGCTTCTGAACGTCCTCGTTCCAGCCCTGCGGACCGGCCAGGACGAGGGTGACATCCCCGCGGCCGAGGCGATCGAACGCGTCGAGAAGCACCGGAAGGTTCTTGCGCGGTTCGATGGTTCCCGCCCACAACACGTAGCGACCCGTGATACCGAACTTCGCCCGCACGACGGCCACCTCGGCCGGTGTCACCGGAGTCGCTTCGATTCCCCACGGAACCAAGCGCAACTTCGACGAATCGAATCCGTATTCGATGCATTCCGCAAGTGTCGCTTTGGAGGGGCAGATGATGAGAGTGGCATCACGTTTCGCCAACTCGATCGCCCGTGTGAAGAAGCGCACCCCACGCCTCGTGAACTGGGATGCATCCTTCGTGAAGGCGAGATCGTGAACCGTGACGACCAGCGGCGCCGACGCCGGAGGGACTGCCATTCCCGTGGCATGGATCACATCGACCGGACCGGTTGCGCGTTCGACCCGCGGGCGACGAAAGCGATGCCACGATTCGTAGAGGGCAAGACGGGGCAGCGGCAGTTGCTCGACGGGTATCGATGGCATCCACGCCACATCCGGTGGGGACCCGTGGCGGGCACTGACACCGATCATCTCGATAGGTCGATCGTCATCGGGATTCCGGAGGAGCGCGTCGACCGACTCGAGTGCGGCCCGCGCAGTCCCACCCGGCACTTCGTGCCAACACTGCTCGAGAGTCACGGCGACCCGACAACGTTGCTCCATGAGTTGGCAAGTCTCCCACGATGACCCGGAAACACCTGACACCTCCGGTCCATCGGTAGGGTGAGGAGATGAGTTTCACGCCTGATCCCCAATTCTGGAGCGGTCTTCGAGTCCTCGTCACCGGTGGGCACGGGTTCCTCGGACAGGCGGTCCTCGACCGTCTCTCCCTTCAAGGTGCGGTCGAAGTCATCGCACCCACGAGCGCCGAATTCGATCTCCGCGATCGTCGGGCCGTCACCGACATGTTCGAGAACGCTCGCCCCGACCTCGTGATCCATCTGGCAGCACGCGTCGGCGGCATCGGCGCCAACATGGAGCGACCGGCGGAGTTGTATCTCGCCAACCTCCTCATGGGCACCTATGTGCTCGAAGAGGCCCGACTTCGCAACACCGCCAAGACTGTGATCGTCGGAACCATCTGCTCGTATCCCAAGTTCACACCGGTTCCGTTCAGCGAGGATTCCCTCTGGGAGGGTTACCCCGAGGAGACCAACGCTCCGTACGGGATCGCGAAACTTGCCCAACTCGTGCAACTCCAGGCGAACCGGGCGCAGTATGGCCAACACGCCGTTTACCTGATGCCCACGAATCTTTACGGCCCTCGCGACAAGTTCCATCCAGCCGTCTCCCATGTCATCCCGGCGTTGATCAAGAAGGCCGTCGATGCAAAGGAGAGCGGCGCCGACCATCTCGACGTCTGGGGAACAGGCTCGGCCAGTCGGGAGTTTCTCTTCGTCGACGACGCCGCTGCCGGCATCGTGCGCGCCGCCGAGTTCTACGACGAGGGCGACCCGGTCAATCTCGGCGCCGATCGAGAGTTGCCCATCCGCGACCTCGTCGGAATCATCGTCGAACTCGTCGGCTTCGAAGGCGAAGTCCGGTGGGACACCTCGAAGCCCGATGGCCAACCCCGCCGCGGCGTCGACGGTTCGCGCGCCCGCGAGCGCTTCGGGTTCGTTGCAGAGACGTCATTCGACGAAGGTCTCGCCAAGACACTCGCCTGGTACCTCGGAAACCGCGGAGAGGCTGAAGCCCGCCCCGTCTAGGAGTCCGATCGTCAGCCGCAGGTCGTGCCTGCGGGCGCCGTCGGGATGAAGTCGCTCAACGTGGTTGTGGTCGCCGGGCGTGTCGTCGTGGTCGCCATCGACGTGGACGGGGTGCCGTTGGCTCCCGTTGTCGTCGTCGACTCGGGTGCCGCCGATCCGGACGGGATCGACGCGGTTCCGCGGAACACGTCGAAAATCGGTTGCGACGCAGGGGCGTCGAGGATGAGGACACTCATCGCACCGACCATGGTTCCTGATGCCACCGGCGTGTAAGTCGCCAGCGATTCGGGATCGAAATTCCGGAACTGCGTACCGAGATCGACAAGGTCCTGGATCGAGAACTCCGTGTCGAGAGTGACGTTCTTCTGGGCCACTCCGAGCAGATCCTTCAGGACGAACGGATTGCGGATTCCTTTGGAAACCGCCTTGCGCAGTGCCGCCTTGATGAACTGTTGCTGCCGGGTGATGCGTCCGAAGTCACTGGTCGGATCCTGCTGCCAGGATTTCGTCTCCGGCCTGTAGATCTCGAAATGTCTCGAACGGGCATACGCCAGTGCCTGATCACCCGAAAGTGTCACGCAACCCGGGTCGTACTGGAACAGGCCGGTCGCCTGATCGCGCGAGCCGAACGGGAAGTACACGGGAACGCCGTCGATCGCGGCAACCAGCGACTCGAAGCCCTGGAAGTTGACCATTGCGTAGTGGTTGATCGGGATGTCGAAATCCTGTTTGATCGTTTCGATCAGGCGTTCCGGACCGCCGATGGCGAGGGCGGTGTTGATGCGGCCCTTGCCGCCTCCGGCAAGGTCGACGTAGAGATCCCGGGGAAGTGAGAGAAGGGCCGCCTGCTGGGTCTTCGGATCGACGCGGAGAATCATGATCGTGTCGGTGTTGAGCGTCGCCGACCGGCCCCGCAGGACAGGATCGCCGGCGCCGAGGGTCATGCCGTCGTCGATACCGACGAGGAGGATGTTCTGCGGATCTCCGGGTGGCGGCGGCGGCGAGAGCGAAGCCCCCACGTCGATACGGGGAAGTGCGCTCGCCTGCGAATAGGCCCAGCCGAGCCCGCCCGCCGCGACGAGGCAACAGGCCGCCAGCGAGATGTTGAAAGTCAGCAGCAGGCGCTGGGGCCATGTCCGATGGTTGCTGGGCACGGGGGTGACGCTACTACCCGACCCCGGCGCTGCCGCGGGCACCCTCCACCCTGCAGGGAGGGTTCAGGAATCGGTCGGCTCTAGTCTCTTCCCATCGTGATCAGAGCGACCTCCGCAACCCTCGACAGCTCCGTCGCCGCCGTCGCCGTCGTCGGCGGCGTCGTCGCCAGCGACCTCGTCGACGTCACCCGCGATCTCTCCGCCCTCGACAGCACGGGATGGTGGGCGGTTGTCGTACCGTTCGACGACGAGCCGTTCTGTGCGCGCTTCGCCCGCCAGCGTCCCACCGGTTCGCTTCCCGTGACAGGCACGCCCTGGCAGGGGCCCTCCCGGGACTCGTGGACCTCCTCGCTCGACCGTGTCGAATTCGGCCGGGCCGTCGACACCATCCGGGAGGCGATAGCGGCGGGCGACGTTTATCAGGTCAACCTCACCAGACTCCTGAGCGCCCCACTTCCACCGGGTGCTTCGATGCTCGCTCTCGGTGGTGCTCTGGCCGCCGGGAACCCCGCGCCTTTCGCTGCGGTGATCGACCTTCCCGAACACGGAGTTCGGCTTGCGTCCGCGTCACCCGAGCTGTTCCTCTCCCGCGACGGAAGCCGGGTCCGCTCGTCGCCGATCAAGGGAACGACCATGCCGGGTCAACCGTTCAGTGAGAAGGACCGGGCCGAGAACGTGATGATCGTCGATCTGGTCAGGAACGATCTCGGACGTGTGTGCGTTCCCGGATCCATCACGGTTCCGGGTCTTCTCTCCCCCGAACACCACCCCGGTCTCGATCATCTGGTGAGCACCGTGCAGGGCGAACTGCGACCCGGTATGGGTTGGGCCGAACTCTTCGGCGCCGCCTTCCCGGCGGGATCGATCACCGGGGCGCCCAAGATCGCCGCCATGCAGAAGATCGCGGAACTCGAACCGACGAAGCGCGGGATCTACTGCGGGTCGATCGGCTGGGTCGATGCCGATCGACGAATCGGCGAGATGAACGTCGCGATCCGGACCTTCTTCGTCGACGGGGATCGGCTCTGCTTCGGAACCGGTGGCGCGATCACGTGGGATTCGACCGCAGACGACGAATGGGCGGAGACCGAACTGAAAGCTCAGCGGCTTCTCGACGTCGCCTCGGGGGCATATCTCCGATGAACGGTTCAACTCCTGTCTGGATCGACGGAGAGATCTTCGATGCGACGAAAGCCTCGGTGAACGCCCTCGATCACGGATTCACGCTCGGCGACGGGTTCTTCGAGTCCATCCGCGTGACCGACGGAAGGCCCCGGTTCCTCGAGCGCCATCTCCTCCGCCTTCGACAAACGGCCGATCGCCTTGATCTCGCCATCGATCCCAGCGACGCCGACCTGAGCACGGCCATCGATGACCTGATCGCCCGCTACGGATCGGACAGCGGACGTCTGCGCCTGACCGTCGCAAGCGGCGCGGGTCCACTGGGGCCGGTGCGAGGAACCACTGGTCCGACCGTCACCATCGCCATCGACGCACTCCCCCATTTCGCTCCAACGGTTCGTGTCGTGACGGTTCCGTGGATTCGCAACGAACGTTCACCTCTCGCCGGCATCAAATCGACCAGTTGGGGCGAAGGGGTGGAGATGCTCCGTCGCGTTCGCCAGATGGGGGCCGACGAGGCACTGCTCGCCGATTCGACCGGCCGCCTCAGCGAGGCAATCGCCGCGAACGTCTTCCTCGTGCTCGGCGGCCGCGTTCTCACACCTTCACTCGCCAGCGGGTGCCTGCCTGGGATCATGAGGGAGATCCTCCTTGAGTCCGGTAGCGTCAAGGAAGCGGATATTGCAATGCCTGATGTGTTCAAGGCGACAGACATCTTCATTGGTTCGTCGTTGGGCGGGATACGTCGGGTGATTCAACTGGACGGGCGGACAAGTGGCGGCGGCAAATCTGAATTCTTTGATCAAGCCCAAAGGTGGTTTGAGTTCTGACAATGTCGAAGAACTGGAAACAGCTTCGATAGACCCCGGGAGACGGCGCCGGCACCTGCTGATCCTTGTTTCCGGTTTGCTTCTTCTGGCCGTTTGGTCGGGGTCGCGTTTTCTACGTATCGGATTCAATCCGACTGATGATGGATTGATTCTCGCCCAGTCATCGCGCCTGCTCGCTGGTGAAACCCCGCATCTTGACTTCGCAACACCCAGGCCCGTGGGTTCTGCGATCCTTCACCTCGGGGAATTGCTGGTTCCCTCGCCACTGTTGTTGACGAGTCGGTTTGTAGTCCTGCTCGAAATCCTGATGACTGCCATTCTTACTGTCCGTCTTCTCATCGGGAGGCCAATTCAGGATTGGGGATTGAAGGAGGCGTCTCTTGCGGTCGCAACCTTTGCCTGCAACCTAGGGCTCTTCCCGTTGATGGCCTGGCACACGATTGACGGCCTTTTCGTGACTGTGCTTGCCCTGAATTTTTTGGCGGCGGCCATTCGAAACGACTCAAGGAAATGCTTGTTATTCGCGGCCTTCGCTGCTGGATTTGCACCCATCATCAAACAGTCATTCGCTCCTGTTCCTTTCCTGATGATTTGTTGGTTGATAGTTCAATCCGTGCCAGAAGATCGACGGCCTTCGGTCGAAAAGGCTCGGCGAGTTGGATTGTTCGCCGCTGTGAGCACAATTCCCGTTCTGCTCTACATCGCCTGGGTTTCTGAAGGATTCAGGCAATTTGAGTTTATTGACCAACTAATCGGGGCGAATAGCGTCGATCCGTTCCTGATCACGGGTTGGTCGCTGTCATCCCCCGCTGTCAGGGTGATCCTCGGTAGCTCGGCAGCCCTGATCCTCCTGCTCGCTGCAATGCACCTGCTGCGTTCCGGGAAGCATGCCGGAACGCTTGAGTTATCAACCCTGATCTTTCTCTTCTTGGTCGGCGTGGTCGGATTCTCGTTCGCCTTGTCGCTAGTCGTGTCCGGCCGCATGAGGATCGGCGAAATCTGGTCACAGCAACTCTGGTGGCTGGCCATTTCAGTGACGTGTATTCGGTCCGTTCAGAAACGCGAGCTTGATCTTCCCGCCTTTTCTGTCTGCGCAATGGCCTGGATGGCCTCGCTTTCCTGGGGTCTGCCGTTCCCCGATCTGGTTTCGGGAGGACTATTTGCTGTCTGCATTGTTCAATGCTCTCGCTTCGTTCAGGCGACACCATTCCTTCAACCGCTCTCCATACGTCGAGTTTGGCGCTCGGCATTTGGACTAACGGCGCTGCTATTCGGTATCGCTCTTCTGCTGACCACAACCACAATCCGTACCGAGACCGTTTACCGAGACCTCGCCGCCTCCACTGCAACGAGTGGACTGGGTTGGGTATCGTCCGCATTCAGAGGTATCCGCTCAAGCGATTCGACTGTCGAATACATCCGCCAGATACGAGAATGCACCGACCGATTCCCGGCGAAATACCTGGCCATATTGCCTGACAATGCCGCCATCCCAATCCTTTTGGGTAAGCACAACCCCTTCCCCATCGATTGGTGGCTCCCGGCCGAGCTTCCCGACGATCGAAACTTCATCACGTCGAAAACGGAGTCAATCAACAGGCGAGGTGACTATCTGATCCTTTTCCAGACGGTGGCAGCATCCAGCGTGGCAATCGATGGCAGCCCCCGAGCAGCCACCGCTGGCACCCCGCTCTTCGACTATCCCGGGGGCATGATGCAGTTGACATTTGAAACACTTCAGGGCACCCAAGTCATCTGCGGAAGCTTCCTAGGCAAATACGCAGCGGCGCCATCGAACTAGCTAGTTCGAAGCTAAAGAGAGCGGACCGACCGGTAATACGCGATTTCCTCGGAGAGCAAACCGGAAATCTGCTCAGGTGATGCGGACTCGAACACCGATGCGATGTGTTCGATCATCGCCGGCGGCATCGGAGCCCTCTCGAGACCGACCTTGTTGA
>WLFD01000062.1 GCA_009703925.1 Actinomycetota bacterium | reverse complement strand
TCGACGACGAGGTCGGTGGCGAGGGCGAGGATCGCGTCCTCGACATCGGCGAAGTACTGGTAGAAGGTGGCCGGCGAGGCGCCGACCTCTCGGGCAACATCGGTCACCTTCAGGTCCAACGCACCGTGCTCCTTGAGAAGCGCGGCGGTCGTGTCGAGGATGCGACGACGGGTCTGGATGGCGCGACGGCCGATGACGCGGCCATCGGTCGCGGTCACGTCGTCAACTGCGTCATCGGCCGCCGCATCCTCGATCACGATCGACTACTGGACTCCGTAGACCGTGGCGGGCTTGGGGGCGGCAGCGATGAGATCGGCGACAACCGCACCGATCTCGGCCGGTTCCCACTTGGCGCCCTTGTCGAACGGCACGCCATGCTGCCAACCGTCGGCGACGCTGATCTCGCCACCGGCACATTCGAACACCCGACCGGAGACATCACAGTTGCCGCTGCCCAGCCACACGACGAGCGGGCTGATGTTGGCCGGATCCATGGCATCGAAACCCGACTCGGGCTTGGCCATCATCTCGGGGAACGCATCTTCAGTCATGCGGCTGCGCGCCGACGGTGCGATCGAGTTGGCCATCACGCCGATGCGGCCGAGTTCGGCGGCGATGTTGATCGTCATCGTGGCGATGCCGGCCTTCGCTGCCGCGTAGTTCGTCTGGGCGAGGCTGCCCATGAGTCCGGCGCCCGACGACGTCGTGACGATCCGCGCCTCGCGCTGGTTGCCCGCCTTGGCTTCGGCACGCCAGTACTCGACGGCGTGCTTCACGGGGCAGAAGGTGCCGCGGAGGTGCACGCGCATGACGGCGTCCCAGTCGTCGACAGTCATGTTGACGAACATGCGATCGCGCACGATGCCGGCATTGGTCACAACCGTGTCGAGACCACCGAAGGTGTCGATAGCGGCGCGCACGAGATTGCCGGCACCGTCCCAATCGCTGATGTCGTCACCGTTGGTGATCGCTTCGCCACCGGCGGCGATGATCGTGTTGACGACTTCCTGCGCCGGGCTCACGTCTTCGCCTTCGCCGGTGAGCGATGCACCGACGTCGTTCACGACGACCTTGGCACCCTCGGCGGCAAACGCCAGCGCGTGCTCGCGACCCAAACCGCGACCGGCACCGGTGATGATGACTACTCGTCCGTCACATATTCCCATTGCAATTTCTCCTTGTAGCGCGAGCTGTTTACGAATTGGACTTGCTGCTGGCCAGGGCCGCTTTCACATAACTCGTGATGTCGGACGCCTTGACCTTCGAATCGAGCGGGATATCCCACGTCCCCATGTCCGACGCACCGAACCGCAGCACACCGAGCGGATCGGCCATTTCCGACCCGGCCAGAAAACGAAGAGCGATGCCCTTCTTCGTGGTGTCGATCATGCAGAGCGGCGCCATCCATTTCGAGTCGAAGGAGTACATGTACTGCTTCCACTTGATCGCGGCATCAATGCCGGGAACGGCCTTCACGATCGCCTTGTCGATGGCGATCAGTTGCGCATGGATCGCTTCGTCCTTGGTGGCCAGAAAGTCGGAAAATGGCTGGCGGGACATGTTCAGTTCTCCTCCCCGGAAAGCGAATCGCGTGCGGATACGAGAGCCGCAATATCGAGCTTTTTCATGGCAAACATTGCTTCCATCGCGGCCTGATTGCCGAGCAGTTCACCCATGTTGTCGGGAATGATCTGCCATGACAGACCGAACTTGTCACGCAACCAGCCGCAGTTGCCCTCTTCACCGCCGTCGGCGATCAGCGCGTTCCAGAACATGTCGAGTTCGTCCTGCCCGTCACAGGGATAGACGAACGAAACAGCCTCGGTGAACGGGAATTGGGGTCCACCATTGAGCAACTGCATCGACTGACCGGCGACCGTGATGTGCGCCATGAAGACGTCGCCGTCGGGTCCGGTGGTGTCGAGGCGTTCGATCGACGAGTTCGGGAACAACGTCGTATAGAACTCCGCGGCTTCCCCGACATGCCCGTCGCACCACAGACAGGGAGTGATCGTTCCCATCAGCGTTCCCACGCTTTCTCGGCTTCGGCGGCGGCAGGAGCCAACGCCCGTTTGTCGATCTTGGACATGGCGGTGAGTGGAAGTTCGTCGATGATGACGAGCGCATCGGGCGCCTTGTAGGTGGCGAGAGTCCGATTGCACCAGTCGCGCAGAGACTCAAGGCTCGGCGGCGCGGATGAATCCGCAGGGACCACAAAGGCCACGCCGATTTCGCCGAGAACCGGAGCCTCGGCTCCGAGGACGGCAACGCGATCGACACCCGGGTGCAGGCCAATGCAGTTTTCGACCTCGATGGGATACACGTTGTAACCACCGCGTATGTACATCTCGGTGCTGCGGCCGGCCAGGTGCAGGTCGCCGCGCTCGTCGAGGAATCCGAGATCGCCGGTGAGCAACCAACCGTTCTCGTCGATCGATGCTGCGGTCAGTTCCGGTTCCTGCCAGTAGCCGCGCATCAGGGCCCGACTGCGAAGACACACCGTCCCGACTTCGCCGGTGGCAACGACGGGCCCGCGGCCCTCGTCGGCACGAAGTTCGAGTTCGACGCCGGCACCCGGCTTTCCGACGGTGTTGCAGATCACGTCGTCGGGATCGTCGAGTGCCGTACCGGTCGAGACACAGGCCTCGGTGCTCGTGTAACGGACGACAACCGGGCAACCGAACGTGTCGCGCATCGCGTCGACCATCTCGGGAGGCACCCGGGCGGCGCCGGTGCTCACGATGCGCAGACTCGAAACGTCGGTGTCGTCAAGATCTGGGTGCGACAGAACCATCTGCCACTGGGCCGGCACACCCTGCCCGACCGTCACCCGTTCGTTGCCGATCAGCGCCAGTGCGCCGGCGGCGGTCCAGGGGGTGGGACACACGATCGTGGTGATCACGTGCATCAGTTCGTCCCACACGCGGGTCATGTAACCGATGTGGGCAAACGGTAGAGGCGAGAGGCGACGGTCGCCGACCTTCGACAACGGCCCGGCGGCGGCAGCCATGGCCCGAAGACACGCATGATCGAAGACGGCACCTTTGGGCTTGCCTGTGGTTCCGCTTGTCCAGACAATGGCGACCGGATCGGTGTCGGCGACCGCGGGACGATCGGAGAACACCGGATCCTGGGCGGCAACCGCGAGTTCCGACGTTGTCATCAACGGAACCGCGCCCATGAGCGATGCATCGGCATCGGTGATGATCAGCTTCGGCCGACTGCGTTCGAGAATGTGCGTGGTCTCGGCGACACCAAGACGGGGGTTCATCCCGCTGGTGATCGCACCCAGTCGAAGAATCGCCTGATAGGCGATCGCGTAATCGATCGATGACGGCAGCGAGATGCCGACGATGTCGCCCTTTTCGATGCCCATCGAGGACAGGCGTGTCGCCACACCGTCGGCGGCACGACCCCACTCGGCAAACGTGATGCGACGTTCGCCGTCGACGAAGGCCTCGACCTCACCGGCTTGCTCGACGACCGCGTCGAAAAGATCGACCACTCCGGCGAAGTCTCCGGAGATCGGGGCGTCGGGCAGCGGCATCGCTAACTCTCAGTTGCCGGCGAGTTCGATGCGGCCGCGCTCGCGCAGTTCGACCTTCACCACTTTGCCGCTTGCATTGGTTGGAAGAGCGTCGACGAGGCGGAAGTGTCGCGGCACCTTGAAGTTCGCCATCTGCTCCCGGGCCCAGGTCGAAAGAGCGTCAAGATCGATGTCGGCACCTTCACGGGCGACGACGAATGCCATGCCCACTTCGCCCATGCGCTCGTCGGGAACTCCCACGACCGCAACCTGGGCGATGCCCTCGTAACCCATCAGCGAGTTCTCGATCTCGGCCGGATAGGCGTTGAATCCACCGACGATGAACATGTCCTTGGTTCGATCGGTGATGCGCACATACCCGCGCTCGTCCATGACGCCGACATCACCTGTGTGCAGCCAACCGTCGGCATCGATCGTTTCGGCGGTGGCTTCGGGATTGTCGAGGTAACCGAGCATGACGTTGTACCCGCGGCACACGATCTCTCCGGCGTCGCCCACGGGGAGTTCGTTGTTCTCCTCGTCGACGATGCGCACCTCGGTATCGGGAATGGCCCGACCCGAAGTCTGCGAGATCGTCTCGGGGTCATCCTCGGGGCGACACATCGTGACGGTTCCCGTCGCTTCGGTCAGGCCGTAGGCGGTGATGATCGTCTTGAACGTGAGTTCCGATCGCATACGCAGAATCATCTCGACCGGGACCGCCGCCGCTCCGGTGACTGCCGTACGAAGGCTCGACAGGTCGTAGGAGTCGCGGGTCGGATCGTTGAGGATCGACAGGAAGAGCGTGGGCGGCCCGGGCAGCATCGTGACCTTCTCGGCGGCGATCTGGGTCAGGACCCGGGGTACATCGAACACGGGCTCGGGAATGATCGTGGCGCCCTTGAGGAAGCAGGCGATGATTCCGGACTTGTACCCGAAGGTGTGGAAGAAGGGATTGACGATGAGATAGCGATCGCCCTCGACCAGACCGACGACGTCGGCCCACACCTCGAACACGCGCAAGGTCTGCGCATGCGAGACCATCACGCCCTTGGGCGAACCGGTCGTACCCGAGGTGAAGACGAGGTCCGAGAGATCGTCCGGGTCGCCGGCAGCGACGCGACGATCGACTTCGGTCACGTCGACGTCACTGCCCGCAGCGATGTAATCGTCGAGCGAAACGGTTCCGTCGACGACGGTCCCCTTGATTACAACTGTGTGCTTCAGTTCGGGCAGATCCTCGCCGGCGAGCATGCCGACGTAGTCGTTTCCGAGGAACCCGTTGACACACAGCAGCACGGTGGCATGGCTGCGGCGAATGATGTCGGCCGCTTCCCGACCCTTGTATCTGGTGTTGAGGGGAACGATGACCCCACCGGCACACAGTGCACCCAGTCCGGCGATGACCCACTCGGCGCAATTGGGGGCCCAGATGGCCACCCGCTCACCCGGTTGGAGTCCGGCGGCGATGTGACCCTTGGCCGCAGCGACGATGGCGTCTCGCAGTTCCGGGAAGGTCATCCGGATATCGCCGTCGACAAGCGCATCCACCTCGGGGAAACGGTCCGCCGAAGCCATCACGAGTCGGGGAATAGTCCCCCATGTTTCATCTGCACGCATGGCGACGAGACTAGTGATCCATCTGACGGACCGTCAGATTGATTGGTAGGTTTCGCACATGGCCACGTTCGAATCCCTTCTGTTCGATGTCAGCGACGGCGTCGGCGTCATCACCCTCAACCGCCCCGAGAAGTACAACTCGGCCGACGAGACCCTCGTCACCGAACTCGAGGGCCTGTACAAGGAACTCCGTTACGACGATTCCGTGAAGGTCGTCGTCCTGACGGGCGCCGGCGAGAAGGCGTTCTGCACCGGCATCGACCGTGATTTCGCCATGAACAACCGGCAGCCCGAATCGCCGTTCATGATGGACGATCCGATGCTCAAGCTCGGACCGAAGCAGGCCGATCTCTGGAAGCCCGTCATCGCCGCGGTCAACGGCATGGCCGGTGGCGGCGCCTTCTATGCGCTCGGCGAGGCGGAGTTCATCATCGCCGCCGAGCACGCCACGTTCTTCGATCCGCACACCACCTACGGCATGGCCGCCTGCTTCGAGCCGATGTTCATGTTCGGCCAGATGCCGTGGGGCGAACTGTGCCGCATGTCCCTGATGGGCAACTACGAGCGCATCAGCGCACAGACCGCACTCGGCTGGGGCATGGTCTCCGAAGTCGTCCCGGGCGACAAACTTCTCGAGCACACGGTCGACATCGCCGCCAAGCTCGCCTCGCTCCCCCAGATCGCCGTGCAGGGAACGCTCCGCTCGCTCTGGGCCCGCCGCAACATGCCGCGAAATCAGGCCATCGCCACGGCCAATCATCTCGTCGAAATCGGCAACCGTCCCGAGGCGCTCGCCGAGGGTCAGGCCTTCTTCGCCAGCGGCGTGCGCGTCGAACCCCGCATCCGCTGAAAGACGACCATGTTCCGACCGTCTCGCCGATTCCGCTCCGTTCTTCTCGCCGGCGCCTTCCTCTCGACTGCAATCGTGACGTCGGTTGCCCTACCCGCCGCAGCAGCGTGCGGCGATCCGGCGCCATCGGGTCGCATCGCCTACACCCGCAGTGCGGCCTGCGTCGATCACATCTGGTCCATGAACCCCGACGGGACCGTGCAGTTGAACCTGACCGACGGAGACGGCACCGAATCCGAACCCTCATGGTCGACTGACGGTTCCAAGATCGCCTACACCGCCTGGGACGGCACAAATTCCCAGCTCTGGACCATGGATTTCGACGGGGCGAACCGGGTCCAGATCACCGATGATCCGTGGCGACACTCTTCGCCCAGCTGGTCCCCCGACGGCGAACAGATCGTTTTCGTGTCGACGCAAACGGGTCCGCCGGAACTTGTGATCATCGACGAGGACGGCTCCAATCCCCGAGACCTGACGTCGTTCGGGGCGAACGTCCTGTCTCCGTCCTGGTCCCCCGATGGCCAACGTGTTGTCTTCGCGTCGACGAAGGACGGGCCCGTCGACATCTACGTCGTCGGGATCTATGCCCCCTCGATCGTCCGCCTCACGAACTCCATCGACCCTGAGAACAATCCCGTGTGGTCGCCCGACGGGTCACGCATCGCCATGAGCGTGGTCGATGGCGGAGGCCCGGTCTCGGTCATCGTCCTGATCGACTCCGTCGATGGAGCGAACCCGACCTTCCTGACCGGGAACGTCTGCATCGAGGAATCCCATCCGACCTGGTCTCCCGACGGACTCATGCTGGCCTACATGTCGATGAACTCCGGAACCTCGGAGATCTACACGATCGGCGCCGACGGCACCGGGGTCACACGGATCACGACGTCGGAAGCCAACATGTGGGCGGGTGCACCATCGTGGGCACCGACCTATTCCCGGCCCGTGGTCACCACACCACCAGTTGACGGCGACGACGACACCGGGTCTTCACTCACTCCCGCTTTCGCCTGCTGACGGAAGCGGCCCCGGCCCCGGATCTCCAATAGGCTCCTGCTTCAATCCCCGAGCCAGAGCGGAAGTCTCATGTCGAATGCTGCACGCAAGTCCCCCCGTCGCGCCACACTCCGCAATTTCGGCAGTCTCGCTGCCGGTAGCACCCTGCTGGTGGCCGGTGTCGGAACAACCGTTGCACTCGCTCCTTCGGCGGGAGCGGCGTCCTTCAGCGTCACGAACCTGAACGATTCCGGGCTCGGCAGCCTCCGTCAGGCCATCATCGACACCAACGGTGCCGCCGGTGCCGACACCATCGAGTTCGCCCCGGGAGTTTCGGGAATGATCACGCTGCAGTCCGATCTGCCCGTCATCACCGAGGCCCTCGACATCTCCGGACCGGGTGCCGCCAACCTCACCGTCTCGGGGGACGGCACTTGGGCAGTGTTCGCGATCGCTCCAATCAACGCCGGTGAAGCCGTCACCATTTCGGGGCTCACCATCACCGACGGACAGTCGGCCACGCGTGCCAGCGGTATCAGCGCCATCGCTGCGACGTTGAACGTCGAGTCCGTGGTACTTACGGAAAACGTCGGTGGAGACGACGTACTCACCGGCGGCGGTGCGGTCGGCACGTATGACTCGATAGTTTCGATTTTCGACTCGACGATCGACAGGAACACGGCCTCCACGACCGGTTATTCCTCGCAAGGTGGCGGCATCAGTTCCTTCCGCGGATCCATCGTCATCAGCGGTTCCACCATCACGAACAACTCGGCCGATTACGCCGGTGGGATTCTTGCTGTCGGCGACAGCGCCACAATTACGGGAAGCACGATCAGTTCGAACGTCGCCGCTCAGACCAGTGGCGGGGTCCTGCTCGACAACGACATCAACTCGGTGAGCGACTCCATCATCGACGGTAACCGCGCAGCGAATGTGGGCGGAACGCTCGTGTTCGGCCCTGCCACTTCCGTCACCAACACCCGCATCTCGAACAACGTCGCCACCGAGGACGTGGGTGGCGCAGTGATCTACGGGGAGACTTCCACCGTCCTCGACCGCCTCACGGTCACCGGCAATGTCGGTGACCTCATCGGCGGCCTCGAGCTCAGTACAGGGGGAACCATTTCGTCGTCGACAATTTCGGGCAATACCGGCGCCGGTATTGAAGTCGCGAACAGCTACTACGGGGTCACCTCGATCGATGCGGTCCAGTCGCTGCTCGGGCCTCTGGACATGAACACCCCCTCCATTCGTGCCACCACGGGCCCGCTCGCGATTTCGCACACCACCGTCACCGGCAATTCACGCGAAGGAATCGTCCAGTCCGTTCGACGGCCACCGGCTGCGATCCAGCCGCAGGCGCCTGCCCCCTCGTTCCCGGGCATCGTCTCCCTCGACCACGTGTTGCTGGCCGACAACGGACTCGATGACCTTGCCTCACCGGTGAGCGCCCGCTGGTCGTTCATCGAGAAGCCGGTCGCTTCCGTCGTCGATCCGAGCGATCACAACATCACGGGTGTCGATCCGCAGCTCCAACCGCTCCTTTTCGTTTCCGACACCGTGTCGGTCATACCCGTTCCCTTCGGCAGCCCCGCCTGGAACGCCGGAGATCCTGCGTTCAGTCCGCCGCCCGAGTTCGACCAACGCGGCCTGCCTCGGATCGTCGAGATCGTCGACATCGGCGCCTACGAAGTGCAAGAACTTCCCGCCATCCCGACCGTCCCGACCTTCGCCGGTTGATGGCCGCCATGTCCAGGAACAAGGCAACCATCATCGGACGTGTCGCAGCCGGAAGCTCACTCCTCGTGGGTGGCATCGGAGCCACAATCGTTCTCGCTCCGCAGGGCTCGGCGCTCCCGCCGGTCCCGACCACTCTCACCGTCACGAATCTCGATGATGCCGGCATCGGCAGTCTGCGCGATGCGATCGACACAACCAACAGCAATCCGGGATCGGACACGATTATCTTTGCGCCCGGACTCGTCGGCACGATCACGCTGACCTCGGCTCCGCTGGTCATCGTCGACGATCTGAACATCATCGGCCCGGGGGTGGACCTACTCACGGTTTCCGGCGGAGGAACCCTGCCCAACTTTCTCGCCCTCGGCTACGACGCTATCGACCCCGAGAACGTCGTCATTTCGGGACTCACGATCGCCAACGGCAAGTCCATCGACCCACTGATTCCGTTCCTCATGGGATCGGTCCTCGCCGGCGGAATTACCGCCGCAAACATGTCGCTCACGCTCACCAACGTCGTGGTCCGGGACAACTTCTCGGATCTGACACCTACGGAGGCTGGCGGTCTCGGCGGTGCAGGAGTGATCCACATCGGATCCGGCGATCTCGACATCGTCGACTCGTCGATCCGCGACAACCGCTCCTCCTCGCCCACTCCCAGTGGCGGGGTCGTCAACTTCGGAGGGAACATCTCCGTGACGAACTCGTCGATCACCGGGAACATCTCGTCGGCGGGTGGCGGTCTGATCTGCGCCGCCGGCGACCTCAGCTCATCCGGGACCATCCTGTCCTTTGATGGAATCGTTGCGATCTCGGACTCGGTGATCTCCGGCAACGTGGCCGAGAGCGGCTGGGGTGGTGCCCTGATCTACGGCGGCGAAGTCACCGTGAGCGGCTCGATCTTCGATGCAAACGTTGTGGGTGCCGGAAGCCAATATGTAGCGGGCGCAGGTGGACTCGAACTTGCCGGTTCGCGGTCCATCACGATTTCCGATACCCGGGTGTCCGGCAATTCCGCCCCGACGGTGGGTGGGCTCAGCGTGACGAACATCTCGGCTGCACTCGATGCTCCCGCCGACTTCGTGGCTGTTCTCGACCGCCTCACGATCACCGACAACATCGGTGGACCGCTCGGAGGAATCCCCGACAACGGGTCCGGTCTCCTCGGGACTGTCGGCGGACTCTCCATCCGGAGTAGCGCCGTCCTCGGCTCTTCGACGATCTCCGGCAACTCCGGCGTCGGGGTCGATGTGAGCGGCTTCTATAGCGCCTTCAATGCCGTGGATTCCACTCCCTCCGTTGCATCAAGCACGCCGACTTCAAGCGGAGCGTTCCGCTCGCTCCTTCGGAGCACTCGCAAGAACGTGGCCAGCAATGCTCCGCTCGCTCCGGCGACGGTGTCGATCGATCACACGACGATCGCCGACAACACCGGCGACGGCCTCAGTTCACTGCGCATGAACCACGCCGAAGATTTCGTGAACAGCCCGACACCGACCGAGCCGGCCATCGCCATCGGTCATTCACTGCTCGCCGGCAACGCCGGTCAGGACCTCGCCACCCCCGCAACAGTGCGCTGGTCGCTTCTGCAGAAATGGCCGTCAGTCGCCGTCGCCGAATCCGACAACAACCTCGTCGGCTACGACCCCGAACTGCAACCGCTCCAGATCATCTCCCCCACCATCGCCGTTCGACCCATCCTCTTCGGAAGCGTCGCATGGAACGCCGGAAACCCCGACTTCACGCCGCCGCCCGAAACCGACCAACGCGGACTGCCTCGCATTGTCAACATCATCGATATCGGCGCCTACGAAGTTCAGGAAAAACTCGTCACACCTGCGTTCACCGGCTGATCGTCATCGGCCGACATCGGCAACCCGCAGTCCCACCTTGCCGATCATCTCGCCCGATGCGATCGATTCGAGAACATCGGGGAGTTCATCGAATTCGACCGTGTGCGTGAACGAGCTCAAAAGTCCGTCAGCCGCAAGCGCCAGCAGTCGCTCGTGGTCCTCTTCGGCGGCGATTCGGTCTTTGGTTCCCGCGTAGACCCCGACGAGTGAGTAGTTGCGCCGAACGGCGTGGTGCGTGTCGACCTCGACCCAACGACCACTGGCGAACCCGATGGCCAGTATCCGACCACCAGGGGCAATGACGTCGAGAACAGCTTGGGCGGCTTCGCCCCCCACCGGGTCGTAGACGACATCGACACCACGACCATCGGTCTCTGTGCGAATCGCATCGACAACCGACCCGGCGAGTCTGTCGATCACGACGTCCGCCCCTGCAGCGGCACAGAACGCCAGCTTGTCGGTTCCGGCAGCAACGGCAATCACGCGTGCGCCAAGGGCATGACCTAGCTGTATTGCAGTGACCCCGGAGCCTCCCGCTGCACCAAGCACAAGCAGAGTCTCTCCGGCCTTCAAGTCACCGCGGCGCACCAGTCCGAACCACGCTGTCGAGTAGCCGATCCGGAACGAAGCCGCGTCGGCATCGGACATGCCATCGGGAACACGGAAGATCGTGTCGGCCCGGGCGATCGTCATGGCGGCGAATCCTCCGCGCCCGTCGAAGAAGTTCGTAACCGCCATCACACGCTCACCGATCGCGAGATCGACGCCGTCGCCAACGGCGTCGATCACGCCGCAGACTTCCTGACCCGGGACAAACGGAAGGTCAGGTGTGAGCGGATACGTGGACCGACACATGAAAAGGTCCGGCATTCCGACAGCAGCCACCAGAACCTTGAGCCGGACTTCGCCGGGACCCGGAATCGGCAACTCGAGCTCGATCTGGATCAGCGCCTCCCGGGGTGAACCATGTCGGTGAACCTGCCACGCCTTCATCGCCGGACCCTACCTTCAGGTTCCGGCAGGCGACCGCCGTTGCCCCGCCACAGCAGGTTCGAGGTTCGTTTCCGCGTGAACATCGGCGGTTCATGCCCGGGCGGTGAGGTTGTCCGAACCCGTCGATCCGGCGTCCGGACCGTGAACTTGCCATCCCCGTCCAGGTCACATTCCCAACCGGGTTTGTGGAACTGATGATGATGGAACGAGCACAACAAAACCAGTCTGTCGAGATCGGTGCGACCCCCCGTGACCCACGGGTCGACATGATGCACATCGCACCACCGGGCAGGACGGGTGCAGCCCGGTGCCCGGCAGTGTCGATCGCGGACAATCACCGCACGGCGCAGATAGTTCGGAGTCGAGCGCACATCGCGCCCCAACTCGATCACCCTGCCGCCAACGGTCAGTACCCGCTGGATCACCGAATCGCAGGTGAGCACCTCGGTGGCGAGCGCACCCAGCGAGGCCCCGTCGAACGTGCTGCTCTCCCCGACCCGGGCCAGCGCATCCGAGAACCATGACGTCTCGACCGGCCCGAGACCTTTCGCCTCGGCGAAGCGTTCGAGATCGGCGGCTCCGTTGACGCGCGCTCCCCGCAGCGTTGCCGCCATCAGTTCCGGGAGATCCACAACAACCGACACATGAGGATGATGACGCCCGGCGTCGCTGCCAGATCCGCGATGGGAAAGACCGAATCGGGCCAGATCGATCAGCGCTTCGGCCCTGCGCATGGCAGGGGTGCGGGGTTCGTCGAGATCGCCCTCGCCCGGCACGGGATCGGGACGCTCGAACACCCGCAACGCGGCCGCCATCAGGGCTGCTCCCTCGGCATCGAGATCACCGTCGAGGATGCCCCGACCACCGGAGGTCAATGACAGGTAGACGCCTCCCGGCCGATCGCAGTAGGCGTCTTCGGAATCGTCGGCCTCCGCCATGTCGACCCAGGCCCGGATCAACTTGGCCGACTGATCGAGATCGAGCGGCCGGAGCGCGGACACCATGACCTCGGCGTCGTCGCGCATGCGGGCGACGAATCGGGTCGGCACCATGGCCGTCAGCAAGTCGACCTTCGCCCCCGTGATCTCGCCCCCGAGCCATCCCGAGCGCACCTCCGGCCAGGCATCGAGCCGATCGCACCGCTTGGATGCAACCCGCGCCTCGTGACGCGTCAAGCCACCCTCATCATGCAGCCACGACGCCATGGAGCCCGATCCACGGTCGCGCCACAGCTCAGCGCCGGCGAAGCGTCGTTCCGCATCGGCGAGTGCGGCCTCGAAGCGGTCGAGAAACCGACGCGCCCCGAAGATCGTGTCGGCGTCGGCGGAAATCGTCGGCGTCGAAAGCAGTTCGCCAAGGGTCAACCGGCCAAGGGCCTCGCCATCGAGAACGCAAGCCGCTGGAACTCCGCGATCCGATCCATCAGTTCTCTCACCGCCAGTTGCCCCGAATCCACTCTCGAACATGTGTTCGATTCTAGAGATAACCCGTGACAGTGCCATGGGCCAAACGGATCAATCCCGGACAGGTGAGTCTCAGACGGTCGAGGCCTTCACCTCGGGACAGGACGTCTTGAGCGTCGTGACGAGATCGTTCCAGGCCGTGTCGACATCGCTCAATGCGGTGGACACCTTGTCGAGGTACGCGGTGGAGATCTGCGGGGACTTCACGAGGTCACCGAGACTGGAGAGCGAATCCTCCAGGGCCGTCACCTTCGGTTCGGCCATCGAATCGGCGGCGGACGCCAGCTTCTCGACCGAGGCCGTCACCTCGTTGACCGCCGTGTCCAGATTCTCGATTCCGCTGGCGGTGATCGACACATCCTCGATCGACGC
>WLFD01000061.1 GCA_009703925.1 Actinomycetota bacterium | reverse complement strand
GGGTGGGGGCAGGATCATGAGCGATCGCAGCAACCTGTACGCCGATGCATTCATGATGCTCATCCAGGCGGAAGGGAACGGCAACGAGATCATCGACGAGCTGTTCCGTTTCTCCCGAGTGGTCGAAGGCGCCGACGAGCTTCGTCAGGCCCTTTCCGACCAGCACATTCCCGCCGAGAAGCGTCAGCAGATCGTTGACGACATTCTTGCCGGCAAAGCGTTTCCGCTGACCAACACGATCATTGCCACGGTTGTCGGCAACGAGCGTCTGCGCGAACTTCCCGACATCGTCGACCGCCTTCTCGAAGTGAAGGCGGCCCACGGCGAGAAGGTTGTCGCCCAGGTGCGGTCAGCAGTTGCACTGTCCGACGAACAGAAGAGCCGACTTGCCGATGCCCTCTCCAAGAGCACTGGCAAGCAGGTCGACATCGTGGTGATCGTTGATCCCGCGGTGCTCGGCGGCATCGTCACCCAGATCGGCGACACCGTCATTGACGGAACTGTGCGCCAGCGTCTGTCCCAACTCCGCGAGTCGTTCTGAGACCAGAGGACCACGTCATGGCTGAACTCACAATCAACACCGGCGACATCACCGCCGCACTCCAGAAGAACCTGGCGGGCTACACCCCGTCACTCGAGTCGACGCAGGTCGGACGGGTCCTCGAGGTGGGCGACGGTATCGCCCGCGTCTCGGGCCTTCCCGATGTCGGCGTCAACGAACTCCTCGAGTTCGAAGGCGGCACCGTCGGTCTCGCCCTCAACCTCGACGAGGACTCGATCGGCGCCGTCATCCTCGGTGACGCCGAATCGGCCGCCGGTGTCGAAGAAGGCACCCCCGTGCGGGCGACCGGACGCATCCTTTCGATGCCCGTCGGTGACGCCCTTCTCGGTCGTGTCGTCAACGCCCTCGGTCTTCCGATCGACGGCAAGGGCCCCATCGTCGGCGCCACGATGCGCCGCATGGAGATCCAGGCTCCCGGCATCACCGGTCGCAAGCCCGTGCACGAACCGCTCCAGACCGGCATCAAGTCGATCGACGCCATGACCCCCATCGGTCGTGGACAGCGCGAACTCGTCATCGGCGACCGCAAGACCGGCAAGACCACGGTTTGTGTCGACACGATCCTGAACCAGAAGGGTCTTGGCGTGAAGTGCATCTATGTCGCCATCGGCCAGAAGGCTTCGACGGTTGCACAGACGGTGAACACCCTCACCGAGTACGGCGCCATGGAATACACGGTCGTCGTCGTGGCTCCCGCTTCCGATCCGGCACCGTTCAAGTACCTCGCCCCCTACGCCGGTTGCGCAGTCGGTCAGCACTGGATGGACAACGGCGAACACAGCCTCATCGTGTACGACGATCTTTCCAAGCAGGCCGAGGCCTATCGCCAGATGGCACTCCTCCTTCGTCGCCCGCCGGGCCGCGAGGCCTACCCGGGCGACGTGTTCTACCTCCACAGCCGTCTCCTCGAGCGTTCGGCCAAGTTGTCCGACGCCCTCGGCGCCGGTTCACTCACCGCCCTCCCGGTCATCGAGACCAAGGCCGGCGATGTGTCCGCCTACATTCCGACCAACGTGATCTCGATCACCGACGGTCAGGTCTACCTGCAGGACGATCTCTTCAAGTCCGGTGTTCGCCCGGCCGTCGACGTGGGCATCTCGGTGTCCCGCGTGGGTAGCGCCGCTCAGATCAAGGCTATGAAGAAGGTCTCCGGAACGCTGAAGCTCGACCTCGCCCAGTTCCGCGAGCTCGAGGCATTCGCAACCTTCGGTTCCGAACTCGACAAGATCTCGGCTGCACAGCTCGAGCGTGGCTATCGCCTCACCGAACTGCTCAAGCAGAACCTGAACTCGCCGATGCCGGTCGAGGAGCAGGTCGTCGTGATTTTCGCCGGAACCAACGGCTATCTCGATGACATTCCCGTCTCCGACGTGAAGCGCTTCGAAGCGGATCTCCTCGACTTCATGCGAGGCCGTTATGGCTCGCTGCTCGACGAGATCCGTTCCTCGGGCGATCTTCCCGGCGCTGTCGATGGAGCGGTTGCTGCCTTCAAGCAGGAATTCGTCCCCACCGAGATTGCATCGGCCAACGACGGGACCGACGAGGCCTAGTCATGGCAGGTGGCCAGGAGCGGATCCTTCGTCGACGCATCAAGAGCGTCGAGTCGACAAAGAAGATCACGCGCGCCATGGAGCTCATCGCGGCAACCCGCGTGGTGAAGGCCCAGGAGCGTGCAGCTTCTGCACGCCCGTACAGCGACGAGATCACCGCGGTGATCGTCGATCTGATCCGCGCCGGTGCAGCCAAGGAACATCCGCTCCTGCGCGACAACCCCGAAGCCCGCACTGCGGCCTTCGTGGTGATCACCTCCGATCGCGGCATGTGTGGTGGCTACAACACCAACGTCATCCGCGCCGCCGAGCGTTCGATCGCCGCCGCCCGGGCCAAGGGTCTCGACTTCTCGCTGATCGTGGTCGGCAAGAAGGCCCAGAAGCATTTCCGATTCCAGGGCCTCGCCGTCGATGCAGCCTTCGAAGGCATGACCGACCAGCCGATCTACGACAACGCCCGCGAGATCGCGGCAACGGTTCGTAGTCGCTACGAAACCGGTGAACTCGCCTCCGTCGAACTCGCCTACACGCGGTTCTTCTCGGCTGGTACGCAGCAGGCCGTCGTGCGTCGATTCCTTCCTCTCGAGGTTCCGGAGATCGATCCCGACGCCGGTCCCACCGCCGATCTCGAATACGAGCCGTCGCCGACCGGGATCCTCAACGAGATCCTTCCCCGCTATCTCGAATCGCGTCTCTTCTCCGCACTGCTCGACGCTTCCGCTTCCGAGCACGCGTCGCGCCAGCGGGCAATGAAGGCCGCGACCGAGAACGCCGAGGATCTCAAGACCTCGCTCAGTCGAATCATGAACCGTGCCCGCCAGGACGCGATCACCACAGAAATCATGGAGATCGTCGGCGGCGCCGAAGCACTCGGTTCGAGCAAGGGCGACAAGCACGACCTGCTTCCGTCGCACCTCTCACCCGATCATCTTTTCCCCGACCATCTCGACCGAACTGACCATTCGGCTTCGATCCACTGATCCTTTTCCCGATCGCCTCTCACAGGAGACCCATCCACCGATGACCGTCACCGAAAATTCCACCAACCTCAAGGACGGCCGCGTCGTTGCGATCGCCGGCCCCGTGGTCGACATCGAGTTCCCGCGCGGATCCCTTCCGGAGATCAACACGGCTCTCGAGATGACCATCACGGTCGAGGGCACCGACATCATCGTGGTGTCCGAAGTCGCTCAGCAGATCGGTGACAGCCGCGTCCGCGTCGTCACCATGAAGCCGACCGACGGCCTCAAGCGCGGCACCCCCGTGCGCAACACCGGCCGAGGCATCACCGTGCCCGTCGGTGAAGCCGTCCTCGGTCACGTGTTCAACGTCATCGGTGAGCCCCTCGATTCGCCGCTCACCGAGACCAACGTCGAGCGCTGGGAAATCCACCGCGAACCGCCGGCCTTCGACACGCTCGAGCCCAAGGCCAACGTGTTCCCGACCGGCATCAAGGTCATCGACCTTCTCACCCCCTACGTCGCAGGCGGCAAGATCGGCCTGTTCGGCGGTGCCGGCGTGGGCAAGACCGTTCTCATCCAGGAAATGATCAACCGTGTGGCATCACAGCACGGTGGCGTGTCCGTGTTCGCCGGTGTCGGCGAGCGCACCCGTGAGGGCACCGACCTCTGGATCGAAATGCAGGAATCCGGCGTCATCGACAAGACCGCCCTCGTCTACGGCCAGATGGATGAGCCGCCGGGCGTTCGCCTCCGCGTCGCCCTGTCGGCCCTCACCATGGCCGAGTACTTCCGCGATGTGCAGAACCAGGACGTGTTGTTGTTCGTCGACAACATCTTCCGCTTCGTGCAGGCCGGTTCCGAAGTTTCCACGCTGCTCGGCCGCATGCCGTCGGCCGTGGGTTACCAGCCCACCCTTGCCGACGAGATGGGCGAGCTTCAGGAGCGCATCACCTCGACCCGTGGCCGCTCGATCACATCGCTGCAGGCCGTGTACGTGCCCGCCGACGATTACACCGACCCGGCGCCGTTCACCACCTTCACCCATCTCGATGCGACCACCGAGCTCTCCCGCCAGATCGCCTCACTCGGCATCTACCCGGCTGTGGATCCGCTCACCTCGACCTCGTCGATTCTCGCTCCCGAGGTTGTCGGTCAGCGTCATTACGACGTCGCCCGTCGCGTGCAGGAAGTCCTGCAGCGCTACAAGGAGCTTCAGGACATCATCGCCATTCTCGGCCTTGACGAACTCTCCGAAGAAGACCGCGTGACCGTAAACCGTGCCCGCAAGGTGCAGCGTTTCCTGTCGCAGCCGTTCTTCGTCGCCGAGGTCTTCACCGGTATGCCGGGCATCTTCGTGCCCGTCGAAGACACGGTCGAGTCGTTCGAACAGCTCGTCAACGGCGACCTCGACGATCTTCCCGAGCAGGCGTTCCTCAACGTCGGCGATGCCGACGCTGCCCGGGCCAAGGCCCGCGAGCTCGAGGCCAATTCCTGATGCCTCTGGCTGTCGAGCTTGTCTCGCCGGAACGGACGCTCTTCTCGGGCGATGCGACGATCGTGCGTGCACGTACCGTCGGCGGTGGCGACATCGCGTTTCTTCCCGGTCACACGCCGTTCGTCGGTGCGCTCGCAACATGGACCGTCGAGTTCACCCTCGAGGGCGGCGGATCCGAAGTTGCCGCAATCCACGGTGGCTTCATCGAGGTCAGCAACGATCACGTGAAGATCCTCTCCGATCTTGCGGAACTCGCATCGACGATCGACATCGAACGTGCCCGCCGAGCCGAAGAGAAGGCACGGGCCGCGATGATTCGAGGCGAAGACGCCGAGGCCGAGGGTGCACTGGCCCGGGCCACGGCACGAATTGCAGCCGTCGGCCAACTTTCCTGAATCGACACACAGACAAGTTTCATGATCGAGGCGCCTTCGGGCGCCTCGATCGCGTTCAGGCCTGCATCGTGACGGAGGCCCGAAACCCCGGTGGCTAGTGTCGGAAATGCCATTCCGACTTCGGGAGATAAACGTTGAGCATCAATCTTGTCTTGCTCGGTCTGGCGGTTGCGGTGTCGCCACTCCCGATCCTTGCCGCAGTCCTGATGATGGCCTCGTCGCAGAGAATCCGGGATGCCGTTGCCCTTGGTTCGGGCTGGTTCGTCTCCATCGGTGTGTCGTGTGCGGCGGTGATGGTCGTCGGTGGCTCGATGCCGAAGTCCAATGGACATCCGAATCCGAAGATCCTCGGCCTGGCCGACATTGTGTTCGGCATCCTCGTCGGAATTCTCGCCCTGCGCGGATGGCGAAAGTTCAAGCGGAACCCCGACGCGTCGATTCCGAAATGGCTCGACAGGGTCGGATCCATGTCGATCGTCTTCTCCTTCGGCCTGGGACTCTTCCTGCCACCGACCGTGATCGCGTTCGCCGCCGGAAACGAAATCGCCCGACAGCATCTGGGCAGTCCCGGTGAGTGGATTGCGGTGCTGATGTTCTCGGTGATCGGTTCGATCGGGGTCTTCACGCCGGTTCTTGTCGTCGCCGGCCAGCCGTCGAAATCGCGAAGTCGACTTTCGACCTGGCAGAAGTGGCTGCAGGATCATTGGCAGGAGGTCCTGGTGACGCTCTTCGCCGTGATCGCCGGCTATCTGGTCGTGAAGGGTCTCTGGGCGATCAGTCGTTGACGACGATGTTCTCGATCCCGATCTCGGGTTCCGGATAGCACATCTCGAGAGCGTCGAGTTTGTCGATGAGCAACTGGGAAACGACGAGGTTGCGATACCACTTCTTGTCGGCCGGAACGACGTACCAGGGCGCGTGCTTCGTCGACGTTTCGCCGATGGCCTGCTCGTAGGCCTCCGTGTAGGAATCCCAATGGGAGCGTTCGGTGATGTCACCGTGTTCAAATTTCCAGTGTTTCGCAGGGTTGTCGATGCGTTCCTGCAATCGGGCGCGCTGCTCGTCCTTCGAGATGTGCAAGAACAACTTCACGATCGTGGTGCCCTCGTCGACGAGCATCTGCTCGAAGTTGCGAATGTGTTCGAACCGGCGTTCCCAGATCTGTTTCGGGGCGAGTTCGTTGACACGCACGACAAGAACGTCCTCGTAGTGGCTGCGGTTGAAGATGGTCATGTGCCCCTTGCGGGGAGTCTGCCCGTGAACCCGCCACAGATAGTCGTGTGCCAGTTCCACATCGTTGGGGCGCTTGAAGTTCGCCACCTTCACCCCGACCGGGTTGATGGTCCGGAACACATGCTTGATTGTCCCGTCCTTGCCCGAGGTGTCCATGCCCTGCATCACGATGAGGAACTTGTGCGCCGATTCGGCGTAGAGCATCTGCTGGAGATCGGCGAGCCGCTCGTTCAGGGCGGCAAGGACATCCGGAGCTGTCTGCTTGTCTCCCGTGTAGCCCCCGGTCGAACTGGTCGACCACTCGTCGAGCTTCACGTCGGTTCCGGGTCGGACCCGGAACTGCTCGGGATTGATGTGCAGAGGTGTCATCTCCCCATCATTGCCGCAGGAGGGATCTCGGGTGGGTGCGAGTAGGTTCCAGTCGTGCCGCGCATCAGACTGGGCGTTGCCCTACTTCTGCCAGAACCACTGGCCACGGGAGTCGATGCGCTCCGTCTGGCCTGCGACGACGGTGCCCTTGGTCGAATGGTGCCGCACATCACGCTGGCCCCGCCCGTGAATGTCCGGGTCGAGGACCTTGGCGCCGCGCTCCGGGTTCTGCGAACGGTGGCGGCGGCCACGAAGCCGCTGACGGTGAGGCTCGGTCCGCCGGAGACGTTTCTTCCGACCACGCCGACGCTGCACCTCGGAGTGCATGAGCCGGAGGCTTCGGAAGGCTCCCTCGGCCGACTCCGCGACGCGGTGTTCTCGCCTCCGCTGGAAAGGCCGCTCTCCAACCGTTTCGTCCCCCACGTCACGATCTCCGACGACATGCCCGAGCCCAGGATCGCCGCATCGATCGCGGCACTCGCCGGATTCGTGGCCACGTGCACGTTCGAACGGGTTCACCTGCTCGAGGAACAACGGCACGGTGATGCGCATCGTCGATGGGTTCCGATCGCAGACTTCCGGTTTGCGCCGACGGTGATCGTGGGGCGCGGTGGGGTCGAGCTCGAACTTTCGATCACGCAATTGCTCGATCCCGAGGCCCGGTCGTTCGAGGAGATCGAGATGGCGGCAACCGGTGAAACTCCGGCAACCGAGGACCGACCTTCGTTCGCCGAATCGGTGATCGTGACGGCCCGTCGCTCCGGTGTCGTCGTCGGCGTTGCGCGCGGATTCGCAACAACCGAGGATTCGAAACTCGTGTCCGTGTTGGTGGCGGCCGATCAGCGAGGCCGGGGGATCGGACGACAGATCGATGCGGCATTCACCCACGCCGCTTCGATGGTCTGACCAATCTGCGGCAGGTCGGAGCGGAATCGCTCAGGTTTCCTTGCGGGGTTTCCGTTCGGCCATGCGGCGGCCGACCATGGAACCGATCGAACGGGCCGCGTTGTCCACGGTGACTTTGGGAGTCGGGGGCGAAGCATCGGCCACGTTCGGATGGGAGGTCTTTCCGGAACCGATCCGGGCAACTTTTCCGAGTCCCTTGCCGATCACGGCTCCGGCGGTGCGACCGGTTGCCTCCATCCGGTCACCGCGTTTGGCATCGGCCTGGGATGCTCCCTTGTCGAATGACCGACTCATGTTGAGACCGAGCGTGAGCGAGACCCAGGCAATCGTGATGGCGATGACAAAAAGGAGAACACCCCACACCCAACCGATGGGGGTGCGGGGTGTTCCCGTGAGTGCAAACAGGATCACGACGGCGAGCACACCTGCAGCTGACGAAATTGCGCCGGCCAGTACCCGCACGAAGAGCATGGTTATCAGTCGAGCGGAAGACTGAGCATGCGCAGTGCGTTGCCGCGGGCGATCTTGTAGACGTCCTCGTCACTGAGGTCGACGACCATGTCGCGGAAGATCTGCTCGGTGTCGGGCCACGTGGAATCCGAGTGCGGGTAGTCCGTCTCGAAGGTCACGTTGTCGACGCCGATGGACTCGAGGTTCTTGAGGCCGAAGTTGTCGCGGAAGAAGCAGGCGAAGATCTGACGGCGGAAGTAGAACTCGGGAGTCTCCGGAACGGCGGTGGTGTCGAACGCCCAGCCGCGGAATTCCTTCCACACGCTGTGGGCACGCTCGAGGGCGTAAGGGATCCATCCCATCTGGCCTTCGGAGTACGCAAGCTTCAGCGTGGGGTGACGGACGAGGACGCCGGAGAAGATCCAGTCGGCCAGCGAACCCATCGCATTGTTGAAGCTGAGCGTGGCCTGAACGCCGGCGGGTGCGTCGGGCGAGGTGGCCGGCATGCGCGATGACGAACCGATGTGCATGTTGATCACGGTGTCTGTGTCGGCGCAGGCTTGGAAGAAGGGCTCCCAGTAGCCGGTGTGGATCGACGGAAGGTCGAGGAACGGAGGGATCTCCGAGAAACAGACGGCGTGCACGCCGCGGGCGGCATTGCGACGCACTTCGGCAGCGGCGAGATCGGCATCCCAGAGGGGAACGATGATGAGCGGAATGAGGCGACCGACACCGGCTCCGCCACACCATTCTTCGACCATCCAGTCGTTGTACGCCTTCACGCAGAGGAGGGCGAGTTCCTTGTCCTTCGCCTCGGTGAAGGTCTGGCCGCAGAAGCGGGGGAAGGTCGGGAAGCAGAGGGACATTTCGGTGTGGTTGACATCCATGTCCTCCAGGCGTGCTGTCTGATCCCAGCATCCCTTGCGCATCTCGTCATAGGTGACGGGCATGAGCGTGCGCTCTTCGATGGGGAAGCCGACGGCGGCGATGATTCGACGCAACGGAACCTGAAGATCCTCGTAGAGCCAGAAGTCGGCGAGCTTGCCTGCGGTCGAGTTCTTGTCGACGATGTCGAACGTGTAGTTCATGCCGTTGAACTGAAGGTTGTCGACACGGAGACGCTCGACGCGCGGGCCGATGTCGCGGTACTTGGCGGGAAGGCGGTCCTGCCAGACGTTCGGCGGTTCGATGATGTGATCGTCGACACTGACGAACTTGGGGATGTACCGCTTGGTGTCGGTCGTGCCGGGTGCGGGTGCGGTGAGCGTCATGGTTGAGATCTCCTCGGTGGAGCCGTTCGGCGCTGCCGGACGGTGACGGTGCCGAAGGTTCTCCCCGGCGTGAATCGAACTCTATTGGAAAACCTGACGACCCGTCAGGTTCGGCCGATGATTCTTCCGGACTCCGTCGCGAGCGGTCCGGGAAAGGGCTCGCGGTCGTGGTGCCGGACCTGACGAATCGTCAGACCGTCGCCTACGATCGCCGTGCCGGACCGAACACGCCCCCACGGAGTCGTCCATGGATCTCAATTTCACTGCAGCCGAAGAATCCTTCCGGGCCGAGGCCCGGGCATGGCTCGAGGCCAACGTGCCGCACAATCTTCCCTCCGGAGACACTCGTGAAGGTTTCGACCTCCATGTGCTCTGGGAAAAGAAGCTCTACGACGCCCGCTGGTCGGCCGTTTCGTGGCCGACCGAGTTCGGTGGCCGCGGCGCCTCCCTCTGGGAATGGCTGATCTTCGAAGAGGAGTACTACCGCGCCGGTGGCCCCCAGCGGGTCACCCAGAACGGCATCTTCCTGCTCGCCCCGACGATCTTCGAGTTCGGCACCGAAGAGCAGAAGGCCACCTTCCTTCCGCGCATGGCGGCGGCCGACGATCTCTGGTGCCAGGGATGGTCCGAACCTGATGCCGGTTCCGATCTCGCCGGCATCAAGAGCCGAGCGACACGCGACGATGCAGCCGGTGGCTGGATCCTCAACGGGCAGAAGACCTGGACCACCCGTGGCGCATTCTGCAATTGGGTGTTCGGCCTCTTCCGTACCGATCCCGATGCCGCCCGCCACTCCGGCATGACCTACATGATGGTTCCGCTCGATGCGCCGGGAGTGACGGTGCGCGGCGTGGAGCGTCTCGATGGCGACGAAGGATTCGCCGAGGTGTTCCTCGACGATGTCTTCGTTTCCGACGATCTGGTTCTTGGCGGAGTGAACGAAGGTTGGGGAGTCGCCATGGCGACGACCTCCTCCGAGCGCGGCCTCACGCTGCGATCGCCGGGTCGTTTCTGTGCCGCTGCCGATCGCCTCGTCGATCTCTGGAAGCGCCAGTCGCAGGTCGGAACATCCGATCCGTCGCTGCGCGACGCGGTCGCCCAGTCGTGGATGGAGGCCGAGGCTTACCGTCTCGCCACCCTCGCCGATGTGAGTGGTCTGGTCGAGGGGAAGTCGACGGGAGCGCGTTCGAGTCTCACCAAGATCTTCTGGTCCGAACTCGACGTCCATCTCAACGAGACGGCGGTTCGTCTGCTCGGACCGGCCGGCGAACTCATCGAGGGTTCTCCCGATGCAGTCGATGATGGCGCCTGGATGAAGGCATTCGAGTTCTCCCTCTCCGGTCCCATTTATGCGGGGACCAACGAGATCCAACGCAACGTCGTCGCCGAGCGCGTGCTCGGCCTCCCCCGGAAGTAGGCCGCCGCAATGCGCTTCGCTTTTACCGACGACCAACTGTTGTTCCGCGACACGGTTGGTGAATTGTTCGCCAAGGAATGCCCGCCCGAAGCGGTGCGCTGGAGCTGGAACGACGACAACGGTCGCAACCCGGAACTCTGGGCGACACTGGCCGAGATGGGCGTGACCGGTCTGACCGTTCCCGAAAGCCACGGTGGCATGGGAATGAACGAGGTCGACCTCCTCCCGATTCTCACCGAGGCGGGTCGCTATGCGTTTCCCGGTCCGATCGTCGAGACCATCGCAGTAGCTGCTCCGTTGCTTGCCGAGTCCGCACCCGCCGCGATCGCCGAGCGCTGGTTGCCGGGAATCGCCGATGGTTCCGTCATCGCAACAGTCGCACTTGCCGGGCAACCGTTCGTGACCGACGCCCACATCGCCGATGTGCTGCTCGCCCAGCGCGACGATCGCATTTTCGCGGTGCCGGCCGAGAACCTGCGACTCACACCCCAGACATCGGTCGACGGTGCACGCCGACTGTTCGTCGCTGAATGGGACGAAGCCGATGCGGAACTGATCGCCTCGGGCGACGAAGGTCTCCGTTGCGCTGATCGCGCCTTCAACCGCGGCGCAGCGGCGACGGCGGCTGTACTGATCGGGCTTTCCGAGCAGATGATCGCCATGACGGTCGCCTATGTCGGTGAACGCAAGCAGTTCGGAGTTCCGATCGGGAGTTTCCAGGCCGTCAAGCATCATCTTGCCGATGCCGAACTCAAGGTTTCGTTCTCCCGACCCACGGTCTGGAATGCGGCCTATTCGATCGCCCACGAGGCACCCGACGCCGACCGCGATGTTTCGATGGCCAAGTGTTTCGCCTCCGATGCGGCCGAGGTTGCGAGCCGCAAAGCGCTCCAGTGTCACGGCGCTATCGGTTACACGACCGAACATGACCTGCACTTCTGGCTCAAGCGCTCGTGGGCGCTTGCCGCCGCCTGGGGTGACGCAGCGTGGCATCGTCGCCGCGTCGCCCACCTGTTGCTCGATCAGGGCTGACAACTGTCGATGACGGACACGACGACGGTTGCCGGTCTCTACTCGCGCTGTCTTCGTGCTGCAGGAGTCGTGCGCGCTTTCGCAGCCCCGGGACACGGTCTTCCTCGTCCGGATGGCATCCGGATCATCGATGTCGCATCAGCGGAACTGGCTGTGCTTCTTGCCGATGCCGATGGGCGCCTTTCCGTAGCCCCGGATGCCCGCCCGGGATTGGCCCTGCTGCCCGGCCCGCGCATCCGTCTCGGATCACAACCGGGAGAGGTCTGCGATCCCTGGGAACTCGACGAGATCGATGCACTTCCTGCGGCCATCGCCGGTTGGAGTTTCGGACAAGTGCACGCGTCGGTGGAGATCGAACTCCTTCTCGATTTCGACGCACCGGTGCGCGCCGACCTCGAACCGATCACGTTCAATCCGGGCGACCAGCTCATGCGGCTCTCGCCGAGTCTCGCTCCGTTCGACACGTTCATCGTCGTGGGCCCCGGTGTCGTGCGCGACGGGCAGGCGGCCGGTGTCCTCGAAGCAGCGGAACGAATCGGCGCCGGTGTCGTCTGTACGCCCGGTGCTTTCGGCGTGATGCCCATCGACCATCCGCTCTGGCGGGGTGTCGTCGGTCTGCAGGCTGACGACGCAGGGCTCGCCGGACTCTCCGGCGCCGAACTTGTGATCATCGCCGGCATCGACTCGGCGGAGATCGGTTCGGTGATTCCGGTGGACGCCCAGGTTCTCGAAGTCGAACCGTGGCACCTCGGCTTGATGGCCCATCATTGGCCCGAACCGGATTCCGGGCAGGATCACCCCGTTGGCTCGGCCCTCGTCGATGCACTCGCCACCTTGGCCGGCAAGGGACGCAACAATGACTCGGTTCCGTTGCATCCCGTCAGGGCTGTCATGGATGTCATCGAGGTCCTCGGCCCGGAGGCCATGGTCGCCGTCGACCCGGGCCCGGCGGCGCTCTGGATGGGACGCGGCCTCGTGGCGGCACCCGCAGGTCAGCTCGTCATCCCCGGACTTCCCGTGAAGGGTTTCGCTGTCGCCGCCGCGCTGGTTGCGGGTCTCGACGGTCGCCCGGCGCTGGCGATCGCAACAGCACCGACCGATCCGTGCACCGACGAACTGCTCGACCTCGCCGCCGGTCTCGATGTTGCGATCGTCCTCGAAGTCTGGGGTGCCGAGGCCGCATGGGAACAGTCCTCGGATCATCGGGCCGGTCTGGTCGGCGCGATGAGGGAGGGCGGTATCTCGGTGCTGGCCGCCCCCGTGGACTTCGGCACAACGGCTGAACTACTCGACATCGCCGGTCCGGTCGATGCGTGGATGCCGACCACGGACGAGGGTGTCATCGGCTTTGGCGGCATCGCCGACTAGATCCCGGACGCGGAACGGGGCCGACCTTGCGGCCGACCCCGTCCGGACGTGCTCTGTCAGTTCGTGGTTCGATCAGCCACCGATGGGAAGATCGATGCCACCGGGAAGCGAGATGGTCTTGTCCTCGCAGAATGCGTGGATGCCTTCCGGTCCGAGCTCGCGGCCGACGCCGGAGTTCTTGAAGCCACCGAACGGACCGTTGAAGTCCATGCCCTGGGTGGTGTTGACCGCAAAGGTTCCGGTGCGAACACGACGGGCGACGCCGATGCCCTTTTCGATGTCGGACGTGTAGCACGCACCGGCGAGGCCGTAGTCGTTGTCGTTGGCCATGGCGATGGCATCCTCGAGGGTGTCGTACTGGATGAGCGACAACACCGGGCCGAAGATCTCTTCACGGGCGATGGTCATGTCATTG
>WLFD01000060.1 GCA_009703925.1 Actinomycetota bacterium | reverse complement strand
TCTACAAGCGTCATGGTGGCGCCGTTTTCGGGCTCAGTCGCCGGGTCCTCAACGACGACAGCCTTGCCGAGGATGTCACCCAGGAAATCTTCCTCCGGCTCTGGAACGAGCCGCATCGTTTCGATGCCGAGCGCGGCACCTTGCGGTCCTATCTCAATCGGCAATCGCACAGTCGTTCCATCGAACGGGTGCGATCGGAAGAGGCCCGCCGTCGTCGGGAGGATCGATCAGTCGAATCCGAGACTCCCGATTCGACTGCGACCGAGTCGGAGGTGCTGGCGGGTATCGAATCCGATCGGGTCCGGCGAGCGCTCGATCTCCTCGACCAGAAGGAACGTCGGGTCATCGTGCTGGCCTACTACGGCGGTCATTCCTACCGCGAGGTCGCAACGCGCCTCGGGCTTCCTGAAGGTACGGTCAAGAGCCAGATGCGTGCCGGTCTGCGGCATCTGTCAGTCCTTCTCGACGATGGTGCACTGGAGGGGGAACGATGACTGAACGATCGCAAACACCTCCCGGGCCCGATGATGTCTCCGAGCTCCTGGGCGCCTACGTGCTTGGTGCTGTCGACGACTTCGAGCGTCGTCGTGTCGAGCGCGCTGCCGATGCCGATCCCGAAGTTGCAGCCGAAATCGAACGTCTTCGGATCGCGGTCGATGGACTCGCCGATGCGGTGGCGGTCGATCCGCCGGCCGGGCTCTGGGATTCGATTCGCTCGGGAGTAGCTGACGACGATCGTCGCAATGAAAGCGTGTCGTCGGTCGAGGGGTTGTCGAACGCACCCGGTCAGGCTGGTCGACGTTCGAATCGATCGTTCTTCCTTGCCGCTGCCGCAGTTGTCGCCGTCGTCGTGATCTCGGGCTCTGTCGTGATCGGCCTTTCAAGTACGACACCGCCGACCGATTCGATCGCAACGATGACAGCGATGGCCAACGACGCGGCGACCAGGCCGGGTACACGCACCGGCGTCCTCTCCGATCCCGATGCAAGCATGGAAATCCGTGTCGTCGTCGATGTCGAGGGACGCGGGTTCGTGATGACCGACCCGCTTCCGGCTCTTCCGTCCGGCGAGACCTACCAACTCTGGTCCGCCGCGAACGGAACGATGGTTTCGCTCGGAATGCTCGGATCGGATCCCGAGATGTCGTTGGTATCGATCGACGCATCGGTCACGGAACTGGCCCTCACCCGGGAACCGGCGCAGGGAAGCGTCGCGCCGACCTCGAGTCCGATGGCGACCGGTCTCCTCGCCTGATCGGGTGATTGCGAATTCTTTCGTCAAATCGCAATCCGTTCGTCGGGTCGGCTTCGGAGTGACTTTGAAGCACACCCCCGTGCGGAAATCACCCTCATCAAGGAGTTCCCAATGTCACTTCGTCATCTCAAGGTCATCGGCGGCATCGCGGTAGCAGCATCGCTCGCTCTCGGCACCGTCGCCTGCAGCAGCGACTCGACGTCGAGTTCGGACACCACTGCCAAAGCAAACTCGTCGACCGCAGTGCCCGTGAAGTCGGAGACCATTGTCGAGATCGCCTCGGCGAACGCCGACTTCTCGACGCTCGTCGGTGCCCTGAAGACCGCAGGTCTTGTCGAAACACTTTCCGGCAAGGGGCCGTTCACCGTTTTCGCTCCCACGAACGAAGCCTTCGCGAAGCTTCCCGCCGGAACGCTCGCCTCGCTCACGCCCGAGCAGCTGAAGTCGATCCTGACCTACCACGTCGTAGCCGGTGAAGTTCTCGCCAAGGACGTCAAGTCCGGCAAGGTGAAGACCGTCAACGGTGAAGAACTGACGATCAACGTCAACGGTGACAAGGTCACGGTCACCGACGCCAAGGGCAACACCTACAACGTTGTCAAGACCGACATCGTCGGCAGCAACGGCGTGATCCACGTGATCGACGGCGTCCTGCTCCCCTGAGCCTGACTGCTCGGAAGTACATGGATTCGGACCCGGGGATCATCCCCGGGTCCGTTTTCGTTCCGGGCCGCGGACGATCAAATTCTCCATCCGGATGGGTGGTGGTTGCACCGACGGATCCGGGGGAACAGCTGACAGACTCCATGGGTGATCGATCAAGCAGTCAAACGATGTCTCGGACAGATGATCAAGGGCGTGCAGATAGTCGCCGCAACCCATGACGGGATCACCCGTGCCTACACATCGCACTGGGTGAGTCAGGTCTCGTTCGAGGAGCCGGTGGTGATGGCATCCATCTCGCCGAAGCACGACACCTGGCCGCTCATCGAAGCGAGCGGACGGTTCACGGTCTCGATCCTCGCCGCCGATCAGATAACTGAAGGCCAGTACTTCAGCTATCCCGGTCACAAGTTCCGCTATGTCGCCCCGGAATATCTCGTGGACCTCGACGGGCACCCGGTGGTTCCGCATTCGATCGCGTGGTTCACCTGCGAGGTGTTCGACCGCGTGACGATGATCGATCACGAGCTGGTGTTCGGGCGCATCGTGGCCAACGGAGAAGGTCGGCTCAAGGAACCGCCGTTGTTGTACTCGAGCCGTCACGGATGGCGGGTCACCGGCGACAAGGCGCGGGAGCCGGGCGTATCGATCCGCGACCAACTGCTCGCACGGCTCGGCGATGCCACCGGCGACGACGAAGCGGTCGACCAGTAGCTCAGCGACCGCCGTCGGTCAGTTCGAGAAACACGACGCCATCATCGCCGGCGACGATTGGCCCGAACGGAACGCCATCGGGAAGTTCGACGTGGGTTCCGGCCGGACACCAGCGTTCGCCGCACTGGGCGCCACCTTCGACGAACCACACCACGCGGTGGCCTCGATGGCCGCGGGTTTCGATGACGGCGCCGGGGTCGACCTCGACGTACGCGCTCGTGAAATCCGTCTGGTCGATCGGCAACTTCTCGCGGACCGCGGAAATCGAACCATCATCGTCAGCCCCGCCCGCAACGCCGGATGATTCGAGGTCATCGATGTGCGTGACGACGCAATACAGGCCATCGACTTTGGGGGATGGTCGTTCTCCACCCCAATCACCGCGCGGATCGACGAACCAGTCGCCGATCTCGAGCGGTGGATCGGGGAGAGGCGAGACACCCCGCGCGGTGATCTCCTGTTCGTACAGTTCGGGCTGGTCGCCCCAGCCGCCGAACTCGCCAAAGCTGAGTTCCCAACAGGTGAGGCCTTGGGGCCCCGCAACGATCGGGCCGAATGCGGCACCGAGCGGCACGTGAATGTGGGTGCCGGGTGCGGACCAATCGCCGCCGATCCAGCCGCCACCGTCAAGGACGAACACGATGTGGTTGCTGCGATGGCCGTGGCGGCGGACGATCATCCCCGCCTCGTAGTGCACATGGGCACTCAGGAAATCGGGACGGATGATCGGCCATTTCTCGCGGACGACCGACACCGAACCGTCGGCGTTCTGCTGACGTTGGACCTGGGTCCAGTCGATGTCGTCGAGATGCCAGAAGGCGGCCTTCTCCGGAAACGTTTCCGGGGATGATTCGGCTTGATCCGCACTCTTGCTCATCGGTTCTCCCTGTCGACTCCGCGCAGGCTACTCAGGGGTTTCCGAACGGGGGGCGAGGATGGTCGATCCCCCGATCAAGGTAGGCTCGGCCAACAGCTGTCATACAGCATGACGAGGAGCAAACACGATGACCGAAGTTGCCGATGGTGCAGGAGAATCCGGAACGGTTTCTCGTCGGCAGGTCCTGAAGGGCGTAGGCGTGGCCGGTGTTGCGGCCGCGGCAATGGCCGCTGGAGTCTCGCCGGTCGGGGCATCGACTCCCGGGCCGGTGTCCGTTCCCAACAACTTCGTTCCCCGGGGACCGTTGACGAGCCAGCCCAACTTTCTCGTGATCATCGTCGACGAGCAGCGTTTCGCTCCGCCCTACGAGTCGTCGGCCCTGTCCTCGTGGCGAGCCGCCAATCTCCCCGCCCAGAACATGCTCAGGTCCCAGGGCATGGATTTTCGCAATCACCACATCATGGCGAGCGCCTGTGCGCCGAGCCGCACCTCGTTCCTCACTGGCCAGTACCCGTCCCTGCACGGTGTGACCCAGACCTCCGGCATGGCGAAGTCGTCGATCGAGCAGGATCTTTTCTGGCTCGACCCCACGACCGTTCCGACGATGGGCGACTGGTTCCGGGCCGGCGGGTACGACACCTATTACAAGGGCAAGTGGCATGTGTCCGATGCCGATCTCTACCTTCCGGGAACTCACAATACGTTTCCGTCGTTCACCTCCGACGGCATCCGCGACACTGCTCTGGAAGAGGTTTATCTCGACGCGGGAATGCTCGAAGGTTTCGGTTTCACCGGTTGGATCGGCCCTGAACCGCATGGATCGAATCCTCTCGACTCCGGATCCTCCGGTCCGAGTGGTAACGGGCGCGATGTGATGTACGCGGAGCAGAGCGTCGAGCTCATGGAGAGCTTGCGCACCTCGGTTAACCCGTGGCTTGCGGTCGCTTCCTTCGTGAACCCCCACGACATCTGCCTGTGGGGAAATCTTTCCCTCGTCACCGGGAATCTCTACCTGTCACAGCAACTCGATGGCTCGAATGTCCCGACAGATCTTTTCGACGAGGCTCCGTGGGCACTCACGCGGACCGACGATCTCGGCTCGAAGCCCGATGCGCAGGCGAGTTACCGCGGCACGTACCCGAAAGCGGTCCAGCCGACGCAAAACGATTCGGATTATCAGCGTTTCTATTACCAGTTGCAGAAGAACGTCGATGCACAGATCAAGACGGTCGTGGATGCGCTGACCGGAGACAACTCGACCTATCGGGAGACAATCGTCATCTACATGTCGGACCACGGCGAGCTGCTCGGTTCCCATGGCGGGCTCCACCAGAAGTGGCACGTCGCCTACGACGAGGTGTTGAAGGTTCCGTTCGTCGTCCACAACCCGGATCTGTTCCCGACAGGAACCTCGACAGATGTGTTGACGAGCCACGTCGACCTGTTGCCCACGATGCTCGGGCTCGCCGGCCTCGACCAATCGGTGTTGATCCCGCAGCTTTCGGAATCCCATTCGCAGGTCCAGGCGCTACCCGGACGCGATCTTTCGGCGTTCCTCCTCGGCCTGGAAAACGAATCGGTTATCGCCAACGCCCCGCAGTACTTCATGACCGATGACGAGCCGAGTCGTGGCGACCAGCAGGTGGGCTGGGACGGGAAGATGTACGAGTCGGTCGTCCAGCCCTGTCATCTCGAGTCGGTGGTCGCCAATCTCCCGACGGGAATCCTCGGGCAAATGGAGCGTTGGAAGTACACGCGTTATTTCGACAACCCCGATTTCTGGAGCTCACCCGACACCCGGGATTCGGTGACCATCGTCGACGGGGTGATGCAGCTTCCGGGTGCGCACAAGAACGCGGTGACCACGATGAAGACGCAGGCGCTTCCCGATCAGATCGAGATCTACAACACGTCGGCCGATCCGCTCGAACTGATGAACATCGCCTCGGACGCATTGTTGATGGAGACGCCGCGGATTGCCGGCATCGTGCAGCAGCTTCAGGCAGTGCTTGCCGAGCAGGTCGCGCTCAAGCGACTCGAACCGACAGGACAGACGCCGGTTTCCTCCTCGACTTCGGGAATGTTCCGTTTCGGCAGCGGTCCCGATTTCTCGACGGTGGGCGACAGCGCCAAGGCCGAAGAGGCTGAAGGTGCCGAGGCTGTTCCCGAGTTCACCGGCTGAGCAGATACCGGGCTGGCGGTCAGGCGATGGTGCCGGCCGCCCGCAGCTGTTCGAGGCGATCGCCGAGTCCGAGCTCGGTGAGTACCTCGTCGGTGTGCTGACCGAGGGCGGGAGCGTTGCCACCCAGCGAGGCGGGCGTTCCGTGGAACTGCGTGGGATGCCGTGGCAGTCGGGCGCGTCCGACCACGGGGTGATCGAACTCTTCGAACATCTCGATGGCGATTGCGTGCGGATCGTCGACCATCTCCGCCGCTGAAAGCACCATGGCGAATGCGACGCGTTCGCGCTCGAAGCGCACGATCGCGTCGGCCTGTGTGAGGTTCGAGGCCATGGCGTAACACATGTCCATGATCGGCTCGAGTACCTCGCGGTTCTTGCGGCGCTCGCCGACCGTGCGGATGCGGGGATCGTCCCAGCCCTCGACATCGAGGGCCTTGCACATCCCGGCGAAGTCGGCGTCGGTGGTTGGCACCACGATGCCCCAGCCGTCGAGAAAACGCATGGGTGAGAAACCGGCGTTGAAACTCGATGGCATCGAGCCGTCGGCATCGAGCAGGACCTCGTTGCCCGCAGCCTCTGCCCACAGGAACGATACGCACGCATCGGCCATGCCCAGTTCGAGATGCTGGCCGCCTCGACCGCTCGCCCGCGCGAACAGCGCGGCAGTGATGGCTTGGCACGCGTAGAGCGCACTGACCTTGTCGGCCGCGTTCTGACGGATGAACGTGGGAGGGCCACCGCCCGGTTCGGCCTGCGTCGCGGCAAAGCCGGCATAGGCTTGGATCGAGGTGTCGTACGCGCTGCGATCGCGGTACGGGCCGACGGGGCCGTACCCCGAGATCGATGCGTAGACCACGTCGGGATTGACGGCTCGCACAGCGTCGTAACCGAGGCCGAGACGATCGATGACGCCGGGCCGGAAGTTCTGCAGAACGACATCGGCCTCGGCTGCGAGTTGGAGAACGATCGCCTGGCCTTCGTCGGAAGAAAGATCGACGGAGATGCATCGTTTGCCACGGTTGCAGGCGAGATAGAACGCGCTCATGCCGTTCACCGCCACGCCCACCCAACGGGCGATGTCGCCGATTCCGGGCCTCTCGACCTTCACGACCTCGGCGCCCTGGTCGGCCAGGAGGGCGGCGGCGTAGGGCCCGGTGAGGGCGATCGACAAGTCGAGCACTTTCAGCCCGGCAAGAGGTCCCGTGTGGTTCGTGTCAATGGTCACCCGTTCAGCATCTCATGTAGCTGCCGGCGATGGGGCCGCGATTGATGCGGTCTTTCCGGCGATTGGTCGGCTGGGGTCAGCGGCCGCGCAAACCGCCGTAGAGGATCCGTTCGACGAACACATTGAGCAGAAGCGGTTTGGCGATCCAATGCGGAATCCGGAACCGTTTTCCGTTCGGCTGTACCACCGTGAGCCCGTCACGTTGCAGGCCGAGTATCGAACCCCAGCGGTAGTCGGGGGCACTGTACGTTTCGAGCTTCTTCGACCGTCCGGCCATTGCCGCCTTGAGGTTGGCGACGACGACGCGGTAGCCCCAGTTGCGGGCCGAACTACGCAGCGGGTCGCTGGCGGCGACGTCGCCGACGGCGTAAACCTCGGGATGTTCGGGGAGTCGGAGATGTTCATCGACGAGTATGAATCCCTCATCATCGAGCATCGACGGTGGCAGGAAAGCACTGTGCGGGCGGACTCCACCGACAGCCCAGATGGTCACGTCGGCGGCAAACGCCGCCTGGCCGGTCGACCATTCGACGGGCTCATGTGTCAGCCGGTCGCGGGTGAATCCCTCCGGCTCGATGGCCCGATGATCGGGATGGATGGTGACCCCGTCGGAGCTCAGGACACTTCCGATCCACGAGCGCACCTTCGGGTGATAACCGGGGAGTGGCTGCGAACCGCTGTGGAACAGATGGACATCGGCGCTTCCGGCACGGGCGAGGTTGTCGGCGACGCTGATTCCGGTCGCCCCGCCACCGATGACGGCAATGGTCGATGCAGCGCCGATCTCTGCGTTCACTGCAACGAGATCGGTTTCGACCGTGGCCAGATCCTCGATGCGGTCGTTTCGCCAGAAGCCGTTGGAGGCTCCGGTGGCGATCACGAGGTAGTCGTAGCGCTGCGCCCGCTTTGCGCCATCCGCGGATTCGATCGTGACGCTCTTTGCATCGAGATCGACGGAAGCGATCCGGCCGTGAACGACCTCGGCCGGATCGAGTTTGCGAAACCGTCGATAGGGAACGAGGTACGTCTTTCGCCAGTCGTCGGGTTGGGTCAGACGGTTGCCGAGTTCCTGCCCGCTCATCAATGCCGGTCGAGTGGAGATGCCGATCACGCTGCACGTGCGCGAAAGGCGAGTGGCGATGAGCGCGCCGGTATCGCCGAGTCCGGCCACGACGACCACCGGCTTCGTTTTCGGCTTCATGTCGGTCGGGTGCTCACTCGCCGGTGAATACGGGATCGCGCTTCTCGAGGAAGGCGCGCGGCCCCTCGGCGGCGTCCTTCGACATCATCACCTTGCCGCCGTGCGCCATTTCGATGCCGAATGCATCGGCCTCGGGCATGGCTTCGGTCTCGCGCAACGTGGCGAGGATTCCCTTGACCGCCAGCGGGCCGTTGCGGGCGATGCGATCGGCGATCTCTCGGGCCTTTGTGAGCGCCTGACCGTCGGGGACGACGTGGTTGACGAGGCCCAACTGGTGGGCCCGCTGGGCGGTGAGGTCCTCGCCGGTCAGCAGCATCTCCGCGGCGACGGCGTAACCGATCTGACGACGTAGGCGTACTGCGGAGCCGGCCATCGGAAACAGTCCGCGCTGTACCTCGGTGACTCCGAAGACGGCGCTCTCGCCGGCAACGCGGATGTCGGTTCCCTGCAGGATCTCCGTGCCACCGGCGCGGGCGAAGCCCTCGGCGGCGAGGATCACCGGCTTCGTCGGACGGTAGGTCTTGAGCCAGCCACCGAGGATGACCTCGGGCTGATCCTTGAAGCGCTGCAGCCATTCGTTGTCCACGACGCCGGCACGCAGGCGGCCGATCTCGGCGAGATCCATGCCGGCGCAGAACGTGTCGCCCTTGCCGGTGAGAATGGCGACCCGCAACGAGTCGTCGGTGTCGAGTCGAACCCACGCGTCATAGAGCCGGCAGAGCACTTCGGCGTTGGCCGCGTTCTTCTTCTCGGGACGGTTGATCGTGACGACGAGGACCGGGCCCTCGGCTTCGGCAAGTACCAGTGGTTCGGACATCGGGGCACCTTTTCTCTGCAGATGGACCCCAGAGGTTTACTACGTGGAAAGGATCGGTGGGGTGGTGATCAACCCCTAGGGTCGGACCCGATGGCCACCGCACGCAAGAAACCGGCAAAGAAGACCGCAGCTCGCAAAGCGGTGGCGAAACGACCGCCGGAGGCCCATGTCGCGGCACCGCCGCCGGCCCCGGCCGGATCCCGTCTGCACGTTCTCGATGTGCCCTTCGAAGCGCGTTCGACGGTGACGACGGCTGGAGCGCGATGGGACGCGGCGGTCAAGGCGTTTCTCTTCGAAGGCCCTGTGTTGCCGGCGAGATTGGCTCCCTACGCTTCGAAGCCCTGGTCATGGTTTCGATGGCGCGAGGACGATCTCAACAACGCCGACTCGGCTCCGGCATTCGCAACAATGGAAACCGTCGGGCGTCCGGTCCTCCACGCTCACCAGCAGGAGGCTGTCAACCAGATAGTCGAGGCGTGTGCGAACCGCCTCCCCGGATTCCTGCTGGCTGATGACGTCGGCCTCGGCAAGACCTACGCGGCGGTTGCGGGAATCCTCGCGTTGAAACCGCGGCGGGTGCTGATCCTGGCTCCCTTGTCGGTCGTGCCGCATTGGCGGCGATCCATAAGCGCACTTGTCGATGCCGATGACGACACGCGTTGGTGCGTCATCAACTACGACCGGGCCAAGGCCCTGTTGCGCGAACCCGATTCGGCCAAGGCTGCGGTGCGGACCCGGACCAAGAACAAGCGCACAGCCAGCCAAGGAGTGAGCCTCGTCCCGTGGGATGTCGTCGTTGCCGACGAAGCGCATCTGTTGCGAAATCCGCAGGCGCAACGCTCGGCCGCGGTTCGCCGCCTGATCGGCGAAGGAAGTCCGTCGCAGGCATTCGTCCTCTGGTTGTCGGCAACGGCGGGCCAGAACCCTCTGCAGTTGTCGTATCTCGCTCCCTTGCTCGGAGCGGCGACCGGCAACCCGGTGAAGAACCTCGCCGAATTCGAGGAGTGGGCGGCCGATCAGGGGATCCGGGTCACCCGCGGCGCCTTCGGCAAATGGGAATGGGAACGCAACGACTCCGACCTGTCGACGCTGCGCCGGCTCCTTTTCGACGGTGCACCTCCGGTTGGTCTACGTCGTCGTCCCACAGACATTGCCGGCTGGCCCGAACAACAACGCATCCCGTGGCCGGTCGATCTCGAACCTGACGAGCAGGATCTTTACGAACAGGCATGGACGGAATTCCGACGCGAGATGCAACTGGCTCGGCGGGGGAAGGACCCGGCGAACGGTCTCGCAGTGCAACTCAGATTCCGACAGAAGGCATCACTGTTGCGCGCGACGGGAACTGTCGGGCTCGTCGAGGACCTGATCGACAACGAACGACAGGTCGCCGTGAGCGTCCAGTTCCTCGAAACGGCCGATGCGCTGTGCGAACAACTCGGGGCGAAGGGAATCTCGGTGGCCCGCATCGACGGCTCGATGACCGCCGACGAACGCGAGGTCGACCGCATTGCATTCCAGACCGGCGACGCACAGGTCATCGTGTTCACGGTTACCGAGGGCGTGTCGCTCCATGCCGGCGAAGTCGCGGCCGGGGCGAATGCCGTCGAACGGGCGATGATCATCCACGACATCCGCTACTCGGCTCTGGATCAGCATCAGATCGAAGGTCGCACACACCGCGACGGACAGAACGCGATCGCCTACTACGCGTTTGCGGAGGGAACGATCGAGGAACAGATCGTGAGTCGGACCATCGATCGTCTCTCGGACATGGCGACGATGCTGGGCGACGACACCACGTGGGTGGCGGAGATGACCGCGCTGCTGGACGGTTTCGAGGATGACGACAGCGAGCTGACGCTTTTTCGCGACTGAGCCGCTTGTCGCTCAGGAAGTTGTCGAGATACCGGTCGACTGGGGGGAAAGAGGGCGGACTACCAGCCGAGTTGTTTGCTCAAGGCGTCGGCGTTGGCGAGTTCGATGAGGGTGAGCGCCGCGACGTCGTCGACCTCGGCGTCGTTCAGTCCGAACGACGGCGTCAGTGCTTCGCGGGCCCAGAGAAGAACGTTCGTCTTGATTGCTTGAGCGGTGGCCATGCGAGGGCTCATGCCGATCGAGATGAGTTGTTGGGTGCCGAGTTCGATGATGGCGCGGGATTCCTCGCCGAACCGGGCAGGGTCGACGCCTGCGGCGAGCAGATACTGGATGACGTGCAGGCGCTTGAGCGCGAGTGGTCGGGCGAGAGCGATGAGGGACTGGTCGAATGGCTCGCGTTGGTCCCCGGCGTTGGTACGACGTTCCTGCTCGGCGGAGACCGAGTCGAGTAGGAGTCGAGCGAGTTCATCGGCCACTGCGGTGAACAGGTCGACTCGGGTTCCGAAGTACCTGTGTACGTAGCCGTGATTCAGTCCGACCATCGTGGCGATTTCCTGCACGGTGATGTCCGGAATGGGTTTGGTGTCGATGAGTTCGATCGAGGCATCGAGAAACATCTGTGTTGCCTGCGCCCGGCTGTACCTGATCGGTTTCGGGATTGTCGACATTCTCGGATCCGCTGGATTACCCACGGGCGAACTGTACCGACTCAGCCGCCGGTGGTCTTCGAATAGCTGTTTTCGAAGTTGTCCTGCAGAACCGTGGCTGGCGCCGAGCGGGTGTCGACCACGAGGGGCTCGCTGAGGATCCGGGAGGAGTACATCCAACCTGCGGGCAGGCTGAGGCGTGTGCCGAGATCGGTGAGTGCGGCCTCGGTGAGTCCCGGATCCTTCTGCGCGCTCCACGTCTGCATGACGTATGTGGCGCCATCGGGTGCGGTGAGGAGATAGACGCGTTCCCCGGTGTTGTAGGTGAAGAGCGCCGAGCGATCGACGGCATACGGGATGTAGGGAACGGACCTGTTGGCCAGCGATCCGATGTTCACCGACGCCTGGCGATACATCGCGATTCCGCCGAACTCGGTCTGCGGCAGCGGCGTGGCGTTCGCTTTCTGCGCGTCATTCATCAACCAGAAGCGCGGACCGTTCAGAAGCGCCAAGGACGCGTTGTTCGCTGCGGCGATCGTCTGGGCATCGAGCTGCGACCAGAGTGTTTCGGGACAGTCGTTCAGGGGATAGGAATTGAACACGGTTGCGACCGGCTCGCCGGTTTCTACCGACACCAGAAGCACTTCGCAATAGCGTTCCCCGCGCATGTCGGGTCGGTCCTGGGTGATGGTGCTCGAGTCGGGGCTGAGACTTTCGTCGGAATTCGATGTCGAACTGCATGCGGTCGATCCGAGCAGGGCAAGCCCCGAGACGAGAGCGACGATGGCGGCGGGGACCCGACGGTTCCTGCGCTGACAGCAGGTTGGCGAGGAGTGCACGGTGTTCATGATGGGAATGTATCGATTCTGTTGGATGCGGAAAGTTCGCAGGGAGATGTGGGTCCGGGACCCCGTTTGGGCGCCTTGACCCGGTTGAGGGCAGGTGCCTAGATTACACAAATGCACTCAGCAAGTACATCACTGTCCGGATCTGTCCGTATCAACTGGCCGAAGCGCTCCATGCTCTGCGTGGCGGCGGTGGCACTACTTGTTGTCGGTCTGGCCTCTGTTTCGGAAGGGGCGGTGGCCTTCTCGGTTCCCGCGGCTCTTTCGCCGAGTGGGGAATCCGCCATTCAACCTGCGGTCTCGGTCGGTCCCGACGGCACCGCCGTTGCGGTCTGGTCACGCCCCGACGGTGGTAGCCAACTGATCCAGCAGGCGACGAAGCGACCCGGCGAGAGTGCCTTCGGCGCGCCGGAAACGATCTCGGCTGTTGGCCGCAACGCCCAGTACCCGGTCGCCTCGGTGGGCGCCGACGGCATCGTCACCGTTGCGTGGATCGACTACTACAGCTCCAACCAGGACGTTGTCGTTGCTACCCGCGGAGTGGGCGCATCCACATTCGGAACACCGCAGACCGTCTCGGAGATCAACCTCCGGAACTATGCACCGTCCCTCGCCACCAGTGCCACGGGGGAGACGACGGTCCTGTGGTCGCGTCCGGCGAACAACTCGACCAATATGGTCATCACCTCGGCCACCCGGCCGGCAAACTCCACGACGGTGGGAGCGTTCACGGATGTCGGAATCCCGGCTGGTCCATATCAGCTGGTGCCGGAAGGGGCTTACGGAATCGATGGCTCGCTGACGGTGGTCTGGTCGACTGTCGCCGGAGTGTGGGCTTCCACTCGTAGTGCGGGAAGTTCGTCCTTCGAAACTCCCGTCTCCGTTGCGGCATTGTCGGGAGGTCTCAATGGTCTGATGCTGGCCGTCGGGCCGGATGGCTTGGCGGTCGCCGTGTGGGTCCCCGTGGGCAACCCGACGAGCATCTATTCGGCCACGCGTCCGGATGGCAGCAGTTCGTTCGGTAGTGCGGTGGACATGACTCCCGGAGAGTTCGGCGAAGGCGAACCCGATGTCGCGATTGCGCAGGACGGAACCGCCACCGTTTCCTACTTCAGCGCAACGGTTCAGAACGGTCCGACTCTCATCAGAACAATGACCCGCCAGCCGGGGTCGACAACGTTCGATGCAGCCGTTCCGATCTCGACGCTGTCCGCCTGGAACCC
>WLFD01000006.1 GCA_009703925.1 Actinomycetota bacterium | reverse complement strand
GCCCTGCGTACGCCCGGCATGCGTCTCGACCGGGTGCCGCTGTTCACCTGGGCGTTCATCGTCGGCGGTTCGGTGTGGGTCCTCACCCTCCCGGTCCTGCTCGGCAACGTCGTTCTGATCTACGTCGATCACCATTACGGTGCCGCAACGGCCTTCGGCTCCGCCGGTTCCCAGTGGGTGCAGGTCTCCTGGATCGCCTCGCAACCGCAGGTCTACGCCCTCCTGATCCCGGTCCTCGGCCTCGTCGCCGACGCGATCGCGACCATCGCGGGAGTGCGTCAACCGAGTCGCAACCTGATGCTCTTCGCCATCGGCGCCTTCGGTGTCTTCAGCGTCGGCGCCTGGGCCCAGACGGCCTTCTACCCCGAAGCCCGGAACGAAGCGCTCTGGGCTGCGATGGTGCTGCTCATCGTACTGCCGACACTCCTTGTCGCCGCCGGCACCGGAGCGGTCCTCCGGTCAGGGAAGCCCCCGATCAAGAGCCCCCTCCTCCTTGCGATCGTGGCGCTCCTGTTCGTCCTCCTCGCTGTTCTGGTCGGCGCTCTCGCCGCATTCACCCCCCTCGAACTGCGCGGCTCCCGTGCCTTCGGTACCGGTCAGTTCGCCGCCGTTCTGGCGGCAGTGATCGCCGGCGCCGCCGCCGGAGTCACCTACTGGGCCCCCAAGATGACCGGCCGCGTCGGATCCGATGCGATCGCGAAACTCAATGTCCTCGTGATCCTCGGTGGTGGTGCTCTCGCCAGCCTTCCGCTCCTGATCCTCGGGTTCTCGGTGCGCTTCACGGGACTCGCCGATGCCGGTGACGCCCTCGAGACGGTCGCCATCCTCGGCGACGGCCTCCTTGCCCTCGGTGCCCTTCTGACGCTGCTCACGCTTCTCGCCGCAACGCGGGGAACGCCGGCCGGTGACGATCCCTGGGGTTCCGGTCAGAGTCTCGAATGGGCCTGTGCCTCACCGCCGCCTCTCGCCAATTTCGGTGAGCTTCCGGTCATCGTTTCCGCTCAGCCGCTGCTCGATGCAGCCGATTCCACGAAGGGAGCCTGATCATGTCGTCGGCTCACGCCCTTCCTGCTCCTCCGCTCCAGCGCCCGCGGGTCCTCATGGTCGGTACCGCATTCATGGCGGCCGCCTCGACGATGGTCATTCTCGGCATGCTCGGCATCTATCTCGCCCAGCGGGCCGATTTCCTCAGCGCAGGTTCGGTCTGGCTGCCCACGGGCGCCTCGATCCCGCTGCAGCAGCCCAACACCATGATGATCACGCTGATCATGTCGGTGATCACGATGCAATGGGCCGTCAATGCCATCTCGCGCAATGACCGCGGCCATGCCTACATGGCCCTCGGACTCACGCTCGTGCTGGGTGCCGCCACGATCGTGATGACGAGCTACCTGTTCACCCTCATGGAACTCGACATCTCGTCGGGACTCCAGGGTGTCCTCATCTACTCCATCACCGGGGCACACCTGCTGATGCTGATTGTGGCGATGATCTTTGTCGCCCTCATGGCCTTCCGGGCCCTCGGTGGTCAGTTCGCTGCCCGCCAGCACGACGGCATCTCCGCCGCTGCCCTGTATTGGGATGCGATGGTTGCCGTGTATTCCATCCTCTGGATCTCCATCTACATCACGAAGTAGGCCGCCATGCTCCAATCGCGCATGTTCACTACGGCCTTCCGGTTCTTCGCCGGCATGGCCATCTTCGCTCTCCTCGCAGCATTCGTGCTGGGTGTCACCAGTCAGTCCGGCGGACTCATGGACCGCGTCATCGGTCCGCTCACGCTGGGTTGGAAGGGCGGCATCGGCAACCACTTCGGGTACACGTTCTTCGTGAGCCTCTTCGCCGTCGCCGCCGGCCTCGCCGGTGTGCTCGTCGCCTTCCGCGACGCCGATCCGGAAGCGGAAGCACAGGTCGTGCACACCGAATCGGTTCCTCTCACCCGGGCTCCTTCGGGTTCGAACTACCTCCCGTCACTGGCCGCCTTCTCGGCGATCCTCATGATGATCGGCATGGGCACCCGCAGCTCGGGACTCACACTGGGTGCCCTCGCTGTCATCATCGCCACCGCCTTCATCTGGACCCTTCGCACCTGGGCCGAGCGGGCCACCGGCGACGACACCGTCAACGCCGAGCTCTATCACCGCTTCGTCGACCCGCTCCGCACCCCTGTCGTCGCCATCGTGTCGATCGCCGTGGTCGCCATCGGTCTCTCCCGTGTCCTCCTCGCCGTCTCGAAGACCGGTTCGGTCATCGTGTTCGGTGTCGCCTCGCTGCTCTTCTTCGGTGTCGCCACGCTTCTGGCGCTGCGCCCGAAGTCGGGCCGATCCGTCGCCACGGTCCTCGTGGTCATCGGAGCGATAGCCGTCATCGCAGCCGGTATCGCCGGAGCCGTGGCCGGCGAGCGGGAGATCGAGCATCACGATCCCGCTCACGAGGGCGCTTCGGTCTCGACAGCCGTTCCCGGGATCGCCGACCGGACATGACCGACGTCACCCGCTCCCGAGCCCGATCAATCGGGCTGATGTCGCCACGAGTGGCGCGGCCGGAGCAGACTGGGGAACACTTCGGTTCCCTCGCTCAGCAGTGTTGTAACCCCGTTGCTTCCAGAGGCTTCTCTGCAGCAACTCGTTCGCCCCGCGGTGGGTCAAACCCCACCTCTCGAGGAGAGTAAATGCCCCGCCGTTCACTCACAGTGCGCATCCTGCAGGTCGTGACACTTCTTGTCGTCACGTTCCTTTTTGCTGCGCTGGTCGCTGCCGCCTTCTTCAACGACGGCAAGCCGCTCACGACGCTTTCGCCATCGGGTCCGTCTTCCGACAGCATCCAGAAACTCGTCGTCCCGGTGTTCGCCATCGCCGGCGTGGTGTTCCTGCTCGTCGAGGGTGCCGTCCTCCTGATCTCCTGGAAGTTCCGGGCGAAGGACGAAGACGATCCCGAAGAGTTCCCGGAACAGGTGCATGGCCGCACCTTCCTCGAAATCGGCTGGACGATCCTCCCCGCTCTCATCCTGGCCGGCGTCGCCGTCGGCACCGTCATGACGATCATCGACCTGAACCGCGAGGAGCCCGACTCCATCAACGTCCAGGTTGCCGGTCAGCAATGGTGGTGGCAGTACAAGTACGACGTGAACAACGACGGAAACTTCGACGGGCCCGAGGACATCGTCACGGCCACCGAAATGGTTATCCCCGCCGGCCGCCCGATCCAGGTCACGACGACCTCGAACGACGTGATCCACTCCTTCTGGATCCCGGGCCTCAACGGCAAGCGCGATGCGGTTCCCGGTCTCCGGAACCCGCTCAAACTTGAGGCCGACGAACCCGGCGTCTATCGAGGTCAGTGCACGGAATTCTGTGGTCTCTCCCACGCGAACATGCGAATGCTTGTTCGTGCGGTCCCGACCGGCGATTATGACGCTTGGGTCCGGAACCAGTTGAAGGATCATTCCGCCGAACCCACCGATCCGAAGGCGATCGAGGGCAAGAAGACCTGGCTCGCCCTCTGCGCCCAGTGTCACGTGATCAAGGGCGTCAACGACGTCAAGGCGAAGACCACACCGGTTCCGCTCGTCGCCGGCGTGGCCCCCGATCTCACGCATCTCATGACCCGCGGAACGTTCGCCGGTTCGATCTTCAACCTCTACGACCCGACCGATCCCGACGATCCGAGCGTGCTTCTGCCCGCCGGTGATGTCGCTTCGGCAGGCAATCCGGGCGCGGCGCTGACGGGTGGAGCGGTCGTGACCGCCAACGTCAACCGGGTCACGCTCGAAGCCTGGTTGCGCAACGCTCCGGCGATGAAGCCGATGTACCCCCAGGGCGGGCGCGGTATGCCCAACCTCGCTCTCACCGAAGATCAGATCGACCAATTGGTCGCCTATCTCGAGACCTTGAACTAGATCCACATGTCCTCGTTCGTACACGCCGCCCTCGCCCTCTTGGGAGCATCTCATGGCACTCACTGAAGCCGGACCTCTCGCCCTCACCTCGGGCGACAGCGACACCGTTTACAAGCCGGCCGGGGTGTTCACCCGGCCGAAGTCCGGCGCCACCGGATGGAAGTCGTGGTTGACGACTGTCGATCACAAGAAGATCGGCATCATGTACGGCGCCGCGGCGCTGTTCTTCTTCATCATCGGGGGCGTCGAGGCCCTGCTCATCCGTGTCCAGCTGTGGGCGCCCCGCGGCACGCTGCTCAGCGCCGATCAGTACAACCAGGTCTTCACGATGCATGGCACCACCATGATCTTCCTGGTGGTCATGCCGATCGGTGCTGCGTTCGCCAACTACCTGATGCCCCTGCAGATCGGTGCCCGCGACGTCGCCTATCCCCGAATCAACGCCTTCAGTTTCTGGGCGTTCCTGTTCGGTGGCGTCTTTCTGAACTCCAGTTGGTTGCTGGGCGGCGGCGCCGACGGTGGCTGGTTCAACTACGCACCGAACAACGGTGTCATCTTCTCGCCGACCCACGGCATCGATTTCTGGAACCTCGGCCTCATCATCACGGGCGTTGCCTCTCTGGCGGGTGCCGTCAACCTCATCGTGACGGTCCTGAACATGCGCGCCCCGGGCATGACACTCATGAAGATGCCCATCTTCACCTGGATGACGCTCGTCACGCAGTTCCTCCTGCTGTTCGCCATTCCGGTTCTCACTGCAGCCCAGATCCTCCTCATGATGGACCGCCTCTTCGACGCCAATTTCTTCAACGTGGCGAAGGGAGCCAATCCGCTCCTCTGGGAGCACCTCTTCTGGATCTTCGGTCATCCCGAGGTGTACCTGATGATCCTTCCGGCGTTCGGAATCGTGTCGGAGATCCTGCCGACCTTCGCCCGCAAGCCGATCTTCGGTTATCCCTTCATCGTCTTCTCCGGCATCGCCATCGGTTTCATGGGCTGGGGCGTGTGGGCCCATCACATGTTCGTGTCCGGCATCGGTCCGATCTCGGTCACGACCTTCGCTCTCACCACGATGTTCATCGCGGTTCCCACCGGCGTGAAGATCCTGAACTGGACCGCCACGATGTGGGGCGGAAAGCTCAGTTTCACAAGTCCGATGTTGTTCTCGATCGGTCTGGTCACCATGTTCACCATCGGTGGCCTGTCCGGTGTGACCCACTCCGTCGCACCTGCCGACACGCAGCAGACCGACACCTATTACATCGTGGCCCACTTCCATTACGTGCTCTTCGGCGGTGCGTTCTTCGGCTTCATGGCCGGCTTCTACTTCTACTGGCCCAAGGTTTTCGGTTACCTGCTCAACGAGAAACTGGGCAAGGCCAACTTCTGGCTCATGCTCCTCGGGTTCAACCTCACCTTCGCCCCGATGCACATTCTCGGACTCCAGGGAATGAGCCGTCGTATCTACACCTACGACGCCGGCTACGGCTTCGAACTCTGGAACAAGGTCGCCACGATCGGTGCCTTCACTCTTGCGTCGAGCATCGCCCTGTTCATCTTCAACATCTTCTACAGCAAGTCGAAGGCCAAGAACCTTCCGGCTCCGGGTGCCGATCCGTGGGATGCGCGCACGATCGAGTGGATGATCCCGTCGCCCACTCCGGAATACAACTTCGATCCGATCCCGACCGTCTCCCGCGTGGATGATTTCTGGTATCGCAAGTACGGCGAGACGAAGGACGGAAAGCTCGTCCGCATCGCGGCGACCGACGATGTCGTCCAGAAGCTCAGTGACGGCAAGCACATCCATCTGCCGTCGCCCTCGTACTGGCCGATCGTTCTCGCCTTCGGTATGCCGATCGCCGCTTACGGCCTGATCTTCAACCTGTGGCTCGCTCTCGTCGGCGCGATCATCATCGTCGGCGGTCTCTACGGTTGGGTTCTCGAGCCGCCGGACGATCCCGAAGCGTCACACGACGATGACGGAACCGACACGCATGCCTCCGGTGGTGGCGATGCGGCCGTGACCGGAACATCGGAATCGGCCGATCAATCGAACGAGCTCGACCCAGCGAAGGAGGCCGAGACCGTTGGCTGAAGCACTCACGGCCCGCGAGAGCATCAAGGCAGCTGACGCCCATGCTCCCGCGGCGCACATCGAACACGACACCAACACCGGCATCTCCAACACCAAGTTGGGCATGTGGCTCTTTCTCGCCTCGGAGTGCCTACTCTTCGGCGGACTGATCACGACCTACCTGCTCTACAAGCGCCCGCTGGAAGGTCCGACCCCGAAGGAAATCTTCGACATTCCTTTCACGTCGACCTCGTCGTTCGTGCTCCTGATGAGCTCGCTCACGATGGTGCTCGCAGTGTCGGCGATCGAGCGCGGCGATCATGAGCGTCTCCGCATCTGGATCGGGGCCACTGCCCTTCTGGGGGCAACGTTCATCGCCGGTCAGATCTACGAGTTCACGGTGTTCGTCCGTGAAGGACTCGGATTCACCACGAGCCGCTTCAGCTCGGCGTTCTACACCCTGACCGGATTCCACGGAGTCCACGTCACCATCGGCATCATCATGCTGATGTCGCTCGTGCTGCTCTCCCTGCGCGGAAAGCTCCCCGAGCACCGTTCCGAAACCGTCGAGATCGTCGGCCTTTACTGGCACTTCGTCGACGTGGTCTGGATCTTCATCTTCGCCGTCGTCTACCTGGTTCCGTAGGAGTCCCGATGACCCTCACTTCGCACGATCCGATTCCCGCATCAAATCTCGACGGAGCCGTCGAGGACTACTCGCGCGACAAGGTGTACGTCCTCACGGCGCTGTTCCTCGCCGCCGTCACCGTCGTCGAGATCCTCACCTACGCCTATCCGGATTTCCCGATCTGGGCCGACAACCTCGTGATCCCGGTGCTGATGATCCTGATGGCCGTGAAGTTCTTCACGGTTCTCTACATCTTCATGCATCTCAAGTTCGACAAGCCCTTGCTCACGTGGGTGTTCTACGCAGGTCTCGTGCTTGCGGTGCTCGTCTACATGGCTGTGCTTTCGACCTTCCGCATCTGGTGGCCCGAGAGCCACGGCTGATACTTCCGGGGCGGGTCCGATCGGATCCGGTTATTCCCAGCGGAAGAAGCGGATTGCCGCAGCAGGAGCGGCGATTGCCCAGAGGGCGAGGACGATCCATGCCGTACCGGCAGGTGGCGCGTCGGCCCTGAGGGTGGCCTGCAGCACTTGGCTGAGTGCACCCGACGGAAGCAATTTGCCGAGCGCCCCGATCGGGCCGGGCATGTTGTCGAACGGGATGATCATGCCGCCGAGCAGGAGCAGGACCAGATAGAGACCGTTGGCGAGGGCGAGCGTCAGGGTGCCGCGGAGTGTCCCGGCCATCAGCAGACCGATTCCGGCGAACGCCGCGGCTCCGAGGAGCATCGCGACGGGGGCGAGTGCCGGGCTGCCGGCGGGATTCCAGCCCAGAGCGAATGCTGCGCCGACCAGAACGATCGACTGGATCACGAGGAGGCAGAGGACCATGGCGATCTTGGCCCCGACCCATCGCGGGCGACCGAGGGGCGTGGTTCCCAGTCGTTTGAGCACCTTGTACTGACGCTCGAAGCCGGTGCCGATGCCGAGACTCACCATCGCGCTGGACATGACGGCGAGGGCGAGAATCCCTGGGGCGAGGAAATCGACGCCCTTGTCGACGCCGTCGGGAAGCGGCAGAACGTCGACGAGCGAGAAGAACACGAGCAGGAGGAGCGGAATGGCGATGCTCACCAGCAGCTGCTCGCCGTTGCGGAGACTCAGCATGAGCTCGGTCCGGGTCTGGGTGGTGAACGCCTTCATGCTGCTCCTCGTCCCCGTCGACCCCGGGATGAGCGGCGGGCGGCAACGCCCGGGGATTGCTCCCGGGCGGCCTCGGCGCTCTCGGTGAGGCGGAGGAACACGTCCTCGAGGCTCTGGCGACCGGCGCGGAGATCGGCCAGGGGTTCGTTGCGTTCGGCGAGCCAGGCGGTGAGTGCCGCCACTGTGGCGGGGGTCGCGGCAGTCGCCACCCGATACTCCCCGGGGGCTTCCTCGGTCACGCTGGCTCGAAGATGGTCGCCCAGGGAACCACAATCGAGCCCGCTTGTGGCACCGAAGCGGATGTCGTCACCCTTTCCGGCGCTCATGAGCTCGGCCGGAGTCGCATCGGCCAGCAGGGTTCCATGATCGATGATGACGACTCTGTCGGCGAGCTTCTCCGCCTCGTCCAGATCGTGGGTCGTCAACAGGACGGCGACGCCGGAATCGCGCAGATCGGCGACGATACGGCGGATGACCTGTCGACCGGCCGGGTCGATGCCGGCCGTGGGCTCGTCGAGGAAGGCCACCTCGGGCCGGCCGATCAGGGCAAGGGCGAGTGACAGTCGTTGTTGTTCGCCGCCGGACAGGGATCGCCATGTCGAGCGCTGACGATCGGCGAGGCCGACCATCTCGAGCAGTTCGACCGGCTCGACGGGATTGTCGTAGTAGCTGGCGAAGAGACGGAGGATCTCGAGTGGCCGGATGCCGGTGTAGATGCCTCCGGACTGCAGCATCACCCCGATCCGGGGGGCGAGCAGCGAGTGCTGTGATCCGGGATCCAGACCCAACACCCGGACCCGACCGGATGTCGGCGACCGATAACCCTCGAGGGTCTCGACCGTGGATGTCTTGCCGGCGCCGTTGGGTCCGAGCAGGGCGGTGATCTCACCTCGGCGGGCCTCGAACGACAATCCGCCGACTGCGACGTGATCGCCGTAACGGATGACGAGGTCGTCGACCTGGATGGCGGGGACGTCGGCGGGAGAAACCACGATCGGACGCTATCGGGCCGACGACTACGGTTCTGCACTGTGATTGACGTTCGCCGGATACGCACCGAGTACGAAGCCGTCCGCGCCGCCCTTGGCCGCCGGGGGGATGGAACCGGCGAACTCGCCCGCGTTCTCGAACTCGACGAGCAGATGCGACAGGTGGCGAAGGAGCGCGACGACATCCGCTCCCATGTGAACTCCCTGTCGAAGGAAGTCGGGCAACTCCGTCGGGATGGCGATGTTGCCGCTGCCGAAGCCAAGCAGGAGGAGAGCCGCGAACTCGGCGAACGGGAACGGGCGATCGCCGGAGTCGTCGACAAGATCGGCGAGCAGGTCCGCGAACTGCTGCTCCACATCCCGAATCTCCCCTCGCCCGACGCTCCCGACGGCGCCCACGCCGCCGACAATGTCGAGATCAAGCGGGTCGGACCGGGAGACGATCCTGCGGCATGGGCCGATCATCAGCGAGTTCCCCACTGGGACATCGGCACCGAACTCGGGATCCTCGATCTCGAGCGGGCCGTGAAGATGTCCGGTGCGATGTTCACGATGTTCCGCAAACAGGGGGCGACGCTGGCACGTGCCCTTTGTCAGGTCGCTCTCGATCGGAACAGTGACGCATTCGAAGAAGTTCGCCCTCCAACGGTCGTGCTGACGGAAACCATGATCAGCACCGGTCACCTTCCGAAGTTTGCCGATGACGCGTATCACCTCGAACGCGACGATCTCTGGGCGATTCCCACGGCCGAAGTGCCGCTGACCTCACTGGCCCGCGACGAGATCCTCGACGAGTCGGATCTCCCGATGCGTCTGATGGCGCAGACGGCGTGTTTCCGTCGCGAAGCCGGATCGGCGGGGCGCGACACGCGCGGCCTGTTGCGCGTCCACGAGTTCGACAAGGTCGAGATCCTCGCTTATTCGACTCCGGCTCAGGCGGCCGAACTCCACGCCGATCTCCTGGCCCGCGCCGAGAGCCTGATCGCATCGCTCGGTCTCACCTACCGCGTGCTCGACCTGTGTGCCGGTGACCTTGGCAATTCGTCGGCCCGCACGTTCGATATCGAGGTCTATTCGCCCGGCGTCGACCAATGGCTCGAGGTTTCCTCGGTCTCGTGGTTCAGCGATTATCAGGCTCGTCGGGCGAACATCCGTTATCGCTCTGCGGGTGCAAAGGGAACCGAAACCGCTCACACGCTGAACGGTTCGGCGCTCGCCGTGCCTCGCGTATGGGCTGCCGTTGTCGAGACCCATCGCCAACCCGATGGTTCGGTGCGAATCCCCGACGTCCTGTTGCCGTATTTCCGCGGCGCCACCGAGATTCGCTGAAGCAGTCCTGCGGGCTCAGAGGTCCGGCGTCGGTGCCGGTCTGCGTCTTAGCGAACCGCGCAGGAGATCCGGTAGCCCGGCTTTCCATGACTGTTTCGCCCCGCCCGTTCGGGCGGATGTGTAGATGCTTCGGTGCGAACTGAAGATGTACGCCGCGGCGCACGCAATCGCCGCGGGGACGAGCGCATCCAGGCCGAAGAGTTCGACCGCCATGATCGTGCAGGCGAGAGGAACACTGGCGGCGCCGGCGAAGACGGCGACGTAGCCGACCGCGGCGACGAGTGCGATGGGCAGCCCGAACAGCGGGGCGAGTGCAGCGCCGAGCGTGGCTCCGATGACGAGCAATGGGGTGACCTCGCCGCCGTAGAAACCGAAACCGAGTGTGATGACGGTGAAGAGCAGTTTGAGGGCAAAGACCGACGCGCTGGTGTCGTTGCCACCGAGCGCGCTCTCCGCGAGTGGCAGCGACAGTCCCAGGTACTCGCGGGTTCCGAACGCAACCATCATGGCCAGGACGAGCGCGCCACCGATGAGGGGTCGGGCCGGTGGCCAGGTGGCGACCCGCGCGCCGAACGCTTTCACCAGCCGCGTCGATGAAACGAAAATCGCACTCACCAGTCCGAACACGATGCCGGCCACAGCCAGCTTGAGGATCACGCCGACGCTCAGGTCGATCGCCCCGAGCTCGGGAGTCGGCATGTGGGTGACTCCGAGCCCGCGCACGACGAGATCGCCGACGAGTGCACCGGTGAGCGACGGGACGACCGCGTCGTATTTGATCCGACCGACGCTCTGGACCTCTATGCCGAACACGGCGCCGGCCAGCGGAACGCCGAACAGCGCGCCGAATCCCGCCGAGACTCCGGCGATCATGAGGATTCGGCGTTGATCGCGGGTGAGCGGCAGAAGCCTCGCGACCGCATCGCCGAGGCTCACCGACAGCTGGATGCCGGTTCCTTCGCGACCGGCGGAACCGCCGAACAGTTGGGTGACGAAGGTCGACACGAAGATCAGCGGAGCCATGCGGCGCGGAACACCCGCATCCGGTTCGTGGATCTCGTCGATTATGAGATTGTTTCCTTCCGCCGATCGACCCCCGGTGTAGTGATACATGCAGCCCATGGTGAGGCCGGCGACCGGAAGGAACCAGACGATCCATCCGTTGTCCACGCGGGTCTCGGTGGCCCACTCGAGCGCGACGAGAAGCGCTGCGGACGACAGTCCTGCGATGACACCGACACCGCTTCCGAGGATGATCCAACGGAGAACGCGGATCAGGAGAGGGGAACGGTGACCCTCGCCACCGACCAGGCGGGACACCGATCGCCGCCGAGCCGTGGACATGAAGCGAACCTAGCAGCGGCCCGGGCTGGCAATCGGGGTGACGAGAGGCTGGACTTGGGCGATGAGCCAGCATCCGGAACTCGACACTCTCCGACTCGAACTCCAGGCTCGCGGTGTGCGCCGTAGCGAACTCGACGCCGATCCGCTCGTGCAGTTCGGTCGGTGGTTCGACGTCTCGACCGATGCGGGGATCCACGAACCGGAGGCGATGATCGTGTCGACAGTCGATGGCGAAGGAATGCCGTCGTCGCGCCACGTGCTTCTGAAGGGCGTCGATCACGGTTTCGTGTTCTTCACGAATTACGAGAGTCAGAAGGGCCGCGAGCTCGTGGCCAATCCGAAGGCCGCGATCTGCTTTCCGTGGAACATCCTTTCGCGGCAGATCCGGGTTGTTGGTGCGGTCGAGAAGGTGAGCGCGGCCGAGAGCGACGAGTACTTCGCCACACGGCCCCGCGGTAGTCGGATCGGTGCGTGGGCGTCTCGCCAGAGCGAAGTCATCGAAGGCAGACACGTCCTCGAGGAGCGGCTTGCGGAGACCGAAGCGCGCTTCGGTGACGACGACATCCCCCGTCCGCCGCACTGGGGTGGCTTCCGCGTCCTGCCGGAGCAGATCGAGTTCTGGCAGGCCCGGCCGATGCGCCTGCACGATCGGTTCCGCTACACCGCCACAGCGGGCGCGCCCACAGGATGGGAACTGGACCGGCTCAGCCCCTGATCACGGAAGGAGTTTGGCGACTTCTTCGGCGATGACATGCAGATGGTCGAGATCATCGAGATCCATCAGTTGCAGGTAGACGCGCGACGCACCCGCTTCGGCGAATGTGGCGAGCTTGTCGAGAACTTCGGCGGGACTTCCTGCGGCACCGTTCTGACGAAGCTCCCCCGTGGCGCGTCCGATAGTCGCAGCGCGCCGGATGACATCGCCCTCGGTGGACCCGCAGCACACGATCTGGGCAACGGACATGATCATCGTGTCCGGATCGCGCCCGATCGACTCGCATGCCGCACGGACGCGGTCGCGCTGTTCGATGAAGGAGTCGACGGCCGGGAACGGCATGTTGAATTCGTTGGCGTACTTCGCGGCCAACGCAGGCGTACGGGTGGGGCCGAAGCCACCGATGATGATCGGGGGACCGCCGGGCTGAACGGGCTTCGGGATCGCCGGTGAACCGACGAGTCCGTAATGGCGACCTTCGAACGTGTACTGCGAATCGTCAGGTGTGTTCCAGAGACCGGTGATGATCTCGAGCTGTTCCTCGAGTCGGTCGAACCGCTCCCCGAGCACGGGGAAGGGAATGCCATACGCGGTGTGTTCGTCGCCGAACCATCCGGCGCCCAGCCCGAGTTCGATGCGTCCGTTACTCATGTCGTCGATCTGGGCGACGGCAACGGCGAGGGGCCCGGGCAGTCGGAAGGTGGCGGAGGCGACCAGCGTTCCCAAGCGGATCGTGCTGGTCTCGCGGGCGATCGCCCCGAGCGTCACCCACGAGTCGGTTGGTCCCGGGAGCGGGCTTCCGGCGCCCATGCGCAGATAGTGATCGGAGCGGAAGAATCCGTCGAAACCGAGCATCTCGGCGGTCTGGGCAACCGCGAGTTGCTGACGATACGAGGCGCCCTGCTGGGGTTCGACGAAGATGCGGAGTTCCATACGCCGAGGCTATCGGCTCGGAAAATGTCAGCGATCTTCGGTGCGGGCCTTCAGTGCAAGAGCGATCAGAACGGTGAGAGCGATCACCAGTGCAAGGAGAAGTCCGAGTCGGGTCGGACCGACATCATTGATCCATTCGCTGATGCGGGCATTGATGTCGAAAGCCCACTGCGCGATTCCGCCACCGCTCGTGGTGCCGGTGAAGACCCGCAGTTCGTACCAGCCGTAGTAGACGACATAGAGGCCGGCGAGGATCAGCAGGATTCCCGAGACGGGATTGATGTACGGGAGCACCCGGCGCATGCTGCGCACGAGTGATTGACGTGCGAGTGCGATTGCGAGGGTCAGGACCATGAGGACGAGACCCATGCCGAGTCCGTAGGCGAGAAACGCACCGAAGCCCGCGAGGAAGTTGTCGCTTTCCACCGATGTCGAGATCGCCGCGGTGAACAACGAGAGCGTGCAACTGAGTGAAACGAGCGCGTACGACGCGCCGAAGACGAACACCGAACCGAGTTCGCGCGATTCGGGGCCGCGGCCGATCTTCGGAATCGCGATGGTGATCGAGCGACCCATGAGCAGCAGCACGCCGAGGACGATCAGCACGACACCGAGGATGATCGTGACCCACGGGAGCTTCTGACTCACCGAATTGATGACCGGTTCGAGTACGAGACCGAGGAGTCCGAAGACAACGAGGAATCCTGCAGTCATCGATGCGCCGACGGCAAGGGCGCGCAGGATGCCGGCACCCGGATCGGCATCATCCGTTCCGCGTGTTCCTTCGAGCCCGAGGAAGTAGGAGAGGTACGCCGGGAGCATGGCGAAGCCGCAGGGATTGAATGTCGCAACCATGCCGACGCCGAATGCGTAGGCAAGTGATCCGTTCACGAACCGCTACCCGACCGGTTCGCTTCGTCCACCATGACCTGCAACGAGTCGCGTGTGACTTCGCCGGAATGGGCCGCGACGATCCGTCCGTTTCGGTCAGCCACGACGGTGTACGGCAGGCCGTTGCCACCAAGCGCGCGCAACAACGATCCACGCGGATCGCGACCGACCGGATACGTGATTCCCGTTCGGTCGATCATCGCCTGACCGGCCGCCGCAACCTCGACGTAATCGAGGCCGATGACATCGATGCGATCCCCCGACTCGGTCCAGAGCTGTTCGATCGCAGGCATCTCCCTGATGCAGGGAGCACACGTCGACGACCAGAAGTTGATCACGATCGGCTTCCCGGCGGTCCCGAGTTCGATCGTCTTTCCGTCGAACGTCGTGTACGAGAGAGAGGGGAGTTGTTGACCGACGGGGTTGAGGCCGTCGTCGAGAGCGTTGAAGGGCTGCGTTGCATCGCTGTCGAGTCGGACCACATCCGGATCGGAGCTGTCGGAGGAACCTCGGCCGGTGAAGGCCAACACGACGCTCACGGCCAGAGCAACCGTGACGGCTCCGATGGCGATGAGCATGGGCAGGCTGGATCGACGCGCACGTCCGGCGGTTTTCGTTGTCCCATCCGGATGGTTGTCCGATGGCGAATCGTTGGGTGGCAGCGGGGTGGTGTCCATGACGGGATGACCCTTCGAGGGCTACCCCGACGGTACCTGTGGCACCACCCCGCTCCCAATCATGCCGAGCGGAGGAACTGACGAAGGTGGACGGGTACGGGGATCTCGGGCAATTGATCTTCGGCCCGGAGGACCTTCGAAGGGCGACCCTTGCGTCGCTTCGTGGCCAGGATCCGACCGTTCACGAACATGTGCCCGCCCCAGACTCCCCACGGCTCGCGGCGTGCGACGGCTCCCTCGAGGCATTCGATCATCACGGGGCAGGTGGCGCAGATGATCTTCGCCGCGGCGATGTCCTGAAGCTCTTCGGAGAAGTAGACGCCGGCCAGCGATCCCTGGAGATCGTTGCAGGCCGCCTCGGCTCGCACTGACGGTGAGATGTCGTCGAGGGATTCGGCGATCATCGGATCTTTCCTTTCGTAGGGAATTGCTCGGGGTTGGGTCGGGAGGTTGGGAAGGGGGCGGGGCAAAAACGAAGAAGACCGCCGGGGGAACCCGGCGGTCTCGGTCAGACGATGACGCAGCGTGGCTACGTCAGGCCGAGAACTCGCCGGGCGGGATGCTTGTGGCCGAAGCGCACGAAGCTGCCGGTGCCGGTCGTGTACCAATAGGCGTTCGACGTCGCGACAACGACGCGCGTCGAAGCACCCTGATGGGAGCGCGAAGCGGCGGCGAAAGCGGACGTGAACATGGGAACCACCAAACCATGCCCACCGGCCCTGCGTCAAACGATTTAACGCCGGGAGGTTCGGAAAACGGGATATGGGCGATGAAAAACGGGGAATCGGAGGGGACTGCGCCGGTAGCGTCGCGGTTCATGACTGATGCAGGGTCCACTCCGAAACGGGCGAACGGCGCCGACGCCCTGCTTCCGGAACCCCCCGAAGGACGGGTGTTCCGGTCCGATCGGCGGGTCCGGCTCGGCGATGTCGACGTCTCGGGGCGCCTTCGACTCGATGCGTGCGCCCGTTATCTGCAGGACGTGGCCACGGACGACTCGGATGATCTTGGCGAGTTCACCACGCAGGCCTGGGTCGTTCGCCGGACGGTGATCGAACAGCGCAGCGCGGCGCACCTCGATGAACGCCTGTCACTGAGCACCTACTGCACCGGTCTCGGCAGTCGCTGGGCGGAACGTCGGGTGGCGCTGACCGGCTCGACCGGGGCCCGGATCGATGCGGTGACGCTGTGGGTTCATCTCGACCCGGAATCGGGTCGGCCAAAAGTGCTGCCCGAGGCGTTCCGGGCGACCTATTCCGTTCCGGCGGCGGGGCGCGAGGTCTCCGCGCGCCAACTGCACGAGCCGGTCGGACCCGGTGCCGCCGGCGCAGATGTTTTTGATTGGCTGCCCCGGGCGACCGATCTCGATGTCCTCGACCACGTGAACAACGCGATTGCCTGGGCGATCGTCGAGCAGGTGCGGGCGCGCGTTCTCCCCGACCGCGATCTGTTCGATGGACCGTTCCGGGCCGAGGTGGAGTTCCGCGAAGCCACGTCCCGATCGGCCGTGGAAGCTTCGGAGACGCTGCACGTGGTTCACCGCCGGGACGGGAATCAGATGACGGCCACCTTGTGGTCGGCAGACTGGTCGACGGCGCACATCACCGCCAGGGTTGTCGGCCTGAGCTGAGCAGTCAGGCCGGAGTGGCGTCGAGTGCGGCGAGGGCTGCGCTCAGCATGCGGGCCGAACATCCGGCCATCGCCACCGGTGGAGCGAGCGAGTCGGCGAGCAGATCGGCGATGTCGCGGAACGCCTGTGCGGCGGGACCGTCGTCGAGTGCGATCGGCGAGCCGGTATCGCCTCCGGTTGAAACAGCAGGTTCGAGCGGTACCGAACCGATGAGCGGCAGGCCGGACTCGTCGGCGAGGGTCTGACCGCCACCGGAACCGAACACGGCGTGCGAGTCGCCGTGTTCGCAGGTGAAGGCGCTCATGTTCTCGATGACGCCGAGTACGTGCAGATGACTCTTGCGGGCCATCGTGACGGCGCGGGTGGCGACGCGCTGTGCTCCGACAGCCGGCGTGGTGACCACGATCATCTCGGCCTGAGGAAGCATGCGGGCAAGTCCCATCTGCACGTCGCCGGTGCCGGGTGGGAGATCGATGACGACGTAGTCGAGGTCGTCGGCCCACGCGACGTCTTCGAGGAAGTGCTGCACGGCACGGTTGAGGATGAGACCGCGCCACATGAGCGCGTCGGTCTCGTCGTCGACGAGCAGTCCCATCGAGACGACATCGAGTCGGCCGGTTCCGATCGGGATGGAGTGTGGGGTGATGTGCCGGACGCCGTCGCTGTCGAGATCCGCCGAAAGGCGACCCTCGAGACCGAGCATGCGCGGGATGGAGAAGCCCCAGATGTCGGCATCGATGACGCCGACGGCGAAACCGCGGTTGGCGAGCGCTGCGGCGAGGTTGGCGGTGACCGATGACTTGCCGACGCCACCCTTGCCGGAAGCGACGGCGAGAACGCGGGCACCGGCGGGCACACGATTGGGGCCCGAGGCACTCTGGGCGTTGAGGCGGGCGGCGTTCATGGCGCCGGCCCGTTGCTCGGCGGTCATCTCGGTCCAGTCGATCTTGGAGCTGGTGACGCCGGGGAGGGCGTCGATGCGGGTGCGAATCTCGCGCATGAGCTGGGCTTTGAGCGGACACCCGGCCGTGGTGAGGGCGATCGTGACGATCACGGCACCGTCGGAACCGACCTCGGCCCTCTGGGCCATACCGAGTTCGACGATGTCGGCTCCGAGCTCGGGATCGATGACGCCTCGGAGGGCGGCGAGCACATCGTCGGGCGTGGGGAGAGCGGGCATGGGCGCAACTGTACCGGCGGCCCCGGGCAAACTCTCGGGGGAGGCGGACCCGGAGAGGCGGATTTTCCGCGCGTTCCGCTAGCCTTCGGGAAACGTTGTTCTGAGGAGGATCATTGTGATCACGCTTACCGATACCGCATCAGTCAAAGTCAAGGAACTCATTGCTCAGGAGGGCCAGGACGGCCTGATGCTCCGCGTCGCCGTTCGTCCCGGTGGTTGCAGCGGTTTCAGCTACGAGATGTTCTTCGACACCGAGAAGGATTCCGAGGACATCGTGAACGAGGCATTCGGCGTTCCGGTCGTCGTCGATCCCTCGAGTCTCCAGTTGCTCACGGGCGCCACCCTTGATTACAAGGACGGCCTTCAGGGTGCAGGTTTCGCGATCGACAACCCCAATGCCCAGAAGTCCTGCGGCTGCGGACAGTCCTTCAGCTGATTTCCATCCCCGGCTCCCGAGCCGGATGGTCAAGCACGTGAGACGGCCGCCTTCGGGCGGCCGTTTGCGCGTCTCGGGTCAGGCCGAGACCGACGCGAGCGCCCTGCGCATCTCGGTCCGGTCGAAGATGTTGTCGAGACGGGTGGCGACGGTGCCGTTGGGATTGGCGATGAACAGGCTGGGCTCGAACGACAGGCCGTAGGAGTTCACAACGGGGGCAAGTCCTGCGGCGGCCGGATCACCCCCGCTGTTCGGGTTGTTGTAGACCTCGGCGTGAAGGAACTCGACCGACGGGAACTCGGGCTTGAGTTCGAGGAGCAGGTCGAGCACGGGACCGCAGACGCCGGTCTGACAGAACTGCGGTGTTCCGATGAGCAATGCCACCGGGGTGCGGAGGGCGAGGGCATCGGCGAGGGTCTGCGTGTGCAGGGGACACGGGGGAACGTTGGTGCAGATCGGAGTCACGCCCCGCCCGTCGTCGACTGTCGGGGTGAGGACCGACGGCATCGGCTGCCCGGGTTGGATGAGCGGGACCGACGCCGGCGTCTGGACGGCGAACGACTGGGAGACCTCGCGACCGTCGAGGTCGGTGATGATGCTCCAGGTGCCGACCGTGTCGAACGTCGTGATCAGCGGGTAGTAGCCGATCGGCGTTCCGTCCTGATGGCGGGTGAGTACGACGGGATCGCCAATGCGATCGCCGTTTCGGAGTCGCACGGTGAGGGTGTCCGGGCCGCTCTCCGCCGGCGGTCCTTCCGGGGTGGCGATCGTGAACGGCAGTCGTTGCGGTGCGCCGGTGACCAGATAGTTCCCGGTGTAGTTGAAGAGCCCCACCAGTTGGGTCCCGCCGAGATCGGAGCTGAGGGAGAGTTCCTCGGCGGTCGTTGTGGTCGAGGAACCACCGCAGGCGGCGAGAAGAGCCGGCGAACCGGCGAGAACAAGACCGGTACCGCCGATGACGCCGGCTCGGCGGATGAACGTTCGTCGATCGAGTTTGGCTGGCGGTTCGGGTCTCATTGCGCCCTGAACCTATCCTGCGACACGTGCCCGACAACCCCGCCCCCGAAGTTCCCATGATCGCGTTCACGGTGGACGGGGTCGATGTCCGAGTCCCCGACAACGGTGTTTCGCTTCTGGCCGCCCTGCGCGGTGGCCTCGATGTGCGTTCGGCGAAGGCCGGATGCAATCCGCAGGGACAGTGCGGCTGCTGCACCGTGCTCATCGACGGATCGCCGAGGGTGGCGTGCGTGACCCCCGTCCGCCGGGTTTCCGGTCGTGTGGTGACCACGGTCGACGGTCTGAGCGAAGCCGATCGCACCCGCTGGTCGGATGCATTCATGGCGACCGGTGCGAGCCAGTGCGGTTTCTGCACTCCGGGGATCATCTGTCGCCTCGAAGGCCTTCGATCGAAGGGAGTCGCCGCCGATGACAAACCGGCGGTCGACCGCGCCCTCGCCGCGCATCTGTGCCGATGCACGGGCTGGCAGACGATCGGTGAAGCATGGGCGCTGGCCGTGAGCGGCGCCGCTCCGACCGCAGCGGCGCTGGGTGCCGGACGCGATCTCGAGGCCGCCTCCGAGCGGGCCACCATCGAAGGCCGCGCGCCCCAGCGCGTCGGTGGCGACGTGTCGCTGGGTCGAGCGGGATTCGCCGAGGACACCGCTCCCCGCGGTGCACTTGTGGCCATTCCCGATGGGGCGGGCGGCTGGATCACGGCCGAGACACTTCCGGCGGCGCGCGAACGGGCCGGAACGGTCCAGGGCCGACACGGGACCGTCGAACCGGTTCCCCCGCTCGATCTTCCCGAGGGCGAATGGGCGCTCGCCCTGCGCACGAGTTGGGTGGAGCCGGCGTATCTCGAAACCGATGCGTCGTGGTGCGAACCCGGCGGTGAGCCGGCCTCGCCGATCGCGAACGGCGGTGCATTCGGCGCCAAGGAACAGTCGATCGCCATGGCCGCGGCGCGGGAGTTGGCCGATCTCCATGGCCGGCCGGTTCGCGTCGTGCTGTCGCGCGAGGACACCGTCCGCATGGGCCCGAAACGTCCTCCGATCGCAGCGGGCATCCGCGCCGACGGCACCGGGGTGATCCGTGTCGTGCGCACCCCGGGGTATGACGCTGCCGTCCACTCCGTATCGACCGGTCTTGTGATCGAGGAAGTCGATGTGGCCGGTCCGCCGACCTCGCTCGCGATCCGCGGGGCCGGTTGGGTCGAGGCTGCAGTTCTGTCAGCCGGGCTCGAGGCGAAGCTTGCCCGCGACATTCCGGGAGCGGTGACCGATTCGTTCCCGCGGGTCGCGACGGTGACGTCACCCGATGGCGCGACGGCGACGGTCGCGATCGGCCTCGACGGAGTCGTTCGTGTCGATCTCGAATGCGGTCGCATCCTCGATGACATCGTGTTGCGCTCGTACGTGATCGGCGCTGTTCACATGGCGCTGGGTTGGGTGACCAGCGAGGGACTCGCGGTCGACGACGGCGGTGAAACGAGCACCCTCACGATCCGGTCGTTCGGCGTCCTGCGTTCGGCGGACATGCCTTTCGTCGAAGTTTCGCTGCACGGGACCGACGGCGAAGCCGTCAACGGATCCGACGCCGTCTTCGCGGCCACCGCTGCGGCCATCTGGTCGGCACAGGGATGGCCGGTCGACTGGCCCACGAGACAACTGCCCGATCTCGGGCCCGGTGTGAAACAGTGAACCGATGAGCACTCCTGTGGGTCCGTACACACCGATCGTCCGCGCCGGAGATTTTCTGGTCGTGTCCGGCCAGCTCGGACTGCGCGACGGGCAGATGGTCGCCGGTGGCGTCGCCGAGGAGACCGCGCAGGCGATCGCCAATCTGAGCGAGCTCCTGGTCGGCGAGGGAGCCTCGCTCTCCGATGTCGTGAAGACGACTGTCTTCCTTCGCCACATGCGCGATTTCGAGATCATGAACGAGCACTACGTGGCGGGCTTCGGGGACCATCGCCCGGCCCGCAGTGCGTTCGCCGTATCGGAACTCCCCCGTGTGGCACTCGTGGAGATCGAAGCATGGGCCTGGTCGCCCCTCAACCGGTAGGGTTCTGACGTGCCTGGCGTAATCATCATCCTCATCGTCCTTGTGATCGCCATTCCCGTTGGCTTCCTCATGACCATGTCGCTCGTCGCCGCCGTTCTGGGTTGGGCCGTCAAATCCGAGGTGGACGACCTCTATACCGGCACGGAAGACCTCGAACTCAGCCAACGCTGAACACATGCCCCGGGGGGTCCGAAACGGTCCTCGAGGATGGTCTCCAAGTAGCCGATCGGCCCCGGTTCCGATTCGACAATTTTTCATCGACGCGGGCGACATTTGGGGGCTAGCTTTTCGTTTCTACGAAGGTGCAGGGAAGGTGTTCCGACCCCGCAGGACAGAAAGGGGTGTCGGAATGGCTGCCGGTACCGTCAAGTGGTTCAACGCTGAAAAAGGCTTCGGTTTCATCTCGCGTGAGGGAGGCCCCGACGTTTTCGTGCATTACAGCGCGATCAGCGGCTCGGGATATCGCTCGCTCGAAGAGGGCCAAGCCGTCGAGTTCGAGGTCACGAGTGGCCCGAAGGGTGACCAGGCACAGGACGTTCGTCCGGTCTGATTTTTCGGCAATCGAAATGAGAACGAGCGGCCCCTCGGGGCCGCTCGTTTCGTTTTGCTCCTGCAGATTTCGTGCCGACTCAGCGGTCGAGACTCCAGCGGGATTGTCCGAACCGGTAACCGACGCTGCGGACGGTCTGGATCAGGTTCGCGTGTTCCTCGCCGAGCTTGGCTCGTAGGCGGCGGATGTGGACGTCGACGGTTCGCGCACCGCCGTAGTACTCGTAGCCCCACACCCGGCTGAGCAGTGTTTCGCGGGTGAAGACCTTGCCCGGGTTCGAGGAGAGGAACTTGAGCAGTTCGTATTCCATGAACGTGAGATCGAGAGGCTTTCCGGCGATGCCGGCCTGATAGGTCTCGAGGTTGAGGACGAGATCGCCGTATTCGACGAGTTCCGGTTGCGTGCCGCGCCCCGAACGCCAGAACAGGTGTCGGAGCCGCGCTTCGAGTTCGCGGGGATGGAACGGTGCAAGGCAGAAATCGTCGAACATGTCGTCGCGCAGTTCGAGATCGCCGAGTTGGGTGCCGTTGACGAGCAGCAGGACTGGTTCGAGCGGAACATCGCGCTTGCGGATCGCGCGACAGAGAGCGAACGCCCGCTCGGGATCGAGGTACGCACAGATGATGGCGCCGGCCCAACCGTCGTCCGGCGCGAGACGCGACACTGCGATCTCATCGTTGGCCGCCTTCCAGGCGTAGCCGGAGAGGTCGAGGGCCTGCGCGAGCTCGGGCGGTGCCGGATCGGGAAAGACCAGGATGGGTTCCATCGGATTGCTCACCAGTTCGGGAGGTACCGGTCGAGTTCGAATTGGGTGACCTGGGACTTGTAATCGGCCCACTCGGCCCGCTTGTTCCGGAGGAACCATTCGAAGATGTGCTCGCCGAGAGCCTCCGCGACGAGTTCGGAGCCTTCCATGACATCGAGAGCGTCGGAAAGTGACTGCGGCAGCGGGCGGATGCCCTCTGCGGCGCGCTCTTCCGGGGTCATCTCGAACACGTTCGCCGAGGCCTCGGACGGAAGTTCGTACCCTTCCTCGATCCCCTTGAGCCCGGCCGCCAACATGACCGAGTAGGCGAGGTACGGGTTGCAAGCCGGATCGGGAGCGCGGTACTCGATGCGGGTCGAGGACTGCTTTCCGCGCTTGGTGACCGGAACGCGGATCAGGGCGGACTGGTTGTTGCGGGCCCACGTGACGTACACGGGCGCCTCGTAACCGGTGATGAGTCGCTTGTACGAGTTGACCAACTGGTTGGTCACGGCCGTGATCTCGGCGGCGTGATGAAGGAGCCCGGCGATGAAACCGCGGCCCGCCTTCGACATGCCGTAGGGATCGCCGGGTTCGTGGAAGGCGTTCTCGTCACCTTCGAAGAGGGACATGTGCGTGTGCATGCCCGAGCCCTGGACGCCGGCGAGAGGCTTCGGCATGAACGTGGCGTAGGCGCCCTGTTCCATGGCGATCTCCTTGACGATCATCCGGAACGTCATGACGTTGTCGGCCATCGTGAGGGCATCGGTGTAGCGGAGGTCGATCTCGTGCTGGCTGGGAGCGTCCTCGTGGAACGAGTACTCGACGGGAATGCCCATGGCTTCGAGGACGAGGAGCGTGCGCTGGCGAAGATCGCTGGCGAGGTCCGTGGTGGTCAGGTCGAAATAGGAACCGGTGTCGAGCGGCTCGAGGGGCTTGCGAGGATCACCCTTGGCGAAATAGAAGAATTCCATCTCGGGGGCGACCATGAACGAGAAGCCCCGATCGTGGGCCTTGTCGAGATTGCGCTTCAGGACCTGACGGGGATCACCCTCGAACGGGGTCTCGTCGTGGTTGAGGATGTCGCAGAACATGCGGCCCGAAATGTCGGAGCTGTTTCCCCATGGGAGGAGCTCGAAGGTGTTCGGATCGGGGCGGGCGAGGACGTCGCTCTCCTGGACGCGGCTGAACCCGTCGATGGCCGAGCCGTCGAAGTGCATCCCCTCGTCGAAGGCGTTCTCGAGTTCGGCGGGCGAGATGGCCACCGACTTGAGCTGGCCGAGCACATCGGTGAACCAGAGTCGGATGAGCCGAACCCCGCGCTCTTCAACGGTGCGCAGTACGTAATCCTGCTGACGTTCCATGGCTCGATCCTCCCACACAGGACCCCGATCCCTCCACGGGATTGTCCAGCCGCCGACCCCCGGTTCATCTTCCGTTCACAAAGGGGCAACAGGGCAGAAAAACGGCCCTGTCATGATTCGCAGGCCTCACCTCGGGAGAGCAGTTGCTCTCGGGGTAATGTCCACGTCGATCAGCGTCGAGAGCAGCCCTCTCCTCGCACCCCTACAGGAGGAACCGTGCAGGAACGCACCCCTGAAGAAGTACTGGCCTTTGTGAAGAGCGAAGGTTGCGAGTTCGTTGACCTTCGGTTCATCGACCTTCCCGGAATCATGCAGCACGTGACCATCCCGGCTCACGTCCTGTCGGAGGACCATTTCACCGAGGGCCACGGCTTCGACGGCTCGTCGATCCGCGGTTTCCAGGAGATCCAGGAATCGGACATGGTGCTCATCACCGATCCGAACACCTGCTACATCGACCCGTTCATGAAGCGCAAGACCGCTGTCATCCACTGCTACGTCGCCGATCCGGTCACGCACGACAGCTACACCCGCGATCCCCGCTACGTCGCCCAGAAGGCCGAGGCGTACCTCAAGACGACCGGCATCGCCGACACCGCCTTCTTCGGTCCCGAAGCCGAGTTCTTCATCTTCGATGACGTCCGCTTCGACACCCAGCCCAACGGTTCGTTCTACGCCGTCGACTCCGTCGAGGGTGAATGGAACTCCGGCACCGACGAGGGCCCGAACCTCGGGTACAAGCCCCGCACCAAGCAGGGCTACTTCCCGGTTCCCCCGATGGACCACTACCAGGACCTTCGCTCGGACATGTCCGTCGAACTCCACAACGTGGGCATCGAGACCGAACTCCACCATCACGAGGTCGCCTCGGGTGGTCAGGGCGAGATCGGCATCAAGTTCAACACGCTGCTCGCCATGGCTGATCAGCTCATGACCTTCAAGTACGTGTGCAAGAACGTCGCCTGGAAGGCCGGCAAGTCGCTGACCTTCATGCCGAAGCCCATTTTCCAGGACAACGGATCGGGCATGCACACCCACCAGTCACTCTGGATGGGTGGCGAGCCGCTCTTCTACGACGAAGCCGGTTACGCCGGACTCTCCGACATCGCCCGCTGGTACATCGGTGGTCTCCTCCACCACGCCGCGGCCGTCATCGCCTTCACCAACCCGACCACCAACAGCTTCAAGCGTCTGGTCCCGGGTTACGAAGCGCCGGTCAACCTCGTCTACAGCCAGCGCAACCGTTCGGCTTCGTGCCGGATCCCGCTCGCTTCGCAGAGCCCGAAGGCAAAGCGCATCGAGTTCCGTTGCCCCGACTCCACCTCGAACCCGTACCTGGCGTTCGCAGCGATGATGATGGCTGGCCTCGACGGCATCCAGAACCGCATCGAGCCCCCGGCACCCGTCGACAAGGACCTCTACGACCTTCCGCCGGAAGAACTGGCCAAGGTCCCGCAGGTTCCCGCCACTCTCGAAGCCGCACTCGACGCCCTCGAGGCCGACAATGCGTTCCTCAAGGCCGGCGGCGTCTTCACCGACGATCTCATCGAGACCTGGATCGCCTTCAAGCGCAAGAACGAGGTCGACGCGATTCGCCTTCGTCCGCATCCTTACGAATTCACGATGTACTACGACTGCTGATCTCCGGATCTGCGGAACTGAAAGGGGATCGGCCTTCCGGGGCCGGTCCCCTTTGGTTTTTCCATGCGGTGCATGTGGCTACGGTGGTCAGCGGTGGTTGGATCGTTCGGCCGGAAGACCGGCCCGTGGCGGATGGGCGTTGTTGCTCTGGTCGTGCTCGCTCTTGCAGCGTGCGGCGGCGGTGGCGACGATGCCGACGGCCGCGCCGCGACTACGGTCCCGGCCGCGCCGACGACATCGGTCGCGTCGGGGTCTGACGACTCGACATCGACGTCATCGCCAACGGTTCCCGCGCCGGTGCCGACGACAACTTCGCTCGGCGCGCCGGACGGTTCGTCGGCCCGCGACCAGTTGGCAGCGCTGCGCATCGACGATCGTCCGAATCCGATAGGTGATTACCGACGCGAGGACTGGTCCCACTGGGACGACATCGACGGGAACGGCTGCGACGCGCGTCAGGATGCCCTGATCGCCTGGTCGACCGTTGCCGCGACGGTCAACCGTTCCGGTACCTGCAAGACGATCACCGGATGGTGGGTGTCGCCCTACGACCTCGTCGCCTCGGCCAACCCCGGTGATTTCGATGTCGACCATCTGGTTCCGCTCGCCGATGCCTTCGACTCGGGAGGCTGGCAATGGAGTGCCTCGAAGCGTCGCCAGTTCGCCAACAATCAGGCCGAACTCGTGGTCGCGTCGGCATCGTCCAACCGCTCCAAGGGTGCGGATTCGCCAGACGAGTGGCGCCCGTCGAACCGCGCGTCGTGGTGTGCCTATGCGACGGGATGGCTGGGAGTGAAGGTCGCGTGGGATCTCACGGCCACAACGCAGGAGCGCGACGCGCTCGGCCAGATGCTCGACACGTGCACGCTCGAGGGTCCGGTGTGGCCCCGCGGAGGCGAGGTCGCAACCACGACGTCGATTGTGACGCCGGGACCCGTGAACGGCGGTGGCGATGTGTTCTTCGCCAATTGCACTGCGGCCCGTGCGGCGGGCGCCGCGCCGATCTATCTGGGTCAACCCGGCTACCGGCCTGCCCTCGACGGAGACAAGGACGGCGTCGCCTGCGAGTAGGGGACGCCGTGGATTTTCTCGTTCGGAAACAACGACCCCGGAGAGTCAGCCGAGCCCGTAGAAGACCCGCTCGACAACCTTCCGCGATCGACGGGTGACCCGCCGGTAGTGCTCGCGCAGCTCACCGGAAGACGTTTCGAGCGCTCGCGAGAGCCACAGCAGCGGTTCGGGTTGCATGGGAAGTGAGTCGCTGGGTGCACTGTTCACGAGGAACCAGCGGTTGCGGACCATCTCGCAGAATTCGTACGCCTCGGCCAAGGTGGCCGCATCTTCGAGTGACAGAACATCGCTTGCCGCAAGTGCATTCAATGCACCGAGCGTTCCGGTGGCCTTCACGTCGTACTGGAGTTGCAACATCTGGGCCGTGAACTCGATGTCGGAAAGTGATCCGCGGCCGAGTTTGAGATGGAAGTCCGGATCCTCGCCCATCGGAATCCGTTCCGCTTCGATGCGCGCCTTCATGCGTCGGATGTCGCGGATCTCGTCGGCGCTGAGGCCGGGGCCCCAGACGTACGGCTCGACGGCATCGAGGACCCGGTTTCCGAGTTCGAGATCGCCGGCGACGACTCGGGCACGCGTCATGGCCTGTCGCTCCCAGGTCTGGGCGTGTTCGCGCCAGTAGATCTCGAAAGCGCCGAAGCTTTTCGAGAGCGCTCCGCTCTTGCCGTCGGGCCGGAGATCGGAATCGATCTCGTAGATGCGCGCCGAGGGCGTAATGCCATTCACGAATTTCGTGAGGCTTGCCGCGAGCCGCCGGGCCTCGGCGGCATGACTCGGTTCGCCGCCCCCATGGACGAAGATCACGTCGAGATCGCTGCCGTAGGCGAGTTCTGCACCACCTAGCCGGCCGAGCCCGAGCACGGCGAACGGGATCGTCGGTTCGAGCGCGGCAAGCGCTGTTTCGACGGTGGCCTCGGCAAGCTTTGTGAGGTCGGTTCCGACTGTTCTGACATCGGCGACTCCGAACAGATCGCGCGCCGCGATGCCGAGCAGATTCCGTTGCTTCCAGCGCTGCAGCGAACCCTGCCGGTCGTCGAGGCCGTGGCGCAGGTCGAGAGCGGCGGTGGCCGATTCGATGAGTTCCGTGCGCGTGCGGGTGCCGAGCACGTCCGGATCCGGGAGCCGGGCGATGAGGTCGGGATTGTGCTGGAGGGTCTCGCCGAGCAGTCGACTCGTTCCCGCGAGCTGGCACAGGGCCCTCGCCGCGGCGGGCGAGTCCCGGAAGGTTTCGACCAAAGGTCGCGAATGCTGCGGGCCGTTCAGGAGATTGCGGACGACGAGAAGACCGAGGTCCGGATCGGGGGACTCGGACAGCCAGTCGAGCAACAGGGGGAGCAGCTGCTGCATCAGACGGCTCGAACGGTTGAGCCCGCGGGTGAGTTCCTGAACGGCGGCCTGGGTCCGACGGGCATCGACGAATCCGAAGGCGGCGAGGCGGGCGGCGGCGGCGTCGGGACTCAACAGCGCGTCGTCGACACCGCTGGTGGCGAACGCTTCGAGGAGCGGGCGGAAATAGACCCGCTCGTGGATTGATCGCACCGTGGCCTGAGTGAGACGCAGCTCTCGTTCGAGTTGTTCGCCGGCGGTCCCGGTGGCGTCATCGCGTCGACCGAGGACGCGTGCGAGGTGATCGAGTGAGCCGGAGTCCTTGGGAAGCGTGTGGACCTGTTGTTCATCGACAAGTTGAAGCCGATGCTCCACGGCACGGAGGAGTCGATACGAGTCCGCCATCTGCGTCGCGTCGGTTACGTCGACATATCCGGCACTGATCATCTCGGTGAGCGTGGCGAGCGTGTTGGGCCCCCGGAGATCGGGATCGAGATGGCCGTGAACGAGTTGCAGAAGTTGGACGGTGAACTCGATGTCCCGGATCCCGCCCGGGCCGCGTTTGAGTTCGCGTGCGGACAGGCCCTTGCGGGACACTTCGGCTTCGGCTCGGGACTTCATCGCGCGCAGTGAACGCAGCGCTTCGGCATCGAATGGTCGCGACCAGAGGGCGTGTTGCGCCATCTCGAACCAGCGCTGGCCGAGTTGTTCGTCTCCGGCGGCGGGAGTGGCCTTGAGCAGGGCCTGGAACTCCCAGGGCTCGGCCCAGCGTTCCCAATACGCGGCATAGGAATCGAGCGTCCGGACGAGGGGGCCGTCGCGGCCCTCGGGCCGGAGGTTGGCGTCGACGCGGAAACACCGGCGCGCAATGTCCATGACGGCACGGGCCCGGCGATCGAGTCGTTCCCGGGGGCCATCCCCGACGAACAGGATGTCGATGTCGCTCGAGTAGTTGAGTTCCGCTCCGCCCAACTTGCCCATGCCCAGAATGGCGAGAGAGAGGCCGTCGGGTCCGTCGCGGTCGGCAGCGGCAGCGAGATTCGAGGCCGAAGCCAGGGCCTGTCGACCGAGTGCCGCGAGATTGCCACCGACCTGCTCGAGTTCGTCGAGGCCGAGCAGATCTCGGGCCGCGATCCGGAGGAATTCCAGATTGCGCCAGGCGACGAGCCGATCGGGAGTCGCATCGTCGACCGGTGGCCGCAGAGACAGGTTGCCGAGGACTTCGAGTGCCGTGTCCGGTGTTGCCTCGATCACCCGGGTCATCGAGCGACTGGCGGCGAGAACGGCGATCGTGGCGGCGCGGAGACCGACGGAGCTTTCGAGATGCTCCAGATGGCGGGAATCGACCTCTGCGAGCCGTTGCAGCGCCACCTTCACGGCCACCGGTGACGCACTGCGGTCGGCCGCGTCCTCGAGAACATCGGGCAGCGCGCGGTCGGTCACCCTGCCGAGGCTATTCCTCCGGCTCCGGACCCCCGTAGTCTTTCCGGGTGCCCGCGCTACGAGTCGGCCTCGCCCAGATCAATCCTGTCGTCGGTGACCTTCCCGGCAACGCGGCGCGCATGCGCGCCGTGATGTTGGAGGCCGAGGCGCTGGGCTGTGATCTTCTTGCGTTCCCGGAACTGGCGATCACCGGGTATCCCCCCGAGGATCTCCTGCTCCGACCGAGCTTCGTCGAAGACGCCCGGGAGGCACTCGAAAGCGTGATCGCCGCGTCGGGACGGTGTCTGACGGTTGCCGGATTCGTGGAACAGGGGCCGGCTGGCCAGCTTGCCGATTCGGCCCATTACGAGAGCGAGCAGCATCCGAAGCGGGCCAACCGTTCGGTGCTCTACAACTCCGCGGCCGTCTTCGCCGGCGGAGAATCGGTCGCGGTCTACCGGAAGCGCAAGCTGCCGAATTATTCGGTCTTCGATGAACAGCGCTACTTCACGGCCGGGTCCGGCCCCCTCGTCGTGGTCGAAGTCTCCGGAGTCAAGGTCGGCATCTCCATCTGTGAGGACGCGTGGGCGGCCGATGGTCCCATCGCAGCACTTGGCGCCGAAGGCGTGTCGCTGGTGGTCAACATCAACGCCTCGCCCTACAACTCCGGCAAGTCGCTGGCCCGCTCCGCCGTGATCGCCGAACGGGCGCGCGAGGCGAATGCAACGGTTGTGTACGTCAATCAGGTCGGTGGTCAGGACGAACTCGTTTTCGACGGGGATTCGTTCGTCATGTCGGCCGATGGCACCGTGACAGCCCGCGCTCCACAGTTCGTGGAGGGCCTCTTCGTCGTCGATGTCGAATTCGACGATGCCGTAGCGGCACCGGCTGGCCGACCGGTGATCGTTGCGCCGGGTGTGGCGCCGACTCTCGGTGAAGAGGAAGAGATCTGGAACGCGCTGGTGCTCGGTACCCGGGACTTCGTGCGGAAGAACGGGTTCACCGACGTCGTGATCGGTCTCTCCGGTGGCATCGATTCGGCGCTTGTCGCTGCGATCGCCGTCGACGCCCTGGGGGCCGAGCACGTGCACGGCGTGCTCATGCCCTCGCGTTACTCGAGCGGGCATTCGATCTCCGATGCCGTCGCCCTCGCCGAGAATCTGGGAATCGATCATCGGACGATCGCCATCGAACCGGCGCACGCGTCTTTGATGGGAATGCTCGAGCCTTCCTACGAAGGCCACGAGATCGGGCTCGCCGAGGAGAATCTGCAGAGCAGGATCCGGGCGGTGGTGCTGATGGGCCTGTCCAACGCGTTCGGATGGATGCTGCTCAACACGGGGAACAAGAGTGAGTCCTCGGTTGGCTATTCGACGCTCTACGGCGACACCGCCGGCGGTTATGCCGTCATCAAGGACGTGTCGAAACTGCTCGTGTACCGACTGTGCCGCCATCGAAACGTTTCGGCCGGCCGCGAGATCATCCCCGAGTCGGTGCTGTCCAAACCGCCGTCGGCCGAACTCCGTCCCGATCAGCGCGACGACCAGAGCCTGCCGCCGTACGAGATCCTCGACCCGATTCTTGCGCTCTATGTCGAGGGCGACCTCTCCGCTGCCGAGATCGTCGCCCTGGGCCATGACGCCGCGATCGTCGATCGCATCGTCGGCCTGGTCGACCTCGCGGAATACAAACGTCGTCAGTCGCCCCCCGGTCCACGTGTGACCTCCAAGGGATTCGGCAAGGATCGCCGCCTCCCCATCGTCAACCGGTACCGACGATGAACGGGTGCCGGGGTTCTAACCTGCGACATGTGACACCGGTGCGCCCCGAAAGCCCTCGAGCATGAGCACGCCGGATCTGTCGACGGCGCGTGGTCTTGCTGCCCGTATCGGCGGGTACTGCTGGGTCGAGCAGCAGTTCTTCGCGCTGTTCGGCGGGTGGGTGCCGAGCACCTCCGATCCGGAATCGAAACTGCTTCTGGCCGAACTCGGCGAGCATGCGGGATGGCGCGCCCGTCGGTGGTTCGAAGCCCTGCCCACGGCTCCACCCGGTGCCGATTCCCTCGTTCTGCCTCCTGCTGGCGCCGAAACCGTCCTTGCCGCCGCAGCAAGTGCCGGGCAGGACGCCGGAGATCCCCGCGGCCGCCTCGTCCTCGCCGCCGGAGTCCTCCTTCCCGCGTTGTCCGGGGCGATGGAGAAGCATCTTGCGTCGAGTTCGACGGTGTCGACCGCTCCGGTGCGACGGTTGCTGGAGATCGGCCTCTTCGATATCGGCCGGGATCGGGCCCTTTCCGCGGTTTCCGGGCTGGAATCGGCGCCGATGACGATCGGAGCCGACTCGGTTTCGGCTGCGATCGCTGCAAACAACGGGCTTTTCGGACCCGGGTGAGGTTCCGGGGTTCTCCGTGGTGGGGGGTCTTGACCTGACCGGTATCGTGGTCTAGGTCCCGACCTTCCGGCGGGAACCCATTGACAGGGGATCAGCAGTGAGATCAGCAGCAGTGAGATCAGTAGTGAGATCAGTTTCCGTGGCAGTCCGTTCGATCGACGAGGTGTGTGGTGGCTAAAGAGCGCGTAGAACGCGACGAAGAAGATCTCGTCCGCCTCTATCTCACCGACATCGGGCAGTACCCCCTGCTCACCAAGGACGACGAGGTCCGTCTCGCACAGGCCATCGAGGCCGGTACCGAGGCCAAGACCGAGTTCGATGCTGCGGCCACGCTCACGCCGGCCCGCAAGCGCGAACTGCGCCGGTCGATCAAGCAGGGCGAAGACGCCGAGCGCACCTTCGTGCAGTCGAACCTTCGTCTCGTGGTTTCGATCGCCAAGAAGTATCAGGCATCCGGCCTTCCTCTCCTGGATCTCATCCAGGAAGGCAACCTCGGCCTCATGCACGCCGTCGAGAAGTTCGACTGGCGCAAGGGTTTCAAGTTCTCGACCTACGCGACCTGGTGGATCCGTCAGGCCATCACCCGCGGCATCGCCAACACGGGCCGCACCATCCGTCTCCCTGTGCATGCCGGCGACACCCTCGCCCGTCTCCAGAAGGCCCGTGCCCGCCTCGAGCTCAAGTTCGGTCGCCCGGCCACGCTCGCCGAACTCTCGGCCGAGGTCGAGATGCCGGAGGACAAGGTCACCGAAGCCCTTCGCTTCGCGGCCGAGCCGCTGTCGCTCTCCGAACCGTTGCGCGAGGACGGCGATGCCGAACTCGGCGATGTCGTCGAGGATCGTTCGGCCGAGTCCCCCTTCGAGGTTGCGGCCACGGCCCTCCTTCCGGAGGAGATCTCCCGTCTGCTCTCGCCGCTCGATGAGCGCGAGCGCGAGATCCTGAAGCTCCGTTTCGGCCTTGACCGCGGCGAGCCCCGGACCCTCGAAGAGGTGGGCGAGCATTTCAACCTCACCCGCGAGCGCATCCGTCAGATCGAAGCTCGTGCAATGTCGAAGTTGCGTCACCCGTCCTCGGACACCGGCGCCCGCGACCTGCTCGCTGTCTGAACCTCCGCCCGGTTCGCGTCGCACCATCCATGTCCGGACCGATCGAAACCAGCCCGGAAAGCGTCGGTCCCCCGGATTCCGAAGACGAACATCATGAAGGATGCCTTGTCGCGGGAGTCGTGACCGGCGTTCTGGCCATGGTGGCCGTGGTCGCGTTCGTCGCCATCTTCGTGATCGTCAAGGTCTTCTTCAGCGCCGGCGACGAGGGCGATGCTGCAGCTCTGCAGAAGATCGTGGTGGAGACCGGTATCGACACGACCAGCACCGACATCGTCCATCCGCCACAACGCGACATCCATCTCGGTTCATGTGATGTGGACGGAGACGGAGTCCGCGCTGCCGGAACGATCACGAACTGGACCAACGAACCGGCCGATTACACGTTCGTGATCTCGTACCGATCGGGCGGGGCGGGGCCATTCGGCGTCGAGTTCGATTCGACCGACGTCCTTCTCACCAACATCGAACCCAGCACCACCGTGAACTGGGACTCCGTGGCGCAAACACGCCCGGATGGCGCGTTCACCTGCCGGATCATGCGTATCGACCGCGTCGATTCCGGCGGGAACACCTCACCGAAGTAGGAATTACCTCAGGCAGGGCAACCCGGGCGTTCCCGATGGCCGATTTCGGGTGAGACCTCTAGACTCGCTGTCATGAAGAAGCTTCTCGTACTCATCGTCGTGATCGCCCTCGCCGCATTCGCAGTCAAGAAACTTCAGGACGCCTGAACCTGAACCCATGACGGTCGTGTCGTTTGGACACGACCCACCAAGTCGCAATCGCGCCGAGTGAGGCGACGGTTGCGATCGCCGCCCCCATGGCCAGATGTCGGGTTGGCGGGAGGTTCATCCTCTCGCGCAGGGGCACGCCATGGCTGAACAGCAGGACCGGCCATGATTCGGTCTTTGCGATGCGGGACAACTCTCGATCGGGATTGACGGCGAACGGATGACCGACGCAGCGGAGCATCGGTTCGTCGGTGGCGGAATCCGAATAGGCATAGCTGCGCGACAGGTCGATGCCTTCGCGTTCGGCAACCGCGCGGATTGCTTCGGCCTTGAACGGTCCGTAGGCGTAGACATCCACCTCGCCCGTATAGCGACCGGCCGCATCGAGTCGGGCACTGCTGGCGATGGCGCCGTCGGCACCGAGATACGCGGCGAGTGGGGTCACGATCTCTTCGGGTGAGGCCGAAACGATGTACACGAGACGTCCGGCCTCGCGGTGTTCCCGGATGAGATCGAGTGCTTCGTCATAGACGATCGGATCGATCACGTCGGTGAGGGTCCGGCCGACGAGGTTGCCGACGGCCTGATGGTCCCAACCCCGCGTGATCCTTAGAGCCGATTCGCGGAACGTCCGCATCCGCTCCTCGTCTGCCCCCAGGTAATGGAAGAGAAGACCGTTCCATGCGGCACGGGCCATGACGCGCCTGTTGATCATTCCCGCTTGGCGGAAGGAACGACCGAACGCAACCATCGACGCTTTGGCGATGACGGTCTTGTCCAGGTCGAAGAAAGCGGCCTCCATCACCCCGCGAGCATACGGCGACAGCGCGGATGAGTGATTGAGACCATTGACCACCCGCAGGTCGACTCGTAACGTCCGCACACCTCCCCCTGGCTGACGTCGGATCGCTGTGCCGTCCGATCGTTGGTCGTCTGCAACCGGACTGTCTGTGATCGGACTGTCTGCAACCGGGAGGGTCGATGTTGGTTTCATGTTGGTCGTCAAAGGGTGGTTCGGGAACCACGGTGGTGGCGGGCGCCCTCGCCGCAGTTCTGGGACGTCGTCACGAGGAGGGATCGCTGCTTGTCGATCTCGCCGGTGATGTTCCGGTCTCGCTGGGGATGCCCGAACCTCCGGGGCCGGGTGTCGTCGAGTGGCTGGCAGCGGGCTCCGATGCACCGGCCGACGCACTCGGCCGGATCGAAGTGCCGGCGGCCCCGGGAGTGAGCCTGTTGCCTCGGGGCCGGGGGATGCTCGTTGACCCGGAGCGGGCCGAGCTTCTGGTTTCGATCCTGGCTCTCGATCCGCGGCCGGTGATCGTCGATGTCGGAACGTTCGTTCCGCACGATGATCCGGAGATCGACAGTGTCCGACGGGCGTTCGTGCTCGGGGCGACCCATTCGTTTCTGGTGACTCGTGCATGTTTCCTGTCCCTGCGGCGGGCGATCAACCTTCCGTTCCGTCCTTCGGGCATCGTTCTCGTGAACGAGAGCTACCGCTCGCTTGGTGGACGCGAAGTCGCCGATGTTCTCGGCGCCCCGATTGTGGCGACGGTGCCTGTCGACGGTGCGATCGCACGGGCCGTCGATGCCGGAGTGCTGGCGTCGCGGATTCCGCGTTCGTTGACGGATGTGCTGCTCGATGCGGCCTGAACCCGATCGTTCCGGCGTCGGGATCGATTCCATCTCCGGGCACCTGCACACCGATCTCCTCGAAGGCCATTGGGGTTCGGGTGCCGACGGGACGAGTCGGGACGAGTTGCGCGCACTGACGCGCAGTCGCGCGCCTCTCCTCGGCGCCGGAATGGTCGAACGGGTGGTCGACGAGGTCGGCTGGCGCGTGAGCGGACTGGGCCCCCTCGAGCCGTGGCTGACCGATCCGGATATCAGCGAAGTCATGGTGAACGGCGGCGGCGCCGTCTGGATCGAGCGGGCGGGGCGGCTCTCGCCGACGTCACTCGTCCTCGACGAATCGGTGGTGCTCGCCCTCATCGAGCGGATCGTCGCGCCGATCGGTCTCCATATCGATCGAGCCTCACCGATCGTCGACGCCCGACTTTTCGACGGGTCGAGGGTGAACGCGATCATCCGACCCCTGGCGGTCGACGGCCCGTGTCTGACGATCCGACGTTTCGGTACCCGCTCGGTTGGGCTCGACGACATCTGCACACCCGACGTGGCCGGGCTCCTGCGCTGGATCATCCGCAGTCGGGCCAATGTGATCGTGTGCGGAGGTGCCGGCGCCGGGAAGACGACGCTCCTCAATGCGATGGCGGCGAACATCGGCGACGACGAGCGGGTGATCACGATCGAGGATGCCGCCGAGCTCCGACTTCCCGGAGCGCATGTCGTGCGCCTCGAGGCACGACCACCCAATGCCGAGGGTTCGGGTGAGGTGCGGATCCGAGATCTCGTCCGAAACGCGTTGCGAATGCGCCCCGACAGGATCGTCGTCGGAGAGGTTCGGGCCGGCGAAGCGATCGACATGCTCCAGGCCATGAACACGGGTCAGGAGGGCTCGCTTTCGACCTGTCACGCGAACTCGCCGGTGGATGCCCTGCGCCGGCTCGAAACGCTCGTGTTGATGGGCGATGTGGCCCTTCCGTCGGCTGCGATCCGCGAACAGATCCGCGCGGCGATCGACTTCGTCGTGCATGTCGTGCGCCGACCCGACGGCACGAGGGGTGTGGCGGCAATCGCGGAGGTTGTCGTCGGCGGTGATGGCCATGAGGCCGTGGCGATCCGCGATCTCCTCGACGACAACGGCAGGGTGACGGCACTCCCCTCCCGACGGGCCCGAAATCATGCGGTCGGTTCGCCATGAACTCGTTGATCATCGGCCTCCTCGCCGCAGCGTCGGTGCTGCTCTCGGCACTTGCCCTCTCGGGTGTCCGACCGGCGCTTGCCGAAGGTGTCGTGAGGCGCCGACTCGATTCGCTGGTGGCCGATGGGGTCGACTCCGGTCGCCGTCGTCCCGGTGGTGCCGCTTCGGGAAACGGGTTTCGGTTCGGGAACAGATGGTTTCGCCGCTTCACGGATCGGAAGGCCGGCGATCGCGATCTTCCGGATCTCGTCGATCAGATCATCCGCTCTCTCCGATCCGGAGCGAGCCTTCCCCATGCGATTCGCTCCGCCGCCGCAGCGCGAACCGCCGATGATCACCGACGACTTGTCGCCGATCTCGATGCAGGCGTGCCGGTGGGCGAGGCGATT
>WLFD01000059.1 GCA_009703925.1 Actinomycetota bacterium | reverse complement strand
GTCCCTCGGGTTCGCACCTGACCGGACCTGCCGCACAGTTCGTCGGAGCAGCCGCACAGGTCGGCATGGCCCCGGGAACGCGACTCGGCAACGCCGGCGAGCCGCTCATCACCGGGCTCGACATGAAACGTCTCGCTCCGCTCATCGACAACACCGTGAGCAATCAGGAAGCGGCCGATCTCGGAATCACGACGCTGGATGCTCCGACGGTCGGCGATTACCTCGTGAACTCACCGGGTGTGAAGACCCGTGAAATCACTGCAGAAAATGGTGAAATTCGTCGCGAGCCGCTCACCCAGGTCCGCTTCGGGCAGATCTCGCTGGTTGCGCAGTTGATGCACACGGTTGCGAGTCCCGCTGTTTCGTACCTGCTGCTCACCATCGGTCTCGCGCTCATCATCTTCGAACTGTTCACCGCCGGGGTCGGCGTTGCCGGTGTTGTCGGTGCCGTGTCGTTGATCCTCTCCGGCTACGGCCTTGCCGTGTTGCCCACGAACTGGTGGGCCGTGGGGTTGATCTGCCTGGCGATGATCGCGTTTGCGATCGATGTGCAGACCGGCATCCCGAGGTTCTGGACCGGTGCCGGTGTGGTTCTCTACGTGGTCGGTTCGTTCACCCTCTTCGACGGACTCTCCCTGTCGTGGGTCACGCTGCTGGTCGGCGTGGCCGCGGTATTGCTCGCGTTCCTCGCCGGTATGCCGTCGATGGTCCGCACCCGTTTCTCGACACCGACGATCGGGCGCGAATGGATGATCGGCGAGATCGGTCGGGCCGTTTCGGCGGTCAATCCCGACGGGGTGGTGCAGATCCGCGATGCGCTCTGGCGGGCGTCGACCAACCGGGCCACACCGATCGACGAACTCGACCGGATCCGGGTGACCGGCATCGACGGTCTGGTGCTCGAGGTCGAACCCGAAGAGGGTGGCGCCAAGGATTACCGGGACCGTTCACCCCGCTCCGGAGGCGACGTTTCCGCAGAGTGACATTTGTCGCATTTTTTCTTGCTTGGCGGCGGTGAGACGGGTACGGTCCCCCAAAGAGGGGAGGCGGAGTATCCGTGAGTGCACAATCCGTTGAAGAGAACTGGCAGCTCAAGGCAGCATGCCGGGGACCGCAGGCAGTGGTGTTCTTTCCACCGCCGCAGTTCGAGCGCAAGGAAGACAAACTCCACCGGGAGAGCCGGGCCAAGGAGATCTGCTCCGATTGCGGAGTTCGCCGGGACTGCCTCGACTACGCCGTCGAGATCCGCGAACCCCACGGCATCTGGGGTGGTTTGAACGAAATGGAGCGCAAGCCGCTCCTGACGGAACGGGTGAGTTAGTCCCTCGTCAGTCGCAAGGCCTGCGACATTCGTTCGGGGGGACGAATGCTCGCTGCATACCCAGCGTCGGAATCGGCTCGTCCGGTCCGGCGCTGGGGTTTTTTTGCCCTCGTTCCGGTGGGCCGGGCGGGCCCGGTCGCCCGGGAAATCCGGGGACCGGCAGGTAGAATCGGGAGCGTGATGTTCGCGCTGTTCTTCATTTTCGTGATCGGACCTCTGCTCGAGTTGTACGTCCTCGTCTCGGTGGCCGGTTGGATCGGCTGGTTCCCGGCGCTGGCGCTGCTCGCCGCAATGAGTCTCTTCGGGGCATGGTTGGTGAAGCGCGAGGGACTCGGAGTCATGCGTCGGATGCAGGAAAGCGCCGGCCGCGGAGAGGTGCCCGCGAATCAGGTCGTCGACGGTGGGCTGCTGCTTCTCGCCGGCTGCCTGTGCATCGTCCCCGGTTTCGTGACCGGAATCGTCGGATTGCTGCTGCTGGTACCGCCGGTTCGGATCTTCGTGCGCAACCGGCTCGTTCCCCGATGGACGGGGGCCCTGCGCGTGCCCGGGTTCAGTCGGTTCACACGGGCCTCGGTGGTCGACGTCGAGTACATCGGCGATGTCACCCCGAAACGCACGGAAACATCGGCGCCCATCGAGTTGGGCCCTGCGCATGACTGACCTGCGGGATGCCGACAATGGCGCCGACGAATCCGTCGATGGCGCAGAGGAGATCGAAACGGCACCGCCGCTGATCGCCGGTGTGCCCCGCGCGTTGTCTCCGCTCGTGCGCCGGATCGTCGCCCCGAATCCGGGCAAGATGACGGGTCCCGGAACCAACACCTATCTCGTTGGCATCGACGAGATCGCCGTGATCGATCCCGGTCCCGACATGGCCGAGCACATCGAGGCGATCGTCGGTTGCGGCGGCGATCGCATCCGCTGGATCCTGTGCACCCACACCCACCTCGACCACTCGCCCGGCGCAGCAGCCCTCAAGGCCGCCACCGGGGCGAAGGTGATGGCCTTCGGCAACCGCGACGGACTCAAGGTCGACAAGCGCCTCGGTCAGGGAGCGCAGATCGAAGCGACGGAATTCCGGCTCACCGCACAGCACACGCCCGGCCACGCTTCGAACCACCTCTGCTATCTCCTCGAGGAGGAGCGCATGCTCTTCTCGGGCGATCACGTCATGCAGGGCTCCACCGTCGTCATCAAGCCCCCTGACGGCGACATGGCGGCCTATCTGGACTCGCTGGCCAAGGTCAGGGCCCTTCGGCTTCGATCGATCGCTCCAGGCCACGGGCAGTTGATCGAAGATCCGGATCGGGTCATCGACTGGTACATCGCCCATCGGCTCGAACGCGAGGCAGATGTGATCGCGGCACTCGGGGCGGCGGGCTCGGCGAAGATCAGCACACTCGTGGAAACGATCTACGTCGGGCTCGATCCGGAACTCGTGCCCATGGCGCAACGCAGCGTGCATGCGCACCTGCTCAAGCTTGCCGCCGAGGGCCGGGCGACGGGCAGAACCCTCACCGGAACCTGGACGTCGACCTGACGCCTGAGGACCTGTCAGTCGGGAGGTTTCTCGGGGAAGCGATCGAAGCGGGCGAGTTGCGGGAACGAGATCACCCAGATCCCGACGACGCCGAGAGTGGCGAGGCCACCGAACACGACGGCACCGGCAGTGCCGATGATCTGTCCGAGAACACCGGATTCGAAGGCGCCGAGTTCGTTGGAAGCGCCGAGGAACACCCCCTCGACCGCCATGACGCGCCCCCGGGCCGCGTTCGGCGTCACCAGGGGCACGAGAGTGGCGCGGATGAAAACGCTCACCGAATCGGCGGCGCTCAGTAGGACCATCGCGATGAAGGCGACCAGGAAACTGTGGGTGAGGCCGAGGACGATGGTGAAGATGCCGAAGAGCGCCACCGTGGTGAACAGGATCGGGCCGATGTGGCGGCGCAGTGGGCGGGTGCTCAACCACACGGTGACGGCGGCAGCGCCGATACCACCCGCGGCGCGGAGCCATCCGAGGCCGACGGCGTCGACGTTCAACCGCTTCTCGGCGATGGCAGGAAGGAGCGCGACAGCACCGCCGAAAAGGACGGCGAACAGGTCGAGCGAGATCGCCCCGAGGAGGATCGGATTCCCCCTGATGACCCGTATGCCCTCGAACGCCTCGTGCCAGCGACTCTTGGCGGGGACATCCCCATCAGCGGCGGACTCGGTGATCCCGTCGACGTCGACGACCTCGCGGGGATTGCCGATCGATGCGGCGTACGCCTCACCGGTGACGTCGAGCAGTTCGGCGGGGCGACTCTCGTCACTGAGGTCGATGAGCGCAGCCGACGCCGGGCCGGCGACCGATGCGGGACCGGCGTCGGCATGAACACGCCGCGGACGGGCGAACTGGATGGCGATGGCGCCGAGACCGGCGAGCACCATGCAGGCGTAGAACGGCCAAGAGGGAGCGCCGATGTAGAGGAAACCGGCCATGACCGGGCCGACGATGATCGCGGTCTGCCATCCGGCGACGTTGAACGCCACAAGTCGGGGAAGTCCGCCGGGAGGCGCGATGTCGGCCGGTAGCGATCGCAGAGCCGGATTGACGAAGGCGCGCGAGGTTCCGAATGCGATGACGAGGGCGAAGATCGGCCACGTGGCCGTGTTGCCGGTGGTGGCATACCAGGCGAGTCCGCCGGAGCACACGAGTTCGCCGATGAGCCCGAGGCTCACGAGTCGGCGGCGATCGAATCGGTCGGCCAGAGAGCCGGTGACGGTCATCAGCAACATCGCCGGGACGAACTCGGCCAGTCCGAGCAGGCCGAGATCGAGATCGCGACCCGAGAGGTCGTAGAGCTGCTTGCCGAGCGCGGTCACCTGGGCAACGGCCGCCATCGTCGCGACGAGCGACGTGAACAGCAATGCAAGTACCGATCGCTGTCGGAGCAGATCGCGGGCGGAAGGAATCGTTTCGGTGATTCCGGAACGCTATCGGTCGGGAGTCACCCGATCGACGGACTCAGTGCTCGACGCGGTACTCGAAGCCGTCCTCGGTGGGCCGACGTTCGGCCTTCCCGGCCAGACGAAGGTGCTCGAGGTGCGCCGCGGTTTCGCTGTCGGCCATCGGTCCGCGGCTGCGAACGGAGAACAGCGACTCGGACCATTTGGGCACTGCCGCCCATCCGGTTTCGTCGGCAGCGTCGACGAGGAACTGCAACCGGGTCGCGTGATGATCCTTGATCTCCTGGCAACGTCCGGCCAGATTGCCGAACGGATGCCCATGGGCGGGGAGCACCTGCGTGATGCCTTCGAGCGCTGCGACCTTGTCGAGATTGAGCAGATAGTTCGAAAGGGGATCGCCACCCATGAAACCGGCGATGTGTGGCGTGATCGTGGGAAGGACGTGATCGCCGGACAGAAGAACGCCGTCCTCGGGTGACCACATGCACAGATGATCGTGGGTGTGTCCGGGTGTGAACACCGCAACCCAGTCGCGGTCACCCAGTCGGACAACCTCGGCATCGTTGACGACGATCGTGGGCCGGGGCGCCTTCATCCAGGAAAGTTCCTCGATGCGGCCGTCGGCGATCGCTTCCCGGATCCGGTTGCGAAATGCCTTGAACCCGGGGAACTGCTGTTCCATGTCCTCTTCGTCGGTGTTCGAGATTGCGTCGAGGATCGTGCCCGCTTCGGTTGCATCGGCGGGATCAAGCGGTTCAAGGGGTGTCTCCTCGAGATCGAGAAGATCAGTCCACTTGCGGAACATGGTCGAGGTGAGGACTTCCGCATTGCATTCTTCGACCAGGCGGTGTGCGCCACCGAAATGATCGGGATGGGAATGGGTGATGTAGGTGGTGTGCACCCGCTTGAGAGGAATGCCGGCATCGCGCAGCCGGACCTGGAGCGCTTCCCATGATGCATCGGTGGGCAACCCGGGATCGACGAGGGTGAATCCCCGGGAGTCCTCGATGGCGTAGGTGTTGACGTGGCCGAGACCGGTGAAGTCCGTCGGCAACTGGAGGCGCAGGATGCCACGGGCCACCTCGATGATCTCGGTCGACGCGTCTTCCTGTTCCTGCCGCGGCACACGTACCGGCGCGACAGCGTCGGAATGCGAATGACCTGCGTGATCGTGTTGTTCCCCCATCAGCAGTCGACCTTACCGGTTGACGGCCAATGTGCCGAAAGAGCGTCAGGCGGCCGGTGAACCGGTCTCGGGGAGGATGCAGAACGAGTCGCGGTAATAGCGAAGTTCGGCGACGCTTTCACGGATGTCGTCCATGGCGCGATGTCCTTCGGCCTTTGACGGAGCTGCCCCGAGGAGCGTGGGATTCCAGCGCTTCATCAGTTCCTTGAGGGTCGACACGTCGACCGATCGGTAGTGGAGGAAGTTCTCGATCTCCGGGAGGTACACGCTGAGAAACCGACGATCGGTCCCGATGGAGTTGCCGCACAGCGGAACCGTTCTCGGCTTGGCGATGTGTTCCTTGAGGAACGCGAGGGTCGCCTCTCCGGCCTCTTCGAGCGAAATGGTCGATCGCTGAATCTCGGGAAGGAGCCCGCTACGGGTGTGCATCCCCACGACCACATCGTCCATGAGGGCGAGGGCTTCCGCCGGTTGATGGATGACGAGATCGGGACCTTCGGCGATGAGTTCGAGATTGTCGTCGGTGAGGAGGGTCGCGATTTCGACGATCACGTTCCGATCAGTGTCGAGACCGGTCATTTCGAGATCCATCCAGGCGAGCACGGCGAAAGCCTACGCAGGTCGCGGACGGGTCCTACGATCCTGACGTGATCGAGATTCCCGCTGTGCGCCTTGACCCGGATCTGCCCCTGCCCGTCTATGCCCGCATGGGCGATGCCGGCCTCGATCTCGTGGCACGCGAATCCGTGACCATCGCATGTGCCGGTGGTCGGGCTCTTGTCCCCACCGGTCTTGCCGTCGCGATCCCGGAAGGGTTCGCCGGGTTCGTCCAGCCCCGGAGCGGACTCGCTCTGAAACACGGCGTGACATGCCTCAACACGCCAGGACTCATCGACAGCGGCTATCGGGGTGAACTCAAGGTGCTTCTGATCAATACGGACCCGACCGAACCGTTCGAGGTGACGCGCGGCGAACGGATCGCGCAGCTCGTGGTGCAACGGGTCGAACATGTCGTTCTCGAACCGGTTGACGAGTTCGACGATCTCGACGCCACCGAACGCGGGCAGGGCGGATTCGGTCATACGGGAAACTGAACTCGGGGAAGGGCTCAGCCCGGCAGGGGAACTCGCCAGACGAGTGTCGTACCGCCACCGGGGGTCTTCTCCAGCGTCATGTCGCCGCCGAGTTCATGCGCCCGGCTGCGGAGGTTGTGCAGGCCGCGGCTGTCTGCCGATGACTCGGGTGAAAGCCCGCGACCGTTGTCGATCACGCGAACCTCGACGTGATCGTTCACGGTGATGTCGACGACGAGTTTCGATGCGCCACTGTGGCGCACGACGTTGCTCACCGATTCGCGGACAACGGCAACGAGATGGTCTGCCACGGTTTCCGGAATCGTGAGGTCGACAGCCCCGTCGAAGCGGACCGAGGGTTCAATCTCCGTGTGCTCGAGCGTTTCGCTGACGAGGTCGAGCACCTCCTGACGGATGCTTCGACCGGGAATGCGCGGTCGTTGCAGTTCGAAGATCGTGGTGCGGATGCGTCGGACCGTGTCGTCGAGATCCTCGACCACCTGTTGGAGGCGATCGACGACCTCGGCGTCACCGGCCCGCGCTGCGAGACTCTGCAGGGCGAGCCCGGTGGCGAACAGTCGCTGGATGACGGTGTCGTGGAGGTCGCGGGCGATCCGTTCGCGGTCTTCGACCACCCGGAGCTCGCCCACGCGCGAATGCAGGCGGGCGTTCTCGACCGCAACGCCGGCGACGGATGCCAGAGCCTCGGCGAATTCGAGATCGGCATCGGTGAATTCGGAACCGTTGGTTTTCTCGGTGAGATAGAGGTTCCCGAAAACCTGACCCCGGACCCGGATGGGAACTCCGAGGAACGACTCCATCGGTGGATGGCCCGGGGGGAATCCGTAGCTGTCGGGATGGGCGGTGAGGTCGGGCAGGCGGATGGGTCGCGGGTCGACGATGAGGAGACCGAGGATCCCGTGACCAGAGGGGGGTGTGCCGATCGTTTCGACGGTCGACCCGTCCATTCCAGTGGTGAGGAATTCGGAGAGTCGCGTGTGGGTCTCGTCGAGAACCCCCAATGCGCCGTACCGGGCGCCGACGAGCCCGGTCGCGGTTTCAACGATTCTGCGAAGCACCAGGGGGAGACTCAGTTCGGAACCCACGGCAACGATTGCATCAAGCAGGTGTTGAAGTTCTGTGGTGTTTGCCGAATCTTGCGCCATCGACTTCGAGGCTACCGGTGTGAACTGTCAGCGTCGTGCCCTTGAAAGGGGCAACAATGGGTCGGTGACCATAAGGGTGTTTCTCCTCGACGACCATGAGATCGTGCGCCGCGGCATCCGCGAACTTCTCGAATCGGCCGGCGACATCGAAGTCGTGGGAGAGGCGGGGACAGCAGAGGAAGCACTACGTCGGCTTCCGGCCGCGAATCCCGAGGTGGCGATTCTCGATGTTCGACTCCCGGACGGCGACGGGGTGTCGGTCTGTCGCGAGATCCGCAGTTCGATGCCGACGGTCCAGTGTCTGATGCTGACCTCGTATGCCGATGACGAGGCGCTGTTCGACTCGATCATGGCTGGAGCTTCGGGTTACGTGCTCAAACAGATCCGCGGCACCGAACTGGTCGAAGCGATCCGCAAGGTCGCCGCCGGCCAGTCACTGCTCGACCCCGGCGTCACTGCCCGGGTTCTCGAGCGACTCCGAACCGGAATCGTCGGGGACGAGAAATTGGAGGGGCTCACTGATCAGGAACGGCGGATCCTCGAATTCCTCTCGGAGGGAATGACGAACCGCGAGATCGCCGACCAGATGTTCCTTGCCGAGAAGACGGTCAAGAATTACGTGTCCAATCTTCTGTCCAAGATGGGGATGCAACGACGAACCGAAGCGGCGGTATATGCCGCCCGCCTGAACGAACGTCAGAAGCGCTCGGACTGAGACTCAGGCAGTTGCGGCCTTCGTGTTGGCCGTGGCTCGCAATCCGAGACGGAAACTGATCTCGACCGCGGCGGCGCCGATGGCGCCGAGTCCGACGGCGGCGACGAGCAGAGTCTGTTCAGGTATCGGAAGTTCGAAATAGCTGCGGAACCACGGGATGGAAAGAGCCCCGATGAAGGCCACTGTCATGGCGGCAACGAGAGTGGCCTTGGCAACGGTGAGTGGTCGGCACAGGATCTCCAGGATCCAGATGGTGATCGTGAAAAGCGTGATGACGGCGACCGAGCGGGCAGTTTCGAGATCGGTGTCGGATCGTGCGATCAGGAACGCCGTGAGCGTTGTGACGGCGGCGATCACGCCGGATGGAATGGCGAAGCGCAACACGCGGTGAAGGAAATGGGGAAGTGCTCGTCGAGCGTTGGGCGTCAGGGCCAGGAAGAAGCCGGGGATTCCAATCGTGAGCGACGAGATGATCGTGAAGTGGCGCGGAAGGAACGGAAACGGAACCTGGCTGATGCCCACCGCGATGGCGAGGACCGCGGCGTAGAAGGTTTTTGAGAGGAACAGATTCGCGACCCGCTCGACGTTGGCGATGACACGCCGTCCTTCGTCGACGACCGATGGGAAGACCGCGAAGTCGTTGTCGAGAAGGACGAAGCGCGCCACCGCACGAGCCGCCGCCGATCCGGAACCCATGGCGACACCGACATCGGCATCCTTGAGGGCGAGCGTGTCGTTGACGCCGTCACCGGTCATGGCGACGGTGTGCCCGCGCGATTGCAGGGCGTGGACCATGGCCCGCTTCTGCTGCGGAGTGACCCGGCCGAAGACCGAGTGTGATTCCATGATGTCGGCGAGCGCCTCTTGGTCATCGGGAAGTGTGCGTGCATCGATGGGATCGTCGGCGCCGGGAACACCAACCCGTGTGGCCACTGCACCGACGGTCACGGGACTGTCGCCGGAGATGACCTTGACGAGAACGTCCTGCTGGCCGAAGTAGGCGATTGTCGCCGGGGCGGCTTCGCGCAGTTGTTCGTCGAGGACGACGAGAGCTGCAGGCTGGAGAAGCCCCGGAAGAACCTCGGCGCTGAGTCCGGTCGGAGATTGAGCGAGCAGCAGCACGCGGCGGCCGGCGCTGGCGTAGTGGTTGAGCCGCTCGCGGATGATCGGCAGCCTGTCGTCGTCGGGGGCCTCATCGAGAAGGATGTCGGGAGCGCCGAGGAACCACGAGCCATGGCCCTCGAACGTTGCCGCACTCCACTTGCGGGCCGACGAGAACGGCACCACAGCGGAAACGGCCCAGGGCGGCGGAGACGAATACTCGGCGACGACCGCGGCGAGGCTGGGATTGGGATGATCATCGGCGGCACCGAGGGCACCGAGGACGGAACCGACGTCGATCGGGTCGGCGTCGTCCGGAGCGAGATGCTCGACCGTGGCGAGTGTGAGGGATCCTTCGGTCAAGGTTCCGGTCTTGTCGACGCAGATGACGTCGACGCGTGCGAGTCCTTCGATGGCGGCGAGTTCCTGCGTGAGTACGTTCTTGCGCGCGAGCCGGGTCGCTCCGAGTGCGAAGGCGATGCTGGTGAGGAGCACCAGACCTTCGGGGACCATGGCGACGAGCCCCGCCACCGAACCCTGAACCGCGGCGACCAACCCGTCATGCGTTGCGAGCTGTGACGTGACCAGAAGGATCGCGGCGGGAATCATCATCCATCCGACGATGGTGATCACGCGGTTGATGCCGGTGCGCAACTCGCTCTTGACGAGCGAGAACTGTCGGGCCTCGGCCGAAAGCCTGAAGGCATAGGAATTGGCTCCGACGGCGGTGGCCCGGATGGCTCCGTTGCCGGCCACGACGAAACTTCCGGACATCACGGGATCACCGACAGCTTTCTCGACGGGTTCAGCCTCGCCGGTGAGCAGCGACTCGTCGATCTCCATGCCGGAACCGTCGATGACTTCGCCGTCGACGGCGATCTGGTCGCCGAGGCTGAGGATGATCACGTCATCGAGGACGAGAGCCTTTGACGGGATGGACGTGTCGGTCCCGTCGCGCCGCACGGTCGAGGTCGGGGCATTGAGCACCGCGAGTCGATCAAGCGAACGCTTCGAGCGGAGTTCCTGAACGATGCCGATGAGTGCATTCGAGACGAGGACGAAGCCGAACAGTCCGTCGGCATATTCGCCGATGGCAATGATGACGACGAGAAGGATGCCGAGCAGCGCGTTGAACGGAGTGAATACGTTGGCTCGGATGATCTGTCGGGTGGTCCTACTCGTGGGACTCGGCGCATCGTTCGTGTCGCCGCGGGCTTGACGGTCGGCGACCTCGGCCGCGCTGAGTCCACGGAGGGCTGTCGTCATGTTCGCCGATCAGTTCGCAGGGACAACGACAACGGGGCAGGGCGCGTGGGTTACGCATTGCTGACTGACCGAGCCGAGAAGGAGTCCGGCGAATCCACCATGGCCTCGCGAACCCACGACAAGCAGGTCGGCATCCTTGGCGGCATCGAGAAGAGCGGCAGCGGCGGCACCCTCTGCGACAAGGATCGTCACGGGCGCTTCGTCGGTGGCGACGATTCCTTCTTCGGCGATGGCCGAGACCAGTGCCCGTTCGGTCTCTTCGCTGAAATCCTCGGGTGCGGGCATCGCCCCGAAAGCAGGCAGTGTCGTCGTGATCGGGAACTGCCAGACCATCACGACCTCGAGTTCACAACTGCGGATAACCGCCTCGCGGTGTGCCCATCGGAGGGCTGCGCGCGATCCCTTTGAACTGTCGACGCCGACAACGATCTTGTTCATCGAAACTCCTGGATGCTCTGGCTACGGCTTGGGAATGGGAACGAGAACGACAGGGACGTGGGAGCGTCGGACGACTTCTTCGGCGACGCTGCCGACAAGGAGATGATGCAGCCCGCCGTGCCCGTGGGTGCCGAGGACGATGTGGGTGACGTCAAGCTGTAACGATGCTTCCAGAAGCGTCTGTGCCGTCGGCCCGAGGAGCACGACAGCGTGGACGTCGACTCCGGTTGCCGCCCCGAGGCCCTCGGCGAGTTCTCGCAACCGGCGGTGTTCATCGGTCAATTCCCCGGCCCGAACCTGACGGGTAAACGGGCTGATGTCCTCTTTGTCATAGCCAGCCAGAATCGGCTCGCCGGCCGCGATGTGGACGAGATGGAGGGTTCCTCCGGTGGCCCGGGCGAGCCCCATTCCTTCACTCACGATGCGGTCGGTCTGATTCGAGAAGTCGACTGCGGCCATGACATCGCCTGCCAGATGTGTGGTCGTCATGGGCCGAGCCTAGGGGTTTCGCGCCACGGGACCTTGTCCCCTAGCCATTTCGGGTGACAGGGCGCACAATGGGAACTCGGGTAGGTCCGATTCGGACTTTGGGGGTGAACATGAAGCTTGTCGATTCCCATTCAGGTGTCGAGGTGATCGAACGTTCGGAGTGTCTGGCACTTTTGCAATCGCGCTTCGTCGGTCGGCTCGCGGTGGTCGAGGGCGGGCAACCGCAGATCTATCCGGTGAATTACGCAATGGATGGCGACCATGTGATTTTTCGAACTGGCGAGGGGACGAAGTTCGCGGTATCGAGCCGGGGCGGAGCAGTCTCGTTCGAGATTGACGACGTCGATCTGCACACGCGCACCGCCTGGAGCGTTGTCGTGAGCGGTTGGGCCCGGGTGATCGACGATCTCATCCGGATCGAGCGGCTTGTCGCCGTCGAGTTGGAGCCGTGGTCCGCTCCCTCGCACGATCACTGGGTCGCGATCAACCCGGAACGCATCACAGGTCGGCGGGTCGCCCCGGGAACTCGTCGAGCGGCTTCCTGACCGACCGGGGTTTCCGGCAGGTCAGGAAGCGCGGATCAAGAAGCGCGGATCAGGAAGCGCTCTTGCCGGCTGGAGGAACTGGCGGAACGACGAGAACGGTCACCATGTAGGCGAGCCCCTTCTCGCTTTCGGCATGCGTCAGGATGTGGCAGTGATACGCCCAGATGCCGACCTCGTCGGCAGTCGGTGTGATCAGAACCGTGTAGCGCTCACCGGGACAGATCGTGAGTGTGTCAACGAAGTAGGGCTGGTCGAGAGCCCAGTCGTCCTTCTCGATGACCAACTGCTTCACCCGATGAAGATGCATCGGATGACACATCAGGCCTTCGTTGTGATACGTCACCTGCAGCGTTTCGCCCACGTTGGCGACGATCGGATCGGTGGCCGGGAAGGCCTTGCCGTTGAGTGAAAGTCCGAGCGTGCCCGCATCGTTCAACACGAGAGGCATGGCCTGGGCGATCTTGATGTTGTCGGGGAGCTTGAATCCGCTCACGGTCTTGCCGTTCGGCAGGGGCACATCGCCCACCTGGAATTGACCGTACATGCCGCTCACGACCGAGATCGCTCCGCCGTTGTGGGCGTGGTACATCCCCATCTCGTGATAGGCGGGAGCGGTGAACTCGTAGGTGTATGTCTCCCCGGGTTCGATCATCGGCTGGGTGAGTGGTGCGACCCCGTCCTGTCCGAACGGAGTGGAGATCCCGTGCCAGTGGATGTCCTGTGCCATCGGGGTCGAATTCTTGAGCGTGATCCGCAGGCGGTCGCCGGGTTCGACGCGGATCGAGGGTCCGGGGACCATGCCGTTGTATGACCAGGCCTTCACGACCTTGCCCGGTTCGACCTCCCAGTCGATGATGGCCGCTTCGAGGTTGATCTCCTTCACTCCGTCAGCGTTCGCGACCGGCTGGAGGAGTTGATTGCCACGGCCTTTTGTCGGCACGCCGGTTCCGTACTTGGTGAATGCCTCGAGATAGTCGACCGCGCCTTGAGTCATCGCCTTGTCCATCGCCGCGTAATCGACGGTGGCGCCGGTCATGGCCATGCCCCCGGACGACTCCGAGGATGAACCGGATTCGCCGACCACGAGCGTGGCGGTCATGCCTGCGGCGGCATGACCCGGGATCGTGCACGTGACTTCATAGGTGCCGACCGCCAATGTGGAGAGATCGAGTTCGGAGGACTTGCCGGCAGCGATGTCGGGCGTCGTGGGTCCGCCGGTGACGGCAAGATTGTGGATCATGGTTCCACCGTTGACGACGGTGAGCGAGCCGCCGAGGGGAATGTTGATCGCGACCGGCGTGATCGAATATTCCTTCAACGTGACGGTGACGGGTGCGGTCGATGTGGTCGAACCCGAGCCGTCGTTGTTCACCACCACGACGATGCCGACGACGAGAAGAAGGAATGCGGCCATTGCGGTCAGGGCGCCGAAGGCGCTCATCACCGTGCGATCAGGATCGGGCGACATGGATCTCCTCGTTTCGATTCGGCGCAGAGGGCACCGACATCGTTCCCACCAATGCTGCCGGGTCACGACTCGGGTCAGCAGGGGACTCGGCACTCATTCGCCGGGCCATAGGTCCCGGGCGCCGATGACCCGGCGCCCTGACGAAAGCAGGGAACTCGGGCAAAGGTGATCGGTGACCCCGGGTTGTCGGTCCGTAGGATCGGTTACGCGGCGGAGAGGAGTGCGACATGAAGTTTCTGGTGCTTTCCAGCGGGTCGGTGACGGGCTCCGTTACGGATTTCGGCCTCGCCGAAGCCGGCCATCAGGTCGTGCGGTGTCGCGATGTCGGAGCCCCGGCGTTTTCGTGTCGCGGAATCGAAACCGGCGATTGTCCCCTCGATGCCGGCGACGTCGATGCAGCCCTGCTTGTGGGCGGCGGCGATCCGGAGATCGGCAACGAGGTGGGCGAGGACGGGGCCAGATGTGTACTCCGCCGCCACGTGCCACTCGTCGTGGCTGGTCTCGAGGATGATTCACTACTGAACTCATGGGCTTCGGCCGTGCTTGCCGGCGTCGGGGCCGAAGATG
>WLFD01000058.1 GCA_009703925.1 Actinomycetota bacterium | reverse complement strand
GACCGGACCTCCCGATGCACCCCGAATAACCATGCTTCGATTCGGATCTCAAGACAGCCAGGCAGACTGGCACTTCTCCCAACGAGACGAGTACGGACGCATGTGGTTGCTCAGCAGATTCAGTCCGTCGATGGACCGTTCTGTTCGCTGGTACGAGTTCGAATGCGATGGAACGGCTCTGGAAAACGGCGGGATGGGCAGTTCCGACGGTTCCGGGGCAATACAAGGTGGAATCACTCCCGGCGCCGACCACTGGATGCCCCTCGGACATGGATTCGATTACAAACCGACGCCCGATGCGACAGCCAGGTGTCGAATGCGGGCTGTCGCCACTCACACCAACATCGGTGGACCTGACGATGCCGCTTTCTACTCAGAGTGGAGCCCGTGGGTCGACGCTCTCGATTGAGGGAGTCACATTTCACGAACTCGATGGGGAGAGAGCATCGGTTTTCGGCGCCGTGCGCGGTGGTTCAAGTCCACCCGGGGCACTGAGAATTCCACTCGGGTCTTTCGGCTTCAGATCAAGGCGGGTCAGACAACGCCCGATTCAGAGGATCCCGTCATCGATCGATGCGAACTCGATCTCGTCGGCACGCACCTGCGGGTCGCTGTCGTCGAGAGCGGCTGTCGAGGGCAGGAACTTCGCAGCCAGCCCCGCTGTCACGACCAACAACCCTGCGCAGAGCCACATGCCAACGCGCATCGCGCTCACATAGGCCTGCCGGGCGTTGTCCAGCAACTGGGTCGCGATCTCGGGAGGCAATGATGCCGCCGCAGAGATCGCACGGCCGACCGAGTTGCGGGCGGCGTCGGCTGCTGCGGTCGGCACACCGGTGAGATCGCCAAGAGAGGCGTGATAGCGCCACGCAAAGATGCTGCCGACAACAGCGACACCAAGTGCCCCACCGATCTGGCGTGTCGTGTCGTTCACTGCCGAACCGACTCCGGCCCGGTTGCGGGGCAACGATCCCATGATCGATTCCGTTGCGGGAGTCGCCGTCAAAGCGAGCCCCACGCCAAAGATGGTGCGCACGACCAAGCCGCCGATGTCCGACGAGATGATCGACTCAATCCCGTAACAGACCAGAACTCCGGCAGATGTGAGTAGACCAATAACCACCACGCGGGTTGTCCCCCACCGCTTCACCAATCGGTGCACAAGGGGACTGGTCACCATAAGTCCGACCGCGACGGGCGCAGTCAGCAGGCCGGCCTTGAACGGCGAGTAGCCGAGGATGAACTGGAAGTACTGCACGATGAGGAATGTGGAACCGAACATCACGAAGTAGTTGAGCGTGATGGTAAGGCTTGCCGCACTGAATCGGGGATTACGGAAGAATTCGAGATCGAGCATTGGATGATCGCTGCGGGTCTCCCAGATCGCGAAGAGACCCAGAAACAACACTCCAGAAACGAGTGCAGCGATGACTGCGGGGTCGGTTATTCCCATCGCTGGTAGTTCGATGATTCCGTAGAGCAGCGCGAGAAGAGCAACGATCGACAACAACGCACCAACCGGATCGAGTTTGCGCCCAATGTCACTGCTCTTCGATGGTGGAACGAGGAACCAGGCCATTACGACAGCAATGACGCAGAGCGGAACGTTGATGAGGAAGATCGAGCCCCACCAGAAATGCGTCAACAGGAAACCACCGAGCAACGGGCCGGCCGCCACACCAACTCCAGCTACTCCCGCCCAGATGCCGATCGCCTTCGGTCGTTCGTCAGCCTCGAAGGTAACGGCGAGAATCGCAAGTGTTGCAGGAAAGATGAAGGCCGCTCCGAGGCCCATGAGCCCGCGGCAGATGATCAGTGCGTTTGTACTGTCAGCGAAACTCGCAATCGCCGAGAAGATCCCGAACAGAACGAGACCGATCCGCAGCATGTGATGACGGCCCCATTTGTCGCCGATCGCACCCATCGTCAGCAGCAGACAGGCGAATACGATCGTGTAGGAATCAAGGAGCCATTGCAGTTGTGCCTGCGATGCACCCAACCCCCGCACGATCGATGGCAGACCAACGTTCATGATGGTGTTGTCGATCGACGTGATCGTGACGGCAAGGCAGATCGCAGCAAGGGTCCACCATCGATGCCGATGGATCCGCTCGGGCGTCCATCGCGCCGACTTCATGGTCATCCCCAACGTCCCCAACTCCCCTAGTCGGGAAAGACCCTACACACGCAAAATCGGGGTCAAATCCGGTTGGCGGCAGGGATCAGGCCAACACTCGGCGAAGACCCACTGCAGCGCGGTCACCGATTCGGTCGAAGACCAATCCGAGCAACGGGTTGAGCGGACTTAGCCAGCCGTTGAGGAGCAATTCCGCCGAGTAGGTGACCAGCGATCCCTCACCTTTTGGAACGATCGTGATCCGGTCAATCGATGTGAAATTCGCGTTCCGGGCCTTGACCAGGAGATTGCCGGGTTCGTCGTACTCGATGGTCTCGTAGCGCAGCACCGTTCCGCCACCGACGCTCTTCACCGTGACGTCGAAACTTGATTCCGGGCCGGCACCGTCGCCATCGACCTGGACAACCGACAGAACGCCGGGATCCCAGTTTGCGAAATTGCGCAGGTCGGCCATATAGGCAAACGCCGCGTCTACCGACTTCGGGCTTTCGACACTCACGTGGTATTTCGACATCGACGTTCCTCGTTTGCTTGACAGTTCGACTCTGCACCGACCCTAACGACGTCCGGCCGAAACCCGACGGTCAGGGCCGAAGCCACCGTGGCGCAGCGGCCCGAACACGAAAGGAGGGCGGTCACCGGACCGAAGCCCGATGACCGCCCTCCTCATTCACATCAGTTCATTCACATCAGGCGAGGCAGACGCCCCGACGGATCACTTCGGTTGTGCGATTCGGTTCGAATCGAGGTTCGCAGCGTCCACCAGCGGACCGGTGACCGTCGCAACGAACTTCGGCGAACAATCGAACTCGCCAGCCTTGGCCGGGTAGAACTGCTCGTACTTGGTGCCCGTCATCTTGACGACGATGCCACACTCGCGAGGGTTGTTGCCGCCCGGATCGGCAGCGGTGTGAAGACCGCCACCCGTCCACTCGTTCACATTGGCGAGCTTGCTCATCACGCAGTCGCGGGTGAGTGTGTCGCCACATTCCTGCGCAGCCGAAGCCCACAGGAGGAACGCCGAGACAGCCTGAGCGCCCAGAAGGCCCGTCTTGCCATTGGCCTTGGCCAACAGGTCGAGGTACTGCTGGGTGGCCGGGTTGGTGCTGGCCTGCTCGAACGGGGTGAAACCGAGGCTCACATAGACGTTGTCCGCGTTGCCCGAGGTGTTCCACTTGGCGAACGTCGTGTCATAGAAGTTGGCATCGGTCATCCAGATCGGGCTGAACCCGAGCTGCTTCGAAGCGTCGAGCACGTTCTGGAAGTTCGGAGCCGGGGAGCCGGAGAAGTACACAATCTCGGCACCGCAATCCTTGAGACGCTGGAGGAACGGCTTCCAGTCGGGTTCACCACCGATGTTGTAAACCTGTTCGCAGTCGAGGAAGTTCCAGCCTGCCGCCGGGAGGACGAGCTTGGCCTTGTCGGTGGAATCCTTGGTCGCGGCGTAGTTGGCCGTCATGACGGCAGCCTTCTTGACCTGCGTCGGGAACTTCTCGGCCATCGCGTAGCCGTACTCGACGGGGGTCTTGTCGACCGGGTTCGGGAGCGGCTGAACCATGAGCTTGCCGTTCGCGAATGCCGGGCTCACCGAGTAGGTGGGTACCGCAGGCAGCGCACAAGCGAGGCGGGTCTGCTCCTGAGCGGAGTCGAGCGACCAACCCTGACCGACAAGCATGAAGACCTGCGAGCAAGCCTCGGTCATCACGTTGTTGACGTTCATGATCGCGGCGTCGTAGTAGTTGCCGATGACCTTGCGGCCGTTGATGCCGCCCTGATCGTTACACCAGGCGATCATCGCCTTGATCGAATCGGACATTTCCTTGTTGAGACCAGGAGCACCCGCATAGCCGGCATCGTCGCCGTACCCGATGGTCACCGAGTCGGCCGTGACACCCTGCGAGGTGGGACCGGCCGGCGTGCCTGCACCACACGGCGAGGCGAGATCACCGAAGGCGGTGCTCGAAGCGCCACCCTTGGCGGTCGTGTCGGTGGTGGAGTCCGAACGGCCCCCACCACAGGCGCCGGCGAACAGGCTGATCGCAGCCACAACGGCCACAGCCAGCACGGCACCGCGCCTGTTTCGAGTCGGGCGCTTTGAAGCCATCCCGATTTCCTGTCCAGCTGTCACTGGTTCCCCTTTGAAAAGTATGTGCCGCCATTCGGCGACGATGAACGAGCGTCCGGGTTCGACTTGGTCCCCTCATCAGAATCGGTTCATGGAACGTTCCCCCGAACGTTCCCCGAAATCTGCTGCGTTCGAATCCTTGCCCAATACCCGCCGGAGCGCAATCGACAGCAGCCGGAACGCGAAAGGGGCGGCCATCGGACCGAAGTCCGGTGACCGCCTCCTTCATTCACTTCACTTTGTTCACATCAGGCGAGGCAGACGCCCCGACGGATCACTTCGGTTGTGCGATGCGGTTCGAATCGAGGTTCGCAGCCGCAACCAGCGGACCGGTGACGGTGCCGACGTACTTCGGCGAGCAATCGAACTCGCCCATCTTCGCCGGGTAGAACTGCTCGTACTTGGTACCCGTCATCTTGAGGACCATTCCGCACTCGGGCGGGTTGTTGGCCCCGGGATCGGTCGCGGTGTGGAGACCGCCACCAGTCCACTCGTGGACGGCGGAAAGCTTCGAGACAACGCAGTCGCGGGTGAGCGTGTCGCCACATTCCTGCGCAGCCGAAGCCCACAGAAGGAATGCAGAAACAGCCTGGGCGCCGAGGCCACCGACCTTGCCGCCGGCCTTGTTGAGGAGGTCGAGGTATTGCTGGGTGGCCGGGTTGGAACTGGCCTGCTCAAACGGCGTGTACGCCATCCGGACATACACGTTGTCGGCGTTGCCCGAGGTGTTCCACTTGGCGAACGTCGAGTCGTAGAAGTTCGCATCAACCATCCAGATCGGGCTGAAGTTCAGCTGCTTGGCAGCATCGAGCACGTTCTGGAAGTTCGGGTTCGGCGAGCCGGAGAAGTACACGACTTCGGCGCCACAATCCTTGAGACGCTGGACGAACGGCTTGAAGTCCGCTTCGCCACCGATGTTGTAGGACTGTTCGCAGTCGAGGAAGTTCCAGCCTGCCGCCGGGAGGGCGAGCTTGGCTTTGTCGGTCGAGTCCTTGGTCGCGGCGTAGTTGGCCGTCATGACGGCAGCCTTCTTGACCTGCGTCGGGAACTTCTCGGCCATCGCGTAGCCGTACTCGAGCGGGGTCTTGTCGACCGGGTTCGGGATGGGCTGGAACATCAGCTTGCCGTGGGCAAATGCCGGGCTCACCGTGTAGGTCGGAACTGCGGGAAGTCCGCAGCCGAGACGGGTCTGCTCCTGAGCGGAGTCGAGCGACCAGCCCTCACCGACGAGCATGAAGACCTGGCCACAGGCTTCGGTCATCGCGTTGTTGACGTTCATGATCGCGGCGTCGTAGTAGTTGCCGACGACCTTGCGGCCGTTGATGCCACCCTGATCGTTGCACCAGGCGATCATCGCCTTGATCGAATCGGAGATTTCCTTGTTGAGGCCGGGGGCACCGGAGTAACCGGCGTCGTCGCCGTACCCGATGGTCACCGAATCGGCCGTGACACCCTGAGAGGTGGGACCGGCCGGCGTGCCTGCACCACAAGGCGAGGCGAGATCACCGAATGCGGTGGTCGAAGCGCCACCCTTGGCAGTCGTGTCGGTGGTGGAGTCCGAACGGCCGCCACCACAGGCGCCGGCAAACAGACTGATCGCGGCCACAACGGCCACAGCAAGAACGGCGCGGTTACCGCGACGCATTCCTCGAGTCGGGCGGCTTGACGCCATCCCGGTTTCCTGACCAGCTGTCACTGGTTCCCCTTTTGTTGGTTGTGGCACCGAACGGTGACCGTGGATTTCGATCCGGACCCTGCCGTCGTCCAGTTAGGAAGACACCGGATTGCATGTATCGGTCAATTATCCTAGGTCAGCAATCCGGAAGGGCCCAACCGAGCCGGGTCAGTCGAGCGGAATCTGGAGAATGCGCCGGACTCCGGGTTCGTGATCGGTCACATGCCCTTTGCCATGGAGATCCTCGGCCAGTACCACGCTCCCCGTTGGCAACAGCCGCGTGTCCCCATCGCTCGTCGTGATCCTCACCGAGCCGTCGAGCCACACCACGAACTGGCGGCGCGGGGCACAGTGCCAGTCGGGATGCTGGTCCACCGCATGAGCCTCGAGGAACTGCAGGCGATCGACGGCGATCCCGGCCGAGACGCAGAGTTCGACGATGCCGGCGGCCGCAGGTGTGACGACGCGATCGAGCGTCACCTCCTCGAGATGACTCTCTCCCTCGTCATCGGCCCAGATGCGCAGATAATCCACCGCTCAAGCTTCGCCGATCGGACTCGGGGTCGCCATCATCCGAGACCGACCCAACCGAGGACGGTCTGGATGAGCACCGTGGCCGCAAGAGCGGCGATGACGACAACACAGATGGTCGCGACGATCCGGAAGCGCGGGCCGTTGACCGCATCTCCGAGCACACCGCGCCGATTGGCAAGAATGAGGATGAACGTGAGGACGATCGGCGTGATGACGCCGTTCAACACCTGCATGTTGATGAGAAGGGAGATGAGGTTGCCCGGAAGTAGGGCAACGCTCGCTCCAACAACCACGAGAGCCGTGAAGAGACCCATGAACAGCGGAGCTTCGCGGAACGTGCGCGAGACCGACCGCTCGACACCGACAGCTTCGGCAACGGCGTACGACGTGGCGAGCGGAACCACTGCAGCGGCCAGCGCCGAAGCGCCGAGCAATCCGATTCCGAACAGGACCTCGGCTCCAGCCCCGGCCACCGGCTCCAGCGCCTGCGCCGCTTCCTTGGCCGAGTTCAGCGGACCCGTGCCGCCGATGACGGCGGCTGTCGCGATGATGATCGCCATCGAGATCAGGTTCGCGAACACCGCTCCGGTGATCGTGTCGATCTTGACCATCCGGTATTCCTCCGGGCCAGATCCGCGATCGGCCACCGCAGCCGCTTGATACAGCTGCATGTACGGCGTGATGGTCGTACCGATGAGAGCGACGACGAGGAACAGGAATTCCTTCGTGCCCAGCATGTGGGGGATGAAGGTGTTGCTGGCCACTTCGGACCAATCGGGTTTTCCGAGGATCGCTGCGATCGGATACGCGATGAAGGCAAGACCGAGAAGAAGGAACACCCGCTCGGCATATCGGTAGTTGCCGAGCACGACGACAGCCCAGATCACCACTGCCGCAATCGGTATCGAGATGTACCGGGACACGCCGAACAATTCGAAGGCTGCCCCGATTCCGGCGAACTCCGAGACGACAAGACCGAGGTTCGCGATCAGAAGACACACGATCGCGAACGCCGAAGCCCTGAGCGGGAACTGTTCGCGGATCAGCGACATCAGCCCTTCGCCGGTGTGTGCACCGAGACGCGCCGACATCTCCTGCACCACAACAAGAGCGATCGTGACCAGCATCATCACGAACAGGGTTCGGTAACCGAACTCCGCCCCGGCGGACGCATACGTGGCGATACCGCCTGCATCGTTGCCGGCGTTCGCCGCGATGAGCCCCGGCCCGAGGACCGCGAGCCAGATCCTCCAGCGACGGCGCCGTTTGGGCGCGGCCGAGCGCTGCGCCTTCGAACCCGATTCGGAAGATGACTGGAGATCGGACATGACGGGACCCTCTAGGAGAGCAGCCCCGAGAAGGGACGCCGTCCGCGCTCGCGGTCCGGGAGCAGGGCATCGACGACATCGTCGGCGAGGATCCTGCCCAACGGGCGGCCATCTGCATCGACAACCACGACGGAGGAACCCCGGTTCTCGACGAAAGCCTCGACAACCTCGTCGAGAGCGACGTCGGTGGTCACTGTCACCGGCCAGGGGGTACCCGTCAGATCGATCAACTGCTGATCGGGTTCGGCGGTGAACAGATCGAACATGTGCACGTCATCGACGAGCACACCGTCGGCATCGACGACCAGCACGCCGTCGAAGTCGGAATTCTCCGACAGCGACCGAAGCTTCCGCTGCGCGTCGGCAACTGTCACGTCACCCGCAAACGCGATGATCGATGACGTCATGAACCCGCCCGCGGTTTCCTCGTCGTAGCCGAGCAGACCGGTGAGCACACCGGCGACATCGGCCGGCATCGCCGCCAGCAGTTCGTCGCGGGTCTCGTCGTCGAGATCCCGCAGCGCTTCGGCGGCCTCGTCAGGCTCCATCTCGGCGACAAGTGCCGCCGCCTGTTCCGGAGCGGCATCGCGCAGCAGGACAGCGAGCTCGTCACTCTCCATCTCCTCCAACGCATCCGCTGCCGTCTCCGCATCAAGCGCGGCAAGGAGCTCCTGACGCTGGGAGCGGCCGAGCTCTTCAAGAAGATCGGCGAGCTCACCGGGGCGGAGGCGGCGGAGTTCGTTGTTCGCCCGGCTCAGGCGCACCGGTTCACCCGGATCGCTGAACGGCTGGATGGCGGCCCAGTCGATCACCCGATCGGGATGCGGGCGGGAGCGCCAACGGGCCGGACCGAGGCGACGTACAAGTGTGGAAAAACCGACGTCGGCACCCACCAGCCGGTAGCCGCCTCCCACCTGAGCCAGGAAGAGGTCGGCGGCGCGGAAAACGCGCACCCCGTCGACGTCGACCATCTGGTGATCGATGACATCGTCGACAAGTTTCACTTCGTTGTCGCGACGCGAGAAGTCCCGGAGGTCGAGCTTCGCCGAACGCAACACGATCTTGCGTTGCGAAAGTTCGACGATCTTCTTGGCCGGAACCCAGGAGAGATTGCGGCCGACGCGCACGACAAGGCCGGTCAACGGCGGGTAGGGCTCGCCCTCCCATCGCACGACAATGTCCACCAGTCGCCCGACCTCGGCGCCCGAAGAGTGGACCACGGGCGCGCCGCCGAGGCCGGCGACCGAGAGGAGTGATTCCGCAACCGCCTCGAGGGCGAGCAACCGCTTCGTTCGTTGATTTCGTCGCTGCGCGAGAGCACGCGGCGCGTGGAGGGTTTGAGACATGACGAGCTCCACTCGCTAAAGGAAGATGGACAGGGCGAACTCATGCCATCTCTCCAACGACCTGCAGAGGCCGATCCCGTCGATCGATGACGGGGAATCACCCGCACCCGACGGGTGCTTGCCCGAAGGTCAGCGGTGACGCGAAGAGATGACGTATGGAGTCCTGCACGTACTTGGGGGTTCGCTGGCTGGCATATGCGTCACCTCCTCGGCGATGCGACTTCTCGGTTCGGCACGGCATGCCGGTGTGCTTTTCTACCACGCCGGATCCGGGTCTCCCCCTTCGAGATTGCCCTGACCAGTGAATTCACTCCGTATTCACCCAATCTCCGGGATCGGTCAGGATGTCCCCCATGGCCATGCCCCCCGTCCTCCTCCTCCCCCCATCCGAGGGAAAGCAACCGGGCGGAACCGGTCCTCTCCGGCAAGCGGCGAAGGTCTCCTTCCCCGAGCTCGATCCGCACCGACTGATCATCTCCTCCGCCCTGATCGCGGCCATGGGACATCACGAAGCCGTCCGCTCGAAGTTGCTCGGCGTCAAGGGAAAGGCTCTCGCGGCAGCGACCGAGGCGAATCTCGCGGTCCACCAGGGACCGACGATGCCGGCCATCGACCGTTACACCGGCGTCCTCTACGACGCCCTCGACGTGCGATCGCTGTCGGCGCGAGATCGCAAGCGACTCTCGAAACAGGTCCTCATCTTCAGTGGTCTCTGGGGAGTTCTCCGTCCCGACGACCTCATACCCGATTACAAACTCAAGATGGGCGCGTCGCTCCCGCCCGTGGGCAAGCTCGCACCGGGATGGAAGCTCCCTCTCACCGATGCCATCTCCCGGTTCACCACCAACGCCGTCGTCTGGGACCTTCTCCCGAAGGAACACGATGCAGCCTGGTGTCCGCCCAGCCCCGGATCGGCAACCGGGGCGCCGCTGTCCATCCTCACCGTGAAGTTCCTCGACGAACAGAAGCGGACCAAAGGCGGGCCCCGGACATTCACGACCGTGAACCACTGGAACAAGCTGCTCAAGGGAGCGCTCGTGCGCCACGTTCTCGCCACCGGGGCCGACGAACCGGATGCGCTCGCGAAGTTCACGCATCCCGAGGGCTATCGCTACGACGCAACCCTCACCGAGACCCACAAGGGCCGCTCGATCATCGCAATGGTTCGAACACAACGTTGACCCTCGATTCCCCATCCCGCTTTCCCGATCTGGTCGTATCGTTGACCATGTGAGCGAAACAGCCGCACCTCCCGATCTGACCCGCATCGACATTCCGGTCGAAGGGATGACATGCGCGGCGTGCGCAGTCAGGATCGGGAAAGGTCTGGGGAAGCTCGACGGCGTCGAGCAGGCCGATGTGAACCTCGCGGCGGGACGGGCCACGGTTCGTTTCGATTCCGCCCGGACCGATCGGGATCAACTCGCGGCCAAGATCGAAAGCCTCGGCTATCACGTTCCGGCCGAGGACCGCCATGCGGAAGCCGAGGCCGAGGGGGAAAGGGTCCTGCGCACCCGCCTGGTGGTTGCCGGTGTGCTCACCATCCCGCTGCTTCTCATTTCGATGGTTCCCGCGCTCATGTTCGCCAACTGGCAATGGGTCGCGTTCGCTCTCGCCACACCCGTCGTGTTCTACAGCGGTTGGGGTTTCCACCGTGCTGCGCTGGTCAACCTCCGACATGGTGCGGCCACCATGGACACGCTCGTGTCGATGGGAACGTTGGCCGCATGGACGTGGTCAACTGTTGCGCTGCTTTTCCTCGATGCCGCCGACTCCCACGATTCGATGGGTTCGATGCCCGGAATGGACTCGTCCGAACCCGTCGCCCACGTCTACTTCGAGACTGCCGGCGTGATCATCACACTCATCCTTCTCGGCAAGTGGTTCGAAGCGAGGGCCCGCCGACGTTCGGGCGATGCCCTTCGCAAACTTGCCGAACTCGGAGCGAAGACCGCACGGCTCGAGGACGGACGTGAGATCGACATCGCCGACCTCGTCGTCGGCATGCGCTTTGTCGTCAGGCCGGGCGAGAAGATTCCGACCGACGGGCTCGTCGTCGATGGACACTCGGCGATCGACATGTCGATGCTCACCGGTGAGCCGGTTCCCGTCGACGTCGGCCCGGGCGACGACGTCGCCGGAGCCACCATCAATGCCAACGGCCATCTCGTGGTCGAGACCACACGCGTCGGCGCCGACACCGCTCTGGCCCGGATTGTCGCACTCGTCGACGAAGCCCAGGGTTCGCGCGCCCCGATCCAACGCCTCGCGGATCGCATCGCCGGGGTCTTCGTCCCGGTCGTTCTCGCCACCGCAGTAGCCACAGTCATCGGCTGGTCCGTGACCGGCCATCCCGCCCAGGACACTTTCAGTGCCGCCGTCGCAGTACTGATCATCGCCTGCCCGTGCGCTCTCGGTCTCGCCACGCCCACCGCGATCATGGTCGGCACCGGACGGGGCGCACAGCTCGGAATCATCATCAAGGGCGGCGAGGTTCTTGAACAGACGCGCCGCGTCGACGTCGCCATTCTCGACAAGACCGGCACCCTCACCGAGGGTCGCATGGAACTCGTCGACACGATCGTCTCGCCCACCACATCAATCGGCGAGGTTCTCCGCCTCGCTGCCGCAGTCGAAGCACGTTCCGAACATCCCATCGCTGCAGCGATTGTGGCCGGCGCCGATGCTTCGGGCCACGGTTCGGCGAGAGCTGCGATCGTTCACGACTTCGAGAATCTCCCCGGCCGGGGAGTCATCGCAACAGTCGTCACCGATTCCGGATCGGCCCTTCATGTCGGCGTGGGACGTCGTTCGTTGTTCTCGACGCTTTCCGACGAACTGGAAGAGGCGACATCCGGCGCAGAAGGTTCCGGGCGCACCGCCGTCATCGTCGGTTGGGCCGATGACGGATCCGATGCCGGAGTCCTGCAGGCTCGGGGCGTTCTCGTCGTCGCCGACCGCATCAAGGCAACGAGTGCCGACGCCGTGGCCGAGCTGCACCAACTCGGCCTCGAGGTCGTTCTGGTCACCGGCGACAACCGACGCACCGCCGAGAGCGTCGGTGGCGTCGTCGGGGTCGATCGGGTGATCGCCGAGGTCCTGCCGGCCGACAAGGTGGCCGAAGTCCGTCGCCTCCAGGCCGCCGGCCATACGGTCGCCATGATCGGCGACGGCATCAACGATGCGCCCGCACTTGCCCAGGCCGATCTCGGCATTGCCATCGGAACAGGCACCGACATCGCAATCGAAGCCAGCGATCTCACGATCGTCAGCGGCGACCTGCGTGCCGCCGCCGACGCCATCGCACTTTCCCGCCGCACGCTCGCCACCATCAAGGGCAATCTCTTCTGGGCGTTTGCCTACAACGTCGCCGCCATCCCGCTTGCGGCATTCGGCGTACTGAATCCGATGATCGCTGCGGGCACGATGGGCTTCTCGTCGGTCTTCGTCGTCACCAACTCGCTGCGACTGCGGCGGTTCAAGGGTGCCCGGCGCGTCAGCGCTTCCACCGACATCTCCAATCGCAAGGAACCCACATGACAACGCGCACCTATTCCGTTCCCGGCATTTCCTGTGGTCACTGCAAGTCGGCCATCGAGGGGGAGATCGCCCCACTCGATGGCGTCGAATCGGTGGCTGTCGACATCGATGCCAAGACCGTTCTTGTCGTGGGCGACATCACCGAGGATGCAGTGCGCGCCGCCGTCGACGAGGCCGGTTATGAGGTCACCGCTGTTTCCTGAACGTCAACCGGTGAACGTCGGGGCAAGCGGTTCGCTCCTCGCGGAGAGCATCTGCAGCAGTCGATCGTGCATCACCGAACCCAACCCGGTGGCGAGGTCGTAGCCGGATGTCGCCGAGTGGACGCCGATCTGGTTGACGTCGTTCGTCCCCAGCGTGATGTCGAACAGAACCTTGTCCGTGCCACCCCAGTCGGAACGAGCGAGTTCGTAGAGCAAGGGCGCCACAAAGCCGAGACCGGCCTCACCCCGCGTTCGAGCCGATGCGGACTGCAGGGCGAATGCCGTCGCCGACAATGGCGTCGACGCCGACGTTCCGCCGACGATCGTCCAGTTCCCGGCCAGAAAGATCAGATAGCCCGGGAGTTCATCGGCAAAAGCGGAGATGTCGGGAACCATCCGGTTGGCGTTCTCCGGCATTCCGGTTGCGCGCTGCCAGACAGGGCGCTCTTCGAAAAGGCTCACGCCTCCCCCGCTACCCCCGACTGAAGGCTGCTCGACACTGGGCCGCACGCCGAATGAACAGTCGTTCCATACGCCCGACGAGGCGATCCGGTTGTCGGGGGAGAGCGTCAGGTTCGTGCCGCCCACTGCCGTGACCCAAGGCGAGGTGGAAGGGAACTGCACCGCCGCAGATGTCCCCACCGGTGGCCCGGTGAACTGGAAGCAGCCCGTGGACCCGGCGTCACCTGTCGAGACGAAAACGCCGATACCGGAGGAAACTGCCGTCGACATCGTCTGATCGAGAAGATCCATCATCGGCAGGTATGCCGGATCGAATCCGGACATGACCTCTTCGCATCCGCCGTAACTCAGCGTGATCACATCCGGTTGGAGTCCCCCGGTTTTGGTCACATCGAGCGGAGCGTTGAGCATCTCGAAAACGGACGTTGCTCCCGCCAATGCATTTACCTCGCTCTTGACCCCGAACCAGTCGATCCGGTCCGCTTCGGGCGCAACCGAAACGATGACTTCGAGATCGAGTGTGGTCTCGTTGCTTCCTCCGTCGAGTGCCGGTGTCCCGATCACATGATCGGTGATCGGGGTTCCCTCGAGGCCGAAGCAGGCCCGGAACGCCGCAATGTCCGTCGGCTCGTACAAGGACGAGTCGACGACAGCGATGCGGGCTCCCCTTCCTCGCATCCCCGAATCCCACAGGGCGTCGATGCCGTAGGCGGTGCGCAACTGACCGGGAGACAATCCAAGCGAGTGTCCGTCGACGTTGAAGTCTTCAGCCGCAGCGCAGCCATCGTTCATGGTGCCGGTCCGCCACGGCGTTCCGCCATCCGCCGACACCAACCCCGGGATCGACGTGGGCGAAAGGACCGACGATGGCTCCACCGGGACCGGCGCGATGTCGAAACTCTGGTCGACGGTTGTGGCCGCAAACAAGATCACTGCTCCGATGACCCGATCGATCTTGCCGTCGAGGCCCGGCGCAAGTGCCGTCGGTGCACTGGCCGGCGAATAGAGGAAGTTGTCGGCGGGGAGGTCGACCGAGCTGTACGCGTTGTACTGCACACCGAATGCTTCTTCGGCCACGGCGATCGGGACCTCGCCCTCGAAGTACGACCTCGTCGGATCGAGGGTCAGTGAAACGCCACGGGAGTCGAACCAGGCCGCCACCGATTCCGCCGTCG
>WLFD01000057.1 GCA_009703925.1 Actinomycetota bacterium | reverse complement strand
CGGGGACGACACCCGAACGCATACCGATCGACGGTTGGGGCCGTCTCCGGTGGTGGACTACGATCGCAAGTCTTCGGGCGATTAGCTCAGTTGGCTAGAGCACTGCCTTCACACGGCAGGGGTCGCTGGTTCGAGTCCAGTATCGCCCACCATGAAAAACGCTTGAGGGGACCGACCTTGCCGGTCCCCTCAGGCGTTTTGCGCCCTTTCGCTCCATGAACGCCGACACATCTCCCTGCGTATCGGGCTCAATCGGTGAGGCGTCGGCGCAGCTCGACATAGACCTCTTCGCCCACGATCTCCGCAAGTTCTTCCGCGAGCGAATCGATCACGGCCGAGTCGCCGACATAGGCCCGATCGCCTTCGGTGCAACACCACGCCATTGTCTCGCCCTCATCGCCCCAATCGGCCCGGGACCAACGTCGCAGCGTGGCCTCTTCGGTTGTCGGTGATGTCTGGACCCAGTCGACCTTCACCGGCAACTGCCAACAGACTGACGGCTTCCATTCCTGGGGAGATTCACCAGCAGCCACTGCAGCCAGGTGAAGTGCACAACCGGCGCCCGCCGAAAAGCCCGGGCGGTTGAGGAAGATGCATGCTCCGTCGACAACACGCGTGTTGTTGCGCTTTTCGTCGCTGAACACTCCCCCGGTGACTGCTTCGTCATGAAACTCGAAGAGTTCGGGATCGATCATCGCAGCGAAGGCACTGACCATCCGCGCTTCGTCTTCGCCATCCATGTGAGCTCCGACCGAACAACAGCCTTGCTGCAGATCTTCTGTCGGTTCGTTGTGGATTCCGAGGCAACCGCGCCCCCAGATGCAGGTCCAGTTCGATTTCAAAAACGCAGTGTCGAACCTCCAGGTGACCTCGCCGGCCACGATCTCGAGGCTTTCCGGATTCTCGACATCGAACGGCACCGGTTCCATCAACCGATCGTAACCGTCGTCCGCAACCGAATCTCCGGGGTGGTCTTGGCCATCGACCATCGCTCACGATGATCCGGGTTGAACCCGAACGCGGATTCTCACTCGTCGGACGAGGTCCGATAGTCCCCGAAACCGGAGTCGCGTTTGGTGAGTGCAGCAGTCAGACCACCCGGCTTGTCCTTCTCGTCCATGAAGGCCTTGAAGGTCTCGGTTCCCATCGTCAGCGCACACAACTCGGTCCCCTGCCGAATGGCGGTGGGGAAACCCATGACGGCCATGCCGCGATGCACGGTGCGCTTGTTGATCTGGAGGATGTCGGCGGGAATGAGCGCGATCCTGCGCGCAACGTCGAGCACGCGTTCTTCGAGTTCGGCGGCCGGATAGGAACGGGTCGCGAAACCGGCGCGTGCCGCTTCTTCTCCGCTGATCGAGTCGCCCGTGAGCATCAGCTCCATCCCCAACCGCGGGCCGAGAAGCCACGCATGCCATTGCATGTCGGGCGTCCCGAACCGCACCGCGGGATAACCGATCTTCGCATCGTCGGCGACGTAGACGAGGTCGCAGCCCGTAGCAAGCTCTGTCGCCCCGGCGAGACAGTAACTGTGCACCTGTGCGATGACGGGCTTCGCAAGATCCCAGATGCTCATCCAGGTCTCGGTCACCTCGCGCGGGTAGCTGCCGAGTCCATCGGCCGATTGGTAGGCGGGTGGCTCGTCGTCGACCGCTCCTCCGGTGAGGTCGTAACCGGCCGAGAAACACTTGCCCGCGCCTCGGATGATGGTGACCCTCGCAGCGTCATCGGCATCGTGTTCTCGCAGCGCGGTGATGATCTCGCGACGCATCGTGGCGCCGAGGGGGTTCCGCTTGTCCGGGTTGTTGAGCGTGATCCGACGGATGCCGGGCGCCGGTTCATCAACAAGAATCTGCTTGTAAGTCATATGTCCCCCCGGACGTTCGGGCCGGAGTCGTCACCGGCGGCGTGATGATGCCATGAAACCGATTCGATCGCATCGTTCGACCCATTGCCCCCGCCGATCCGGCTGCACGATCCTTCCGATGTGAACCGAACTGTGCGGGTCGAGTCCGATGCGAGCGGTGCGATACGGATGGTGAGGTCGGGCACAGGCCCCGCCGAGAGCGCCGTGCGCTCCGAGGCGGCCATCCTGAACCGAGTGCGCGGACCTGGAGTCGTGGCCATCGTCGCAAGCACCGAGATCGCGGATGGCTTCGAGTTCTCGACCTCCTGGATCGGTTACCGCTCACTATCCACCCTGAGGCGACCGCTCTCCGTGAACCGCGCCGCCGGATTCTGTCTCGCCATCGGGTCGACCCTGCAACGCATCCACGCCGTTGGCGTTGTCCACAATCGGCTTGATCCCACCCGCGTTCTCCTCGATGAGAAGGGCCGACCCACGATCTGCGGATTCCGCAGTGCTTCGATCGACAGTCGCCTGCAGGGTTGTGACGTCGCGGCACTGATCGGTCTCACGCTCTGGATGCTCGACAGCCCGGATGTGACATCCTCGACACGCAGAGGCACCCGCTCGGACCATCGTTTGCAACGTCGGCGTCTGCTTGCCTATCTGCACTCCTTGGCCGAACGCCGGGACGACGAGATGCCGACACTCGAGGAGATTCTCGTGACGGTCAGGCGCATGGTTCCCGGCGCAACCTTGGGACTCGGCCCCGAAGCGGACGAAGTCACCACGCCGCAACAGACGGTGGCGGTTCGTCCTTCATCGGAACCTGTCCGGACGCAGCGAAGCCGATGGGCCCCGATCGCAGCGCTCGGCATGGCGATCGTCGTGGGATCCACCGCCCTCGGCATTCGGATCAGTCACGATTCGCCACAGCGGGCAACCGAACAATCGTCTTCTTCCACAACCGAAGAAGTCGATGTCGACCGGTCCCGGGCGATGGCGGCGGTGTCCGATCCGTCGGCCGAAACCGGCGTCATCCTCGACGCCGAGAGTGGCATACCGCCGGAAGCACCCATCGTGAGCATCGGGGCGTCCCGATATCGCATCGGACGATCCGGCGACACCGCCGTCGTACTTGCCCCCGATTGCGATCGGCAAACGTCGATCTATCTGTTTCGACCCGAGTCAGGTGTGCTCTTCGTCTTCGATTCCCTCGCCACATCCGAAGTCGACACCGCGCCAACATCCCGATTTCCCCTGAACGACGTCTCGTCCATCGAAGCCGACGTCGATCCCTTCACCGGTTGCAACGCTCTTGCCATCACGTTCGCAGATGGCCATCGGGAACATTTCACACGACCGAGGACACCATGATTCATCTGCAGATCGAGCCGATGACTCGGAGCTTTGAATCGATCTCCGAGTTACTCAACCTCCGAACCGAGGCAGCGGAGTCCGCTGCCTTCGTAGCGTCTGTCGCAGCGCTCGCACTTCTCTCGACCTCAGCAGCGTTCCTTCTCCTCCGTTGGGCTCTCATACGTCTCGCCCGGATGCCTCCCCTTGAGAAGATCCTCGAACCGGGTGTCAGGAGGCCGGGCCCATCGCCTCTCCGCGCGGCCATTGCACTCTTCGGAGGATTCACCGTTGTCGCTCCCCCGGCGGTCGCATCCGCCCAGATTGCGTCACCCTCATCGGATGACGATGTTCCCACCATGCATCTCATCGAAGCCGCCGATGCCGCCGACGCCACCGCGCCGCCATCCACCTCTCCCTCATCCACCCCGCGCGGATCGGCACCGAACCCGACGACGCTGCCCCGACCCGAAGGCGAATCCCAGGTGCGTCCGCCCACGCACAGCAATCTGCTGCCCGAGTTCGCAACCGCTGTTCCGACTCCCGAACCTCTCACCGCTCCCGAGTACTGGACGGTCGAGCCAGGCGACTGTCTTTGGGACATCGCCGTTGCAGTCCGGGCGCAGCAACTCTCGCGCCCGGCCACAGGATCGGAGACCATCGAGTACCTGAACCTGATCATCGAGGCCAACCGGCATGTCCTGGTCGATCCGGACCGACCCGACCTCATCCATCCCGGCCAGTCGATCCGCCTGCCCAAGGCCTGAACGATGCGCTCTGCTCAGCGCAGACGGACGGCAACCTCGTTGGCGAGAAGGCGCCCGTCGACCGTCAGGCGCAGACGACCTCCGGCCTCTTCGAGCAATGGGTCGAGCAACTCGCGATCCTCGTCGGAGAGCGCGTCAGAGGGGACGCCGACATTCGTCCGGAGTGCGAGACGCAACCCTTCGACATGACGATGTTCCGGGTCGAGCAACTCGAATGATGCTTCCGTGGACTCCCCGGCCGCGACTGTTTCGATGTAGCGGTCCGGCGTCCGCACGTTCCACCATCGGCGACCCTGCCTGTGGGAATGGGCCGCACAACCGAATCCTAGATAGTCCCCTTGCGCCCAATACAACTCGTTGTGCCGACACTCGTCACCGGGCACCGCCCAGTTGGAGATCTCGTAATTGAGCAGCCCCGCGTTCCTCAAACGCTCTTCGGCGGCGAGATATTTGTCGGCCTGATCATCATCGTCGGGATGCCGCGCCGGATCGGAGGCGAGCGGGGTACCGGGCTCGATCGTCAGCGCATAGGCACTCACGTGGGTCGGCCGCAGTGCGATGACGGCGTCGAGCGTCTCACACCAGTCGTCGAGAGTCTCTCCGGCGCCTCCATAGATCAGGTCGAGGTTCAGCTTCAGAAAACCGGCGTTCCGGGCGAACCCGACAGCCCGAGCGACCGACGCCGGGTCATGGGTCCTTCCAAGCGCTGTCAGAACATGGGGAACCATCGACTGGACGCCGAACGAGACGCGGTTGACCCCACCGGCGAAATAGATCGCAGCCAGTTCCGCAGTGACCGTGTCGGGATTGCACTCGACGGTCACCTCCGCATCCGGTGCAAGAGGAATTCGATCGAGGATCCGCACAAGGAGCTCACCCGGAATGAGCGAAGGCGTGCCGCCGCCGAAAAAGACCGAGGTGGCCGATACCAGTTCCCCGGAGGAGACGGAGCGGTCCAGCTCCAGGCAGACCGCGTCGACGTACTCCCCGATCAGGTGGTCACGATCTGTCCAGGTCGCGAAAGCGCAATAGTCGCAGCGACGAGAACAGAAAGGAATGTGAACGTAGACACCGAAGTCGGTCGACTCGACGGGAGCGCTCATGACGGAGAAAGTCCTGGTTCCACGATCCCCGAACGGAGTGCCGCCATCAAGGTGGCACCTGCGATCGCCGCGGTCTCTGCCCGAAGCACGGTCGGTCCGAGACCCACCGCTAGTGGCATGGCCAGTGCTTCCCGATCGGACCAGCCGCCCTCGGGGCCGATGGCAAGCGCGGTCGGCAAGCCCGAACCGGAAGCCCCGCGGAGAGAACCCCCGCGATCGGCGCGGACAAACCCTCGCCGAGAAAGCGAATCGAATTCACAGACTGCTTCCACCACCGGAAGCCGAACGCGACGCGATTGCATGCTCGCTTCTCTCGCAACCTTCTCCAACCGCTCGCGATTTCGCGACACCTTCGAATCGTCCCAGCGGACAACAGAGCGGTCGGCGATGAACGGAACGATCACGTCGATACCGAGTTCGGTGAGTTTCTGCACGACCAGTTCCGGACGCTCCCCCTTGACCAGAGCGAACGCCACGGCGAGCGCGGGATCAGGGGCGGCCTCGAACTCCACATCGGCCGCAATCTCGAGCTCGTCGCCGAACCGACACCATCGCCATGAGCCCGCACCATCGGTTACCGAGAGGAGATCGCCGGTGCGAACACGCCGAACCCTGGCGAGATGATGCCTGTCCTCGACCGTCAGAACCGGCGTCTCGATATCGGTGACAAAGACGTGGGGCGCCGAACCTCCCGGCGCCTCCGGAAAATCCTGCATCGCTATTTGAAAGCCGAGCGGAGCTTCGACATCAGCCCGTGTTCGGGCGGATCGATCGCTTCTCCGCGGAGTTCGGCGAGTTTGGTCAGAAGCTCGAGCTCGGCATCCGACGCGGGTTCGGGCGTGTCGACCTGGATCTGGAGAAGCAGATCGCCCCGACCGCGCCCCTGAAGATGGGGAACGCCCTTCTGTCGCAGCCGAACAACCTGACCCGACTGAGTTCCCGGGTCGATCGGAATGATCTCTTCGCCGTCAAGGGTCTCGAATGCAATCTGTGCTCCGAGGGCCGCCTGAGTCATCGGAATGTGGAACTCGTGGACGAGATCGTCATTGTGGCGAACGAACCGCTGGTGCGGCGCCACCCTGATGTGCACGTAGAGATCGCCGGCTGCGCCCTGACGCTGGCCGACCGCACCTCGCCCGGTGAGACGAAGTGTCGCCCCGGTATCGACACCGGCCGGAACGTCGACGGTGTAGGAGGCCTCTTCGATGCGCCGCCCTTCGCCGCTGCATGACGTACATGGCCTGGCGATGATGGATCCGAAACCGCTGCATCGACCGCATGGTCCAGCCGTAACCATCTGTCCGAGGATCGACTGTCGAACTCGTCGAACCTGACCGGCCCCGTTGCATTCGGGACAGGTGATCGGAGCGGAACCACTCTCCGCACCGGAGCCGTTGCACTCGTCACAGGAAACCGCTGTGCGCACGGAGACGGGCGCTTCGGTACCGAACACGGCCTCGTCGAATTCGAGATCGAGAACCACTTCGAGATCGGCGCCGCGAGGCGGACCCGTCGGACCCTGCTGGGAGCCTCCGAACGGACTGGAGCCGTTGAAGAACATGTCGAAGATGTCACCGAAACCGCCGCCGCCGTCGAAAGGCGAACCGCCCTGAGGACCGGATGCTCCATAGCGGTCGTACTGCTGACGTCGCTGGGGATCCGACAGCGTTTCGTAGGCGACAGCAACTTCCTTGAAACGCGCCTCCGCGGCCGGATCACCGGGGTTGGCGTCCGGGTGCAGTTGGCGGGCGAGCTGCCGATACGCCCGTTTGATCTCGTCGGGCGCCGCACTCCGACTCACGCCAAGCAGTTCGTAATAGTCGGACATCAGCCTTCGCTCAATCTCTTGCCGAGTCGGTCGGCGACAACCGCCACCGCCGAGAGTGCCTGGTCGTAGTGCATGCGTGTCGGACCGAGAACCCCGATCGAACCGGCACTCTCGCCGTCGACGACATAGGGCGCGACCACGAGTGAACAATCGGAGAGCGCTTCATTGCCGGTCTCGCGCCCGATGGCGACGGAGAGTCCCCGGTCGAGAACGTTCTCGATCAGGCTCACGACCACAAGCTGCTGCTCGAGGATCCGGAGGATCTCGCTGACGGTGGCGACCGCATCGAACGACGCCACCATCTCGGACGTGCCACCGATGAAGACATGATCGTCCTGCCGGTGCTCGACGCGCAACGATGCAACCGTAAGGGCGACGATCTCGCGCACCGGGTCCGACTCCACGAGCGAGATCGCGTCATCGAGTCCCGGGGACCCGGCGGCGGCGAGGCCCTGCCCGACGAGCAACGCCGATATCCGTTGACTGGCCGCCGCGACATGGGCCTCGTCGACATCGTGAAGAAGATCTATCGAATGCTTTTCCACGGCGCCGTTCGAAAGGACGAGAACAACGAGGATCAGCCGCGGTGCCAGCACCACGATCTGGATCGACTTGATGGTTGCGACTTCGTGGGGCGGACCGACCACGACAGCGGTGTAGCGGGTCAAGCCGGAAAGAAGTTGGGTCGTGTCGGCAAGCATCTGTTCGAGTTCGCCGTGGGTCTGCGAGAAGAAGGAGCGGACCTGCTGGGACTCGGAAGCGCCTAGACGACCGGGGCCGCCGAGTTGATCGACAAAGAATCGATAACCCTTCTCGGTCGGAACCCGCCCGGCACTCGTGTGCGGCTGTGCGAGATACCCGTCGGCTTCGAGCGCGGCCATGTCGTTACGGATGGTCGCCGACGAAACGGTGACCTCCGGGACTGTCGCAACATGCCCCGAACCCACGGGAAGAGCCGTCTCGATGTACTCGGTAACCACCGCCCTGAGGATGATGGCCTTTCGTTCATCGAGCATAAGAACCTGCGAATCGATCCTGGACAATCGGGAACCCCTGCGGGACTCGGAGCATGATACCCGTGAAGGTTCCGATTGGCAGACTGCAGGGGCGAGTGCCAACCGGGTCCGGATTCAATCGTCGAGGCGCAAAGCGGACACGAAGGCCTCCTGCGGCACTTCGACCCGACCGATGTTCTTCATTCGCTTCTTGCCGGCCTTCTGCTTCTCGAGAAGCTTGTTCTTTCGGCTGATGTCGCCGCCGTAACACTTGGCCAGAACATCCTTGCGCTTCGCCTTGACGGTTTCGCGGGCGATGATCCGCCCGCCGATGGCCGCCTGGATCGGCACATCGAAGAGCTGCCGGGGAATCAGTTCCTTCAGCTTCTCGGTCATCCGCAGGCCGTAGTTGTAGGCCTTGTCCTTGTGCACGATCATGCTGAACGCGTCGACCGGAACCGCATTGAGAAGAATGTCGACCTTGACCAGTTCAGAACTGCGATACCCGGCCGGTTCGTAGTCGAGGCTCGCGTAGCCCTGCGTCCGGCTCTTCATCTGATCGAAGAAATCGGTCACGACCTCGGCAAGCGGCAACTCGTAAACGAGCTCCATTCGCTCGGGCGAGAGATATTCGATCTTGATCATCTCGCCGCGACGCGCCTGACAGAGCTCCATGAGCGTGCCGGTATAGGCCGTGGGCGTGAGGATCGTGGCCCGCAGGAACGGCTCCTCCACGAGTGACACCTCGGTGGAGGTCGGAAGTTCGCTCGGATTGTCGATCGTGATGATGTCGCCGTTTTCCTTGTGCACGACGTACTGGACCGAAGGTGCAGTGGCGATGAGCGACAGGTTGAATTCGCGCTCGAGACGCTCGCGCACGATCTCCATGTGGAGCAGACCGAGAAATCCGCAGCGGAAGCCGAAGCCGAGAGCGCCGGAACTCTCCGGTTGGAAGGTGTAACTCGAATCGTTCAACCGAAGCTTGTCGAGCGCTTCGCGGAGCGAGGTGAATTCGTCTCCGTCGATCGGATAGAGGCCGCAGAACACCATCGGCTTCGGCTCGAGATAACCCTCGAGAGCAGGAGCCGGATGGACCGGCGTCGTGATGGTCTCGCCCGATCGGGCCTCACCAACATCCTTGATACCGGCAATGAGATAGCCCACTTCCCCTGCACCGAGCGAGGCGATGGGTGTGGGATCGGGCCGACGGACGCCGATTTCTTCGGCGCTGTAGACGGAACCGGCCTGAACGAACTTGACCCGCTCACCTGTCCGGAGCGTGCCGTTCATGATCCGGACCGACGAAACGACGCCGCGGTATTGGTCGAAATGGGAATCGAAGATCAGTCCCTGAAGCGTGGCATCGGGATCACCCTCCGGAGCCGGAATTCTTTCGACGACGGCGTCGAGCAACTCGGACACGCCCTCGCCCGTCTTCGCGCTCACGCGCAAGATCTCGTTCGCCGGTATGCCCAGAACCTTTTCGATCTCGGCGGCGTAACGATCCGGATCCGCGGCGGGAAGATCGATCTTGTTCAGCGCTGCGACGATCTCGAGATTGTTTTCGAGAGCCAGGTAACAGTTGGCGAGTGTCTGCGCCTCGATGCCCTGAGCAGCGTCAACCAGCAGAATTGCCCCCTCGCAGGCCGCCAGGGATCGGCTCACCTCGTACCCGAAATCGACGTGGCCGGGCGTGTCGATCAGATGGAGAACGTGATCCCGGTAGTCGAGGCGGACGCTCTGCAGCTTGATGGTGATGCCGCGTTCCCGCTCGATATCCATGGAATCGAGGTACTGGGCCCGCATGTCCCGGGGATCGACCGCGCCGCACAGTTCGAGCATGCGGTCCGCCAGGGTGGACTTGCCATGATCGATATGGGCAATGATGCACAGGTTGCGAAAACGGTCGAGCGAAGCCACGAGAGGGCAGAATTCCTTGGGTCCGGGGGTCTGACGATCCTAGTGGTCCCTCTGCCCGAACCCATACCTGTACCTGCCGCAACCCACGGGCTATGCTCATCGGTCCGTGTGCGATGGCCTCTCGGTCCATCTCCACACCACCCGTTTCACCCCCATTCGTTTCAAGTCAAAAAGGTGCACCAGTGGCCAACATCAAGAGCCAGATCAAGCGCAACCGCCAGAACGAGCGTCTCCGTCTCGCCAACAAGGCTGTGCGTTCCGAGATGAAGACCCGCACCAAGCGCGCCCTCGGTTCCGCCGAAGAAGGTGGCGAGGACACTGCCGAACTCACCCGCCTTGCCATCAAGCGCATCGATCGTGCCGCCAGTGCCGGCATCATCCACAAGAACCAGGCCGCTCGTCGCAAGAGCCGCCTCATGAAGCGTGTTGCAGCCGCATCGGCCGCTGCCGCCAGCTGAACCCGGGGCGCATCTGCGCCCGGTGATTGCAATCGAATTCTGAAAGGAACCGGAGCGCAAGCTCCGGTTCCTTTCGTTTCCGGCTCGATGCTCAGCGTCGACCGGTACGGGCAGCGCGGTTGCGCCCCGCGAGTCTGGCCACAAGGACCTCGACCACCAGCTCCGCTGGCCATGCTTTCGTACCGTGAAGATCGAGATCGGCTTCGGCGAGCAGCGTGGCGAACTCGGCCAACCGTTCCGAGCCGAGACGCTGCGCTCCCGCAAGCGCCTTCTTGGCCGGGAAGGTGCTGCCTTTGATGCCGAGCGCCTCCGCCGCCGCCTTCTCCCCGCGGATGTCGGGATCGTCGAGACGCAACATCCTCAGGTAATGGTTGGTCAACACGGCCATGACCTGGAGCGGATGGCGTGCACCTCCCCCGAGCATCCGCGAGAGCAGATCGAGTGATCGGGTGACGTCGCCCTCATCGATGGCGTCGGTGAGGTCCCAGGGGGCCACATCGCCGGCCTCGCCCAGATAGGGCTCGATATCGGCAGACGACACCTTGGCTCCGGGACCGAACGTTCCTTCGAGCGTTGCGATCAGCCCGGGAAGCCTTCCCACATCGCTGCCGATCCGATCGGCGAGCATCCGACGGGATCCGACATCGAACGCGAGCGCACTCTTGGCGAGGTGCTCGTCGATCCATGCTGCCTGGGCCTTGCCGGATCCTGGAGACGTGTCGTGAACGATCCCGCCCGCACCGGTGATGGCATCGACAAGGCTCTTCGGGACTGCGGCTCCGCGCGTGCCACGGTTCGGACGAGGGTCCTTCTCCCAGACGAGCACCAGCGACGTCGATGGCAGGGGGTTCTCGAGATAGGCCACGAGCGGAGCAACGGATTCCTTCGTCGAGAAAACCCCGGAGTGACGGGCGACGACCACGCGGCGCTCCGTGAGGAACGGAGGTGTCTGGGAAGCGTCGACAACAGACGCTATGGATGCATTTCCATCGTCGGATCCCACGTAGGCGTCGATGGTGAGTTCCTCGACCATGAGCGAGCGATCCCCGGTGCCCACGAGTTCGCGGACGAGTGCCGTGACTCCATCGTTGAGGAGGACCTCGTCGCCACCCTTCACCAGGATGACCGGGGCGCCGAGGTCGACGCTCACGATTCCGCCAATATCGAGGCCATCATGTCGGCCACACGCCGCCCGTTTCGGACGTCGTGAGACCGAAGGATCCGGCAGCCGAGGGCGATGCCGAGGGAATGGGCAGCCATGGTGCCGTCACCAGCCGACCCGCGTTCGACATCGAGCAAAGTCCACAGGAATCGCTTGTTCGATGCCGAAAGAAAGACCGGAAATCCGAGTTTGGTGAGTGCGTCGGACGATCTAAGCAAGACCAACGACTGTGGTTCGGACTTTCCGAGATCCAGACCGGCGTCGACCATGATCCGCTCGCGCGGGATGCCGGCGGCGACTGCACGCCCGGCGCGCTCGGTGAGGTACTCGCACACAGAGAGCACGACGTCGTCGTACTGCGGATCGGGATCGGGGACGCGCGGGGCGAGCCGGATGTGGGTGGCGACAACCGACGCACCCGCCGCAGCGCAGACATCGAGATAGTCGGGATCGGCGAACCCGCTGATGTCGTTGCCCACGACTGCGCCCGCCTCGAAGCACGCCTTGGCCACCGAAGCTCGCCAGGTGTCGACCGACAACGGGAGATCGAATCGGGCCCGCAATGCCTCGACCGCCGGGACGACTCGTTCGAGTTCTTCGGCTTCGGTGACCTCGTCACCGGGACCCGCTTTCACACCGCCGACATCGAGGAAGTCGGCGCCATCCGCGACCAGCTGCTCGGCTTTCCGGAGGAAATCGTCGAACTCGTAATAGGCGCCCTGGTCGTAGAACGAGTCCGGCGTGCGATTGAGGATTCCCATGACCACGGCACGGTGGGTGATGTCGAAACGTGTCGTACCAAGATCCAGATTCACGGCTCCGACCCTATCGTTCGCGGATCGACTAGCCGGGAGTGGGCACCAATGCGATCGACGGTTCGAGTGTCGAATCCGATCGGGTCACGGTGATCCGAAGCGAGCCTCCGATCACCGGTCCCTCGGGTACCGGCGAGAGCGACTCGAGCCGACTGGAGGTCGGTGCCCAGACCTCCCCGATCTCGAGCCTCGAGCCGATCTCCCCGACCATCCGTTCGGCCGCCGGAGCAACGGAGCGGACGATAACGAGGTCGATCCGCGAGATTCCGAGCGATCGCAATCGCGCCAGAAGTGGACCTGTCTGCGACGCTCCCGAGACGACGAGCACGGTGGCCGCATTGGACCCGGATCCGCGCCACAGCGAGGCCCCGCCGATCCGGTGCTCCCCGGCGGCGACCGCCGTCGGCCGGGAGATCGACAGCAGCAGGACTGCCGCCAGCGGAGTCGCTATCGCGACCGGAACCCAACGCCTGGTTCCCATGCGGCGGACCAGACCGACCGCGGTCAGGGCAATGCCGATGAGCGCACCCCCGACCAGCCCCACCGAAGCCGACGGAACACTCGCACCGATCCGGCCCACGGTCATGACCCACCAGAGTCCGAGACGGGTCGGCAGATGCAGGACCGAGGCAAGGTCCGGACCCACCAGACCGGCGACCATTCCACCGGTACAGCCCCACATCATCACCAGTGCAGCAGCCGGTCCCGCCAACACATTGGCTGGCAGAGCAACCAACGGCATCGGACCGAACATGGGGATGAGCAGCGGAGCCACGAACACTTGCGCCGAAATCGTGACGGCAAGGGACATCGAGAGGAATGACGGCAACGGAAGCCACCGGGCGATCCTCCGCGACAGCAACACGATCCCCGCGGTGGCCGCGACGGAAAGTCGGAATCCCACCGAGTGGACCAGTAGTGGATCGATGACGAGAAGTCCGACGACAGCGAGGCCCAGAACGCGGAGTCCGGATATGGGCCGACCCGCGGTCGACAGGAACACCGCAACGCACACCATCGCCGACGCCCGCAGGATCGACGGTTCGAACCGCGTCATCGCGGCGAACAGGACGACCGCCACGATCGTGACGAGGAACCGGAGACGCAGACCAATCCGGGACAACAGCGGTCCCAGGACGATCATGATGAACGCCAAATTTTGTCCGCTGACGACAAGTAGATGGGACAACCCCGATGCCTTGAAATCGTCCTTCACGACCTCCGAGGCTCCCCGGTCGTCGCCGAGAACGAATCCACCAAACAGCGAGCGTTCGTCTCTCGGAAGTGACTCGGCCCCGCTCAGAACTGTCGAGCGGATTGCGTTCACGAAACGGACAAGCGCTCCCCCGTCGTTCCAGGAAACGATCCGATCAGCGATGAGGCGCCCGCGGACATGTTTCGATGGATCGCGGAATTTCGGTGAACCCTCGTCGAATCGACCTTTCACCATGATCCGCTGCCCGGCCTGCCGCTGCCGAAGGATCGCCCCGTTCCGACCCGATGCCTGCAGATCGAAATACCCCTCCGACGTTCGCACTCTGGCTCGCCACGATCCGAACGATGACGCCGGATCCGACATCAACGTCGCGTTTCCGTCGAACGCGACGCGGTCGACCGGGGTAAGTCCGGACCAGGCCGCCGACGCACCCATCGACGTCACCAGCGCAATGAGGATCACCGCACTGAGAAGCGTTCGACGCCACACAGCAAAGATCCCTGCCCCGACAACAACCACCATCGGAACCGGAAGCGCCACGAGCGATCCGATGACCGCTGCGGCAACCGCGGGAATGGATCGAAACTCCACTCCGGATACGAACCGTGACACCAGCCGCCCGATGGCGCGGACATCGCTCTCGGCCGGCATCTTTGCGCCCGAGATCATCCTGCCGTGACGAGATCGCGCAGACTCTCGAGTTTCGCCGCGCCGATGCCGCGCACATCGAGAAGATCGTCCACCGACGTGAATCGCCCGACCTTCTCGCGGTGACTCACGATTGCGGCCGCAGTAGTCGGACCGACTCCGGGAAGACCGTCGAGTTCCCCCTCCGTCGCGGTGTTGAGGTTCACGGGACCGGGGTTGTCGGGTACGCCTCCTCCTCCCGTTCCGGAACCGCTCGATCCGGTCGATGGGCCGGGTATCGGAGCGCCGATGAACGGGATGTAGATGCGATCGGAATCCGAGACGAGTGCCGCAAGGTTCACCCGATCGAGATCTGCCCCGTCGGCCACCCCCCCGGCCACCTCGAGGACATCGGCGATCCGGGATCCTTTTGCGAGCCGATAGAGACCGGGAGCTCGCACTGCACCTGCGGCATGGATGACCATCGCGTCCGAGGTGGTCGGTGTCGACGACGGAGCATCCGAACTCGGCGGCGTCGTGAACAACGCGGCAGCGACCGGATCGGGTTCCGCTAGGCATGCCCGCAGCCCCAGACCGGCGCCGACCACGGCGATCACGACCACTGCGCCGGCGATCGCCATGACACGG
>WLFD01000056.1 GCA_009703925.1 Actinomycetota bacterium | reverse complement strand
TCGGTCGCATCCCGACTCGCCCGTGCCGGCGCCGCGCCGATCGGCCCGCCGGTCGGCACCTACCTCCCCACAATCGTCGGATTCGATGTTGCGGCCGGATTCCCTGTCGATCCTTCTGTTGTCGCAACCGACGGCATCGAGACGATTGAAGTCGGCGGCAAGGAGGTCGCCCACCTCGTCCACGTCGGTTCCTATGAATCGCTGCCAGAAGCCTACGGAGAGATTGAATCTGCGGCGGCCGAGCACGGCGACGAACTCGAAACGAATGAGCCGATGTGGGAGGTCTACCTGACCGGACCCGACCTGCCGCCCGAGGAGACGTTCACCGAGATCTTCTGGCCCCTGCGCCGGGGGTGACCCGGGGGGTGACTCAGGTGAGGTCGACGGCCGGTGCGATGAACTGGGCGTTGTACAGGTTGTAATAGGCGCCACCGGCACGCAGAAGTTCGTCGTGGTTTCCCTGCTCGACGATGTTGCCGGATTCCATGACGAGAATCGTGTGTGCATCACGGATCGTCGAGAGCCGATGCGCGATGACGAAACTGGTCCGGTTCGACCGCAGTGCCGCCATCGCCCGCTGGATGAGCACTTCGGTACGCGTATCGACCGAACTCGTGGCCTCATCGAGGATCAGGATGGTGGGATCGGACAGAAAAGCACGCGCGATCGTCAGCAACTGCTTCTCGCCGGCGCTCACATTGCTCGCCTCGTCATCGAGCACGGTGTCGTAACCGTTGGGAAGCGTGCGCACGAAACGATCGACATACGTCGCCTTGGCCGCCTCGACAATCTGCTCGTCGGTCGCATCGAGATTGCCGTAGGCGATGTTGTCGCGGATCGTTCCGCCGAACAGCCATGTGTCCTGGAGCACCATACCGATGTTGCTGCGCAGGTCGCTGCGACGCATGTGCGAGATGTCGTTTCCGTCGAGGGTGATCGTTCCCCCGTCGATCTCGTAGAACCGCATGAGAAGGTTCACGAGCGTGGTTTTGCCGGCACCGGTCGGACCGACGATTGCGACCGTCTCACCCGGCTCGGCGATCAGCGAGAGGTCCCGGATCAGCGGCGACGACTTGTCGTAGGAGAAACGCACATGATCGAACGCAACGCGACCCTGCGGCGCAGGAACGAGCAGCGGTTCGGCGTCGTCCGGCGATTGCTCCTCGATGTCGAGCAATTCGAAGACGCGCTCGGCCGATGCAATGCCGGACTGGAGGAGATTGGCCATCGACGCGAGCTGGGTGATCGGTTGCGTGAACTGTCGTGAGTACTGGATGAACGCCTGGATGTCGCCGATACTCAGTTGCCCGGAAGCCACCCGAAGGCCACCGATAACAGCAATCGCCACGTAGTTGAGGTTCCCGACGAACATCATTGCGGGCTGGATGATCCCCGAGATGAACTGGGCACCGAAACTCGCCTCGTAGAGCTTGTCGTTGGTGGCGCTGAAACATTCCTCGACCTGACGTTGCTGACCGAAGACCTTCACGAGCGCATGCCCGGTGAAGGCCTCTTCGACCTGTGCGTTGAGGTCCCCGGTGTGTGACCACTGCGCCACGAAACGCTTCTTCGAACGGCTGGCGATGATCTTGATCGTGTAGAGGGAGACGGGAATCGTGACGACGGCAACGAGCGCCAGCAGAGGCGAGATCGAGATCATCATGATCAGGACTCCGACAACCGTCAGCAGCGAGATGAACAGCTGACTGAGGGTCTGCTGGAGACTCTGGGCCACATTGTCGAGATCGTTGGTGACACGGCTGAGGAGGTCGCCGCGCGGCTGGCGGTCGATGTAACCCAGCGGCAAGGCGTTCAGCTTGTCCTCGACCGACGCCCTGAGTCGAAGCATCGTGCGCTGAACCACACCGGCGAGCATGTAGGCCTGCACATAGGCGAGGATCGACGCCACGATGTAGAGGACGCCCACGAAGAGCAACGTCCGATGGAGTTCGTCGTAGTTGATGCCGGCCGACGAGCGCACTCCGTTGATGATGATGTTGGTCGCGTTGCCCAGGAGCTTGGGACCGAAGACAGAGAGCGTGACGCTGACCACGGCGAGGAGAACGACGAGCACCATCTTGATCCGCTCGGGACCGAGTTGGCTCGCCAGTCGGATGGTGGAGTTCTTGAAGTCCTTGGACTTCTCGACCGGCATCCCGATCCCGCCGGGACGGGGGCCCATCTGGGCCCGTGCCTCGGCAGCCGGTGAACGACTCGGCTGCGCCGCGCCGCTCATGCCGCTTCCTCCGCTGTCATCTGCGAGGAGACGATCTCGGCGTAGGTCGGACATGTGACGAGGAGTTCGGCGTGTGTCCCGATACCGACTGTCTCGCCGTCCTCGAGGACGATGATCTGGTCGGCGTTCTTGATGGTCGATACCCGCTGCGCCACCACGATCACCGTGGCATCGGCCGTCTCCGGAGCAAGTGCAGCACGCAGACGAGCGTCGGTCGCCAGATCCAGTGCCGAGAAGGAATCGTCGAAGACGTAGATGCCGGGCTTGCGTACGAGTGCCCTCGCAATCGCCAACCGCTGTCGCTGCCCGCCCGAAACGTTCGTGCCACCTTGAGAAATCGGCGCATCGAGTCCGCCGGGCATCGCCGCAACGAATTCGCGCGCCTGCGCGATGTCGAGCGCGTGCCAGAGTTCCTCGTCGGTCGCATCGGGGTCGGCGAACCGCAGGTTTGACGCAACGGTCCCGGTGAACAGGTACGGCTTCTGCGGCACGAGACTCACCCTGCGCCACAACACTTCGGGATCGAGAGTGCGCACATCTGCACCGTCGACAAGAACAACGCCTTCCGTGCAATCGACAAGGCGCGGGATGAGATTGACCAGCGTCGTCTTTCCGGACCCGGTGCTGCCGATGATCGCCGTCATCTGACCGGGCCGGGCGATGAAGCTGACGTTGCACAGCACCGGAGCATCGGCACCCGGGAAGCTGAAACCGACATCGCGGAATTCGAGGGTGCCCCGGCCAGGCAGTTCCGTGATGGGCGTGGGTGAGATCACGACCGAGGTTTCCGTCGACAACACCTCTTCGATCCGATCGGCGCACACCGCTGCCCTCGGCCACAGGACGCCGACGAACGTCGCCATCATCACGGCCATGAGGATCTGGACCAGATACGTGAGGAAGGCGATGAGTGCACCGACCTGCAGTGAACCGGCGCCAATACGGTTTCCACCGATCCAGACGGCTGCGACGCTCGAGACATTCAGTATGAGCATCACCGCCGGGAACATCAGACCCATGAGACGGCCGGCCCGGAGCGACGTGAGCGTCAGGTCACTGTTCGCGACGCCGAATCGATCCGTTTCGAGCGGCTCGCGAACGAAGGCCCGAACCACTCGCATGCCGATGATCTGCTCCCGCAGAACCTGGTTCACGCGGTCGATACGAAGCTGCATCATCTGGAACTGCGGCACCATCCGGACGATCACGAGCCCGACCGCCAGCAGAAGCAGCGGGATCGCCACGAGAAGGATCAGCGACAACGGACCATCCTCGCGGACGGCCAGGAAGATGCCGATGCCGATGGTGATCGGAGCGGCGACGAACATCGTGCACAGCATGATCACCAGCATCTGGACCTGCTGAACGTCATTGGTGATGCGCGTGATCAGCGAGGGCGATCCGAACTGATCGACTTCGCGGGTCGAGAAACTCGTGACACGGTGAAACAGGTCGTTGCGGATGTCGCGACCGAAGCTCATTGCCGCCTTGGCGCCGTAATACGTCGCCCACACGGCGAAGACACCCTGCACAAGGGAGAGGCCGAGCATGAGGCCACCCATCCGCACGATGTAGGAGGTATCTCCGGTGAGGATTCCCTTGTCGATGATGTTCGCGTTGATGGTCGGCAATGACATCGTCGCCGAAACCTGCACCACCTGCAGCACGAGCACCGCGAGCAACAGTTTCCTGTACGGAAGCAGATTGCTCTTCAGGAGCTTGATCAGCATGTCGAATCCATAGAGGGCGATGATACGGCCCGGAAATGCACCGACCGGGCAACCGGGAGTGGCTGTCGGCACCCAGAACCCCCCGATAGCGGTATCGGACCCGGTGGTAGTAGTGGTCATGCGCGGAATCGACCCCGAAGCGGAGCGGTCAGAAGGAGGACATCTACTCCCGTCCAGTCCTTCCCCCTCGCCACGGATCGAACTCGAACATGTGGCCAAGAGGTATCGGGTCGGCGAGGTGACCGTCACTGCGCTTGCCGACATCGACCTGCGGATCAACGACGGCGAGTTCGTCGTGATCCTCGGAGCATCGGGAAGTGGAAAGACGACCCTGCTCAATCTGATCGGTGCCCTGGACTCACCGACCTCGGGATCGATCCGGGTCAATGATTTCGATCTCACCGAGGCAACGACGCGCGAACGATCTGCGTTCCGCCGGCATTCGGTGAGCTTCATCTTCCAGACCTTCAATCTCTTTCCGGGTCTGACGGCGCTCGAGAACGCCCGGTTCGGAGCCGACACCGCCGGACGAACCGACGCCGACGAGGCAGCACGGCAGGCACTCGCCGAGGTCGGACTCGCCGAGCGCTTCGACCATTTTCCACATCAACTTTCGGGCGGCGAGCAGCAACGGGTCGCCATCGCCCGCGCTCTCGCAACCGGGAATCCGATTCTGCTGGCCGACGAACCGACCGGGGAACTGGACTTCCAGACGGGAGTCCAGATCCTTTCCGTGCTCGAGGCGCAGGCCCGCAGTGGCATGACGATCCTCGTCGTGACACACAACCGCGAGATCTCGCGGGTTGCCGACCGGGTGATCCAACTCTCGAGCGGACACGTCGTCTCCGACGGTCCCCCGGCGGGCGGACGGGCTGCGGTCGGAGATCTCCAGTGGTAGCCGCCAACAACTTTCTCTGGCTCCGCTGGTCGCTACGCGACCTGCGTCATCGCTGGGCCGCCGTCGTGACGATCGCGATCGTGATCGGTATCGGCATCGGCGTCTACACGGGCCTCGGCAGTTCGTCGGAATGGCGCCGTCAGTCGAATGACGCGAGCTTCGCCGACCGGAAGATGCACGACATACGAATCGCCCTGAATCTCGGCACGACTGTCGATGCGCGGACCCTTCGGTCGACGATCCTGGGCATCGCCGATTCGCAGCAGATCACCGCCGTCACCGAACGTCTCATCATCGACTCGCAGGTCGACGCGAGCACCGACGGAAGGGTCGTTCTCGTTCCGGCCCAGATCGTCGGGAGCAGCTTCGGAACCGAAGGAACTGTCGATGACGTCTGGGTGACGAGTGGCTCGCTCCCCTCCCCCGGGACCACCAACCCGCAGGTGCTCATCGAATCGAAATTCGCCGACTTCTACGGGTTGCCCACGACCGGGACAGTTCTGATCAGCGGTGGAACGCCGATCGAGTTCACAGGACACGGGATCGCGCCCGACGAATTCTTCGTGACCGGAACCCAGGGAGCACTGTTCGCTCAGGCCGACTACGTCACGCTCTACACCGACATCGCCACGGCTCAGGATCTGGCAGGACTACCGGGTCAGGTCAACGACGCCGCCATCACGATCGCCGATGGGGCCGATGTCGAATCGATCCGGACCGAACTCGAAACCGCCTTGAACGCCACGGCGGGAACCGGGGCGACCGTCACGACCCGCGAGGAGTCCCCCGCTTACAGGGTCCTCTACGACGACATCGGAAGTGACCAGCAGATCTGGGATCTTCTCTCCGGCCTCGTGCTGGCCGCTGCCGCCCTCGCCGCGTTCAATCTGATCAGCCGGGTAGTCCACGCCCAGCGCCGCGAGATCGGCATCGGAATGGCTCTCGGACTCCCGCGCCCGCGCCTCGCCATCCGCCCCCTGCTCGTCGGAGTCCAGGTTGCGATCCTGGGGAGCATCTTCGGTCTCGCGGCTGGGGCAGTCGTCGGGGCCCTGTTGCGCAACTCACTCGATTCGATCCTCCCGCTTCCCGTGTATCTCACGCCGTTCCAGCCCGGCCTGTTCGCCAAGGGCGTGCTCCTCGCGTTCGCGGTGCCTCTGCTCGCCAGCATCGTTCCGGTGTGGCGAGCGATCAGGGTCGAGCCGATCGTGGCGATCCGCACCGGGCACATGGCGTCGGGTTCGGGTCGGATCGGGAGCTGGGCCGCGAACGTGCGTCTTCCGGGATCGAGCATCTCGCAGCTGCCCATCCGCAATCTCCTGCGAGCGCCGCGCCACACGCTCCTGACCGCCGCCGGCATCGGTGCCGCAATCGCCGCGCTCGTCGCCATTCTCGGGATCATGGACAGCTTCATCCTCACGATCGACCGTGGCGCCGCCGAGGCGACCAGAGGAAGTCCCGAGCGGGTCTCGGTGACGCTTGATTCGTACTATCCCGACTCCTCACCCGTGGTGGCGGAGATCAGGTCGAATCCGGCGGTTGGCACCGCCGATCCGTCGCTCATCCTCCCGGCTGCGGCTCGTACTTCCGCCGCCGGCGAGGAGATCGATCTGGTTGTCGAACTTCTCGATCTCGAGCAAGCGCAATGGTCACCGACCGTCTCGCGTGTCGCTTCCGACGGGGTCGACTCCGGGATCATCCTCGCCGAGAAGGCGGCCGCCGATCTGCAGGTCGAACCGGGCGACACCCTGATTCTGCGTCATCCACTGCTCACCCCGGACGGCACGACGATGGCGGAGACGGAGTTCATCGTGGCGGCTCTCCACCCCTCACCAGTCCGAGGTTTCGCCTATCTCGCCAGCAGTTGGGCCGACTCGTTCGGCTTGTCCGATTTCGCCAACGGTTTCCAGATTCTCCCGGCGCCCGGTTTCGATCGCACCGACGTCCAGCGAGCCATGTTCGCCATACCCGGAGTCGCAGCCGCCCAACCCGTCTCCCGGATCGGCGAGTCGTTCGACGAGGCGCTCGCACAGGTCATCGGATTTCTCTATGTCACCGAGATCGCCGTGTTTCTTCTCGCCGTCCTCATCGCCTTCAACTCGACGAGGATCAGCATCGAGGAACGCCGTCGCGACAATGCGACGATGCTGGCTTTCGGACTGAGAACGCGCACGGTGATCGGTCTGGCCATCCGTGAAGCCATGACCATCGGCGTGCTCGCCACCATCATCGGCGTGACGGTGGGCCTGCTCGCCGAGACGTGGCTGATCGATTCGTTCTCGCAGACGACGCTCCCCGAATTCGACATAGTCGTCGATCTCTCGGGAACGAGCATCGTCATCGCCCTGATCGTTGGCGTGGTGGCGGCCGGATTGTCGCCGTTGTTCCTCACAAGAAAGGTACGGAGAATGAATCTTCCCGACACACTTCGTCTTGTCGAATGATTACTGTTCGAGGAATGAAGAAATGGGGCCCACTGGGCATTCTGGCGGCGGCACAGTTCCTGATGGTGCTCGATCAGGCCGTCATGAATGTGTCGATCAGCCAACTCGTCGACGATCTCGACACATCGGTCACGGCCATCCAGATCGTCATCACGCTGTACTCGCTCGTCATGGCCATGTTCATGATCACCGGCGGAAAAATCGGTGATCTCGTCGGCCGACGACGGGCATTCATCATCGGCCTGATCATCTACGGCTTCGGTTCCGCCCTCACGGCGGTTGCCCCGTCGGTTCAGGTTCTCGCCATCGGATGGTCGATCCTCGAAGGAATCGGTGCCGCTCTCGTACTGCCGGCACTGGCCGCCCTCATCGCGGGCAACTACGTCGACCGCGATCGCTCGGTCGCCTACGCCGTCATCGGCGGCGTTGCCGGCGCCGGAATCGCCGTCGGTCCGATCCTCGGCGGATGGGCAACCACAGAACTGACGTGGCGCGTCGTGTTCGTCGGCGAGGTTGTGGTTGTCGCCGCCATCCTCGCTGCGATGCGACTGCTCAAGGAAGCACCCGGTCCGAAACAGCGTCCCCGACTCGACACCGTCGGTTCGGCGCTGTCGGCAATCGGGCTCGGGTTCATCGTCATCGGTGTGCTCCAGGCCAGTTCCTGGGGATGGATCATGCCCAAGAACTCCCCGATCACGATTTTGGGATTCTCGCTCTCGCCGTTCCTCGTCGGTCTCGGCGCATTCACACTCTGGCTCTTCGTCCGCTGGCAGAAGCTTCGCGTCGAACGCGGAACCGATCCGCTCATCCATCTCGAGATCCTCAAGATCAAACCGGTTCGTGCGGGTCTGCAGACGATGCTCGCCCAGAACCTCATCCTCATGGGGATCTTCTTCACGACGCCGCTCTATCTACAGCTTGTGCTCGGTTTCAACGCGTTGGAGACGGGCATCCGCATGCTTCCCGTCTCGGTCGGAATGCTGGTCGCGTCAATCGGCGGCTCGTGGCTCGCCACGAAGTTCGCCGTGCGCAGCATCGTGCGGGTCGGCCTGATCATCATCGTCATAGCCGTCGTCGTGCTCCTCTCGAGCATCGAACCGGATCTCCAAGGAGGTATGTTCGGTCTCGCCATGGGATTGCTCGGCGTCGGGATGGGCCTCATCGCATCGCAACTCGGAAACGTCGTCCAGTCCTCCGTTGATGCCTCGGGCCGCAGTGAGGCCGGCGGGTTGCAATACACGGCCCAGCAACTCGGATCGGCTGTGGGCGTCGCACTCATCGGAGCGATCGTCCTTTCCGGTCTTGCCTCCAACTTCATCACAACCATCACCGACAACCCCGAAGTCCCCGCGGCCGTCACGGAGCAGGCGACGATCTCGGTCAGCGAAGGGGTGAGCTTCGTCACCGCCGATCAGGTCCGCTCCACGTCACTCGACCTCGGGATTCCGCCCGAGATCACCGATCAGGTCGTGGCCGATTACGAAGATGCCCAATTGAAGGCATTGAGGGTCGGGCTACTGGCGACCGTGGTGATCGCGGCGATCGCACTCTTCTTCACCAAGGGCCTGCCGAGTCGGAAACCCGATGGCGACGAGCAACATTCGGCGACGGCAGTCGACTGACTCCGTGCGTACGACGCTCGCTCCGTTCCGTCAACGCTCGAGGCGGTAGTCCGTGACCTGCGTGTCGGGGGTGCCGGCATCGACGAAGTTGTCATAGGCCCGGGCGGCGGTGAACTCGCGCCACTCGAAGGCCCGATAACGCGGACCGTCCGGACACAACTCCTCGACGGGTTCGATAACCGAGGCGCGGTTCGGATTGGAGAAATACGGGATGCTGAAACGACGCATCTCCGTCATCGGGACGACCCGATGCACGGCGGCCCGGTAACGATCGTTCGTCCAGGCCTGCATGCAATCACCGAGATTCACCACGATCGTCCCCGGAACCGGGGGAACGTCGATCCAACCCAATGCGGTCGACTCGGTCTGCAGACCACCGGTCTGATCCTGAAGAAGCAGGGTCAGCACACCGGGATCGGTGTGCTGACCGAGGGCAACGTCACCCAACCCCACGATCCCGGAGCGTTCACCCTCGGGAACCGGATCACCCACCGGATAGTGGTTGAGACGCACGGTGCTGCTGTGCCGATCACTTGCGATCTGCGGCCGTGCGCCTTCGGAAAGTTCCAGCGCGTCGTGCAGAAGTCCGAGCGTCCGATCGGCGAGCGAGCTGAACTCCTCGAAGAACTCGACCATCGAGTCGCGGAATCCGGGCAGGCCCTCCGGCCACCGATTCCGTTCGTCGAGTTGCTCGATCGACGGATCGAGGTAATCGAAGACTTCCTTCGTGTCGCGCTTCCGTTTCGTCAGCTCGCGGTCGAAATAACCGAGGGGATTCTCCTGCGTGCGCATGATCGAAACCCGCACCGATCGATCGGCATCGAAAAACGCACGCGTCTCGGCCCACGTGCGGTCGATGACTGCGTCGAGTCCGTGCCCCGCAAGGAGAAAGAAACCATGGTCCCGACAGGCATCGTCGAGAGCAGCCAGCGAGGCGGTCGATGGATTCGAGATGTCGATGGTCGGAACTGGAATCACGAACAATGCTCCCACACGCGATCAGCTGTCCGGGTCGGATTCACGCCAGGAAGTACTCGGCCACGAGGTCGGCGACGCGTCGCTCCGCCCCGGGATCGGACCCGGAGCGCGATCGGGCGTCGAGGACCTCGGCGATGATGCTGCGCGCCTCCACCTGTGATCGTTCCCCGTTCAGCACGGAGGACGAAAGCGCACATTCGTAGACATGGCAGGCATGTGGCCGGTGCAGTCCGTAGATCGTGCACTCACCGGCGGCAACGGCCGGGCACGGCAATGCGAACACCGGTGGATCGGCCTCATAGATCAACTCGACGCCGAGGCCCCTGAGCGGAAGCCCGAGATCGCTCTCATCGCTCACGGCCAGGTGGGTCACGACCGTTCCGTCACAACAGAGCCCACAGCCCACACAGATCGATTCGGTTCGGGAATCGGGAGCTTCGGCCATGGACGTGTTTCCCGATCCGAAACTGCACGCCGTCAGCGCGCAGTGGCCCTGACCGGAAGATGGAGCCAGCCTGCGAACTGATTGGCTCGCAGACGCACGGGATCGCCGGCGAGTTCGAAGGACTCGACGCGCCGGAACAGTTCGCTGAAGACGAGACGCAGGTCGAGTCGCGCGAGTTGGGCCCCGATGCAGAAATGGGGGCCGCCACCTCCGAACGCCACATGATCGAGCGGGACGCGCGATGCGTCGAAGACATCCGGGTCGGCGAAATGGCGCTCGTCGCGGTTGGCCGATGCGTACGACAGGAGCACTTTGTCACCGGCCCGTATCGAGGCCCCGTGCAGTTCGTGATCGGCGGTGGCAGTTCGCCGGAACGACATGACCGGCCCCCGCCAGCGCAACATCTCCTCGACCACCGCAGGCGGACATTCCTCTCCCGACCACTCCGCGAACAGTTCCGGGTCCTCGATCCAGGAGTTCACCGCTTCGACCATCGTGTGAGCGGTGGTGCTGAGTCCGCCGACAAGAACGGCCGGGAAGAACGCAATTATCTCGAGGTCCGTGAGTCGGTGAGCGACGCCGTCCTCCTCGATCTGTGCGTTCACCAGTTCCGAGACGATGCCGGAGTGCGCGACCGGATCCATCCTGACCTTGGCAAGAAGTTCGGTGGCGTAGGAGAACATCTGGTGCTGAATCTCGGGACGAGGCGCCAGCGACGGGTTGACCTCGGGATCCTGGAAGTCGGCGAGCGCCCGAGTGATCTCGATGAGCGCCGGCCAGTCCCCCTCCGGAACGCCGAACAGCGTGGCAACCATCTGGAAGGACAGTTCCTCGGCAACGGTCACGAAGTCGTGGACCTCACCGTCGAGGATCTCGTCGACAAGTCGGGAACACGTGGCTTCGATGAGTGGGGTCATGCGCTTGACCTGACCCGGTGTGAACGCCGAACTGACCAGCTTTCGGTGCCGCGTGTGATCGGGCGGGTCCTGGTTCACGAAGATCCGACGCCGTCCGGCGAGTTCCTCCTCGGAACGCGCCTCTTCGATCGATGATCCCTTCAGAGCGTTCGAGTACAGCTCCCAGTCCCGGTTGGCGGCAACGACGTCGTCATATCGGGTCAATACCCAGTAGCCGGGCCCATCGATCTCGTCGTGCCACGCCACCGGATCGTTGTCGCGCAACCAGCGGAAGTACTCGCGCGGCACACCGGACCGATAGAGCTCGGGATCAACCAGATCGAGGCGGTCCATCTAAAGCTTCGGCGTACTCGCCGTGTGGCCGCCGTCGACGGGCAGATCGATCCCGGTCAGCCAGGACGCGTCGTCACTGGCAAGGAACACCGCCGCCTGGGCGACGTCCATGGGTTCGCCGATACGTCCCAATGGAAGGCCGGAGGCCAGACGTTCCTCGTACTGATCAACGATGTAGGCCACCATCGGCGTGCGGATGACACCCGGGAGGATCGCATTCACGCGGATACCCAGCGGGCCGAGGTCGAGCGCTGCCGCCTTGGTCAGACCCCGCAACGCGAACTTCGACGAGGTGTACGCGGCGCTGCCGCCCTGCGCGGCGAGACCGTTGAGTGACGAGACATTGATGATCGAACCACCACGTGTCATGTGCGGAACGACAGCCTGGATTCCGAGCAGCGGACCCATGAGGTTGACATCGAGGATGCGCTGGAAATCGGCGGCTGCCATCTCGTGAACGAGACCGTCGGCGCGGATTCCGGCGTTGTTGACCAACACGTCCACGCGGCCGAAACGGTCGACGGCCAGCGCCACCGCAGCGGCCCAGCTCTCCGCCGAGGTCACGTCGAGGTACACACCGTCATGATCGAGGACATCACCGGCAATCACGTCGGCCCCCTCGGATGCGAACAGTTGCGCTTCCGCCAGCCCCTGACCGCGTGCAGCACCGGTAACGATCGCGACTTTGCCTTCAAGACGACCGGCCACAGCTATCCCCCGAACATACGGCCGAGGGCCATCCCCTCAACGGTCCAAGCGTACGCGAAGCGTCCGGGGCCCATGCGCCCAGAACACCGGCACCCCGTCGTAGGTTCCCGGTTCAGCCGCCGTCGCCGAACCCACCCGGTCGAGGAAGACCTCGACGGCAACCCGCGCCTCGAGGCGGGCCAACGCCGCCCCGGGGCAGACATGGGGTCCGCCGCCGAACGCAAGGTGGCTGCGCTGATCGGGTCGTTCGAGGTGGAAGTTCTGTGGGTCGTCGAACTGACGCTCGTCGCGGTTCGCCGAAGCGAGACCGAATACAACCTTGTCGCCGGCGGGAATCGATTCGCCGTGCAGTTGGGTGTCCGCCATGCAGTTGCGCATGAGGAAACGCACCGGCGGGTCCATCCGCAGCGACTCCTCAACCGCGTTCGATATCAGCGAACGATCCGTATCGAGGGCTGCGAACAGCCCGGGATCATTCACAACGCGCCAGAGCAGGTTGCCGATCAGATGCCGAGTCGTTTCGTTTCCGGAAATGAAAAGGAACACGAGCTGGGTGCGAGTCTCGATGTCGGTGAGTCGCCGACCATCGACCTCGGTGTTCACCAGTCTCGTGATGAAATCGTCCTCAGGTTGACGACGACGATCGGCGATCAGTGAATCCACGTAATCCACAAACTCCGGATGTGCTCCGGCCAGACCCTCACCACGGTCGTTGCGATTCTTCGTCGGATACGTCCCTTGAACGACCTCGTCGGACCACGCCGCCCAACGACGGAAATCATCTGCGGGAGCCCCGAGTAGATGGGCGATCACGTTGTTCGGTACCGGCATCACGTAGTCGGTTATGAGATCGACCGGACCGTCACATTCGAGAATCCCGTCGAGGAGTTCGTTGCACAGCGACACACAGAACGGCTCGACCCGCGTGATGCGGTGAGCGGCGATCGCCGAGTTGATGATGCGACGGATCTGTCCGTGGCGGGGCTCCGGGATCTCGCTGATGAGTTGTTCCTCGTCGGGCACGACCACCCCGGGTTCGCGGAAACTCGCCACGAATCGGTCGACGTCCTTTGCCCCCGCCACCGAGTCCTCGTAACGGGCCAGGAACCAAGCCCCCGATCCGGTCCGCGAAACCGGACAGGATCGCCGCAGCTCGGCGAGTTCAGGATCATCGAAATCGGCAACAAGCGGATCGAAAGCCATGGTTCCCCCTTTTCCCCGTTTCGAACCTACAACGGGTGGCCCATCGAAAGAGTCCCCCAACAACAGTCGGCTCTGAACCTAAGGTGACGTGTCGAACTTTTCGACGTTTCATCTATCCCCAAGGGGGGACCCATGCGGCCAACAGGAAAGATTCGGAATCCGATTGTCGTGATTCTGCTCAGCATCGTCACGCTCGGTATCTACGGGTTGTACTGGCACTATGCAATGTTCAAGGAAACCAACGAGTTCAGCAACGAAGGCATCTCCGGCGTCTTCGGTCTGCTCATCACCTTCTTCTGCTCGATCGTCGCGATCTTCCTTCTCCCGGCTCAGGTTGGAAACACCCGCAAGGGTGCAGGCCTGCCCGAAGGAGTCTCGGCGCTGAACGGTCTCTGGATCCTGCTGCCCATCGTCGGCATCTTCATCTGGATCTTCCAGACCCAGAACGCAGCGAACGGACTCTGGGAAAGCCAGGGCGTCACCGCCTGATTTCCCTCTCATCTCGTGTGCAGCCCCGGACGATCGTCCGGGGCTGTTTTCGTTCCGGCGGGAAACCCGAGATTCACCGGTTCTTCGAAACGAGCGTCAGAAGGTCGGATTGAAACCGATGTTCCATATCCACGAACCAGCCACGCACGAAACAGCGATGACCACCGGGATGCGGACAGAGACGATCCGGCGGGTGGTCGGCGTGGCCCACAAGGCCAGCACGCCGATTCCGACGATCGCAGCGATGATTCCGAACGGTTGATAGCGAATCGACGCGTCGATGTCTCCGACCGAAAACGAGCGAACCGAACGCGTCATCCCGCACATCGGACACGGAACACCTGTGACGGTCAGCATCGGGCATGGCGGGAACACCGGAAACGGCATCACCAGACCCAAGAGGGCGATGCCGAGGCAGCCGACAACCAACCACCGCATCGGTTCGAGCGGAATCGTCAGCGATCGCCGGATCAGCGCTTGATACATTCCCAAGTCGCAAACTGGTGAGGTGGGAGAAAACCGAACCGGCGGGCGGTCTCGGGCGTCGCCACTGCGACGAGATCTGCGATGACGACATGCTCGCAGATGTCGTTGACGGCGAAACCGTCTCCGACGTCAATGGGGCGCGGCGACTTTCCGGAGAGCGAGTCGAGCCACTCCTCGGTCACCAGAACCGTCGTCTCGAAACCGGCAGCCCGCAACGTCGTGGTGAGGTCCCAACCGAAGCGCCAGAACACCGGGGTGTTGTCACCGTGAAATTCCGGCTCGGCCGGTGCGGCGGTCACTCCT